>CAKORY010000005.1 GCA_934101795.1 uncultured Bacilli bacterium
ATATGTCAAATAAGATTAAAATGTATAAAAAAAATAGATATTTCTATCTATTATTACTCATATTGGTAGCGAGAGGGAGATTCGAACTCTCGACCTGCCGGGTATGAACCGGATGCTCTAGCCAGCTGAGCTATCTCGCCATGACTACTAAATAATACCAAAAAAAAACTTATTTGACAAGTGTTTTTGAATTTTTTTTATAAAAATAGCAAATTTATAAAAAAATAAGGAAATGAATTTAATCATTTCCTTTTTAAAATATTTATTAACATTTAGTTATTATTGTTATTCCAGTTCCAGCCAGCACCTAAAATGATTACTAAAAGAATAAATAATACAATCCAGATAGCTGCACCAATGCCATAACCACTTGTATAACCGGCATATGTAGGAGCGCCACATACTGATTGTGCACCATATCCTCCGCCATAATAGCCAGTATTTCCATAATAATACATAATATACCTCCTTTTTGTATCTATTATAATTTATTATAAATGACGTGTTTTTGACATTAAAATAACCCAAGTTTATAAAAAAATATTTAAATTTCTTATAAATAATGATACTATTAGTGTAAGGAGAAAATGTTATGCGTAAATTATTTTCAAAAATGGATATACCATTATTTATAATGGTTGTTTTATATATATCACTTGGTTTAGTAATGATTTATAGTGCATCAAATATAACAGCAGTAGTTCGTTATGGCTATGCTCCATATCATTTCTTTATAAGACAAGCACTCTTTGTAGTAGCAGCCTTTTTAATAGGCATGACAATAGTTATTAGATTTCCAACAAGAAATTATGCTGCACTTGCATGGCCATTAGTATTTTTACTAATTGGCTCACTAGCTTTACTATTTGTAAAAGGAAAAATAGCAGGAGGTGCTATAAGTTGGTACGATTTAAAATTCTTTAAGATTCAACCCAGCGAGTTTGCTAAATCTATACTAGTGGTATTCATGGCTATCTACTATAACAAATTACATTATAAAAATGTCAAAAATATATACGCATATTTTGTACCTTTAGCATTTTCTTTAATTATTATAGGTCTTGTATTTATGCAACCGGATTTAGGTAGTGCTGCAATTATAGCGGGTATAGTATTTTTAACTTTTATAAGTATTCCTACCGTTCAAAATAATATTATGAAATTCATTAAAATTATATCCATAGGTTGTATTATCGCAGTTTTAGCTATTTTATATTCTGGAGATAGTTTCTTAAGTAGTATTCAAAAGGGAAGACTTAATTTTAGAAATCCATGTTCAAGATATACAGAAACTACTGGTTATCAAGTATGTAATGGCTTTATAGCCATCAATAATGGTGGTCTATTCGGCGTAGGTTTAGGAAGTTCTACTCAAAAGTATTTATATTTACCAGAAGCTCATACCGACTTTATATTTCCAATAATTGTGGAAGAACTAGGACTTGTAACAGGTATTTTGATTGTACTTGGCTATGCTTATATTTTAGCAAGAATGCTGAGAATTGCCAAACAATCAGAAAATCTGAGATGTTCAATTTTAGCCTATGGAACCTTTTGGTACTTTACTCTTCATATATTAGTAAATTTACTTGGTATCTTAGCATTAATACCTCTAACTGGTGTACCACTTCCATTTTTAAGTTATGGTGGTTCATTTACAGTTAATGCCATAATAATGTTTTTTGTAGTAGAAAGAGTAAACATTGAAAATAAAATAAATAAGACTAAAAGAGAAATAAAAGCTCTATAGTCTTTTTTTTGTAAAGTTTGTGTAAACATTATATATATTTTTGCTTTTTTGTGATAGAATAAAAACTAATTTATAAGGAGGCTTATATGCAATCAATATATATTAATTTAGATGACTCAGGAAAACTTTCTAAAAAAGAAATAATAAGTGTATATGGTGGTTTAGTATTTCTATCTAAAAAAGAAAAAGATAAGTTTATTACACAATATCGAAGTATTATAAATGATATTAAATGTAAATATTGTAAAAACAAAGACTTATGTAATAAAAATTGCCCAGAGATAAAAAATACAAATATTAAAAATAGTGATAAAAGAAGAATAATGAATTATATAAAAAAATATTTTATCGTGGGACTTGTCATAAGTAATCAAAATGTTTATACTCATATAATAGAAAATAAAGCAGCTAAAGGAAGATTTCTAGATTATTCTTTAAGAAGAATGATAAAAGAAGTAATAAATAATCAAATAACAAATAATAAAATAGACTCTAAAGAACCATTAAAAGTAATTATTAATATAGATGAACAGACAACAAAAAGTAATGGTTATTATAATTTGCATGATGGTTTAGTGGAAGAATTAAAGTATGGCATTAGTAATTTTAATTATTCGTGCACATATAACCCCATAGTATTTAATGATTTAGATGTTAAAGTAACATACCAAGATTCAGGTAAAAGTTATTTAGTTCAAGCTGCAGATTTAGTATCAGGTACAATAAGAAGAATTATTTTAAACGCTCTAGAAGAAAAACAAGATATAAACAATATTTTAAACAAGTTTGTTAATTATAAAATAATTCTTCCATGAAAAAAAGCTACCTAAGTAGCTATTTCCCAGTTAGTATGGTGTACAAACAGCACACTTAATTTAAAAAAATCATATTCTAACTATCGACCTGACAAGAATATTAATCTCCGGTAACTTAATAATATAATATATGTGGCTATTTGTCAACAAAAACTATGGACAAATTATTATAAAATATGGCATATTATTACTGCAGCAATGCATAATATATAAAAAGATGGTGATTCCCACCATAAGAGGAACCAGAAAATGAAACTAGAGAGATTACTCTAGTTTTTTTTGAAAGTTTGTTTTATAATATGTATATATTTTCTTAAGAAAAAAATTAAAAAAGCTGGACAAGGCTTTTGCTATAATTAACTTTTTCAAAAGAGAATAAATTATAGTAGAACAAGAAATGAGGTAATAATATGAACAGAGAAGATTTCCCAATGTTAAATGGAGATATAATATATTTAGATAATGGTGCAACTAGTTTAAAACCTAAGTGTGTGATAGATAAAACGTTAGAATATTATGAAAAATATAGTGCTAATGCTCATCGTGGTGATTATGATATATCATTTAAAGTAGATGTCGAATATGAAAATGCTCGTGAAGAAGTAAAAAACTTTATTAATGCTAAATCTAAAGAAGAAATAGTATTTACAAGTGGAACAACAGATTCACTTAATATGATTGCAACAGGTTTCTTTGGTAATTTACTTGAACCAGGTGATGAAATTTTAATTACCACAAGTGAACATGCATCAAATGTTATGCCATGGTTTAGATTATGTAAAGATAATGGTGCAATAGTTAATTTTATACCTTTAGATGACTCACTTCATGTAACAATAGATAATGTTAAAAAAAGTATTACACCAAATACCAAAGTAATAGCTTTAGCAGGTATAACAAATGTAGTCGGAGATATAAGGCCAATTAAAGAAATCACTAAACTTGCTCATGAACATGATATATTCGTAGTTGTTGATGGGGCTCAAAGTGTTCCTCACATTAAAACTGATGTTCAAGATTTAGATATTGACTTTTTAGCATTCTCAGGACATAAAATGTTAGGGCCAACCGGCGTAGGAGTTCTATATGGTAAAAAAGAATTACTCGAAGAATTAGAACCAGTAAATTTAGGTGGTGGCATGAATGAGTCTTTTGATACAGTAGATACCATGTACTATAAAGAATTGCCAACCAGATTAGAAGCAGGAACCCCAAATATTGCTGGAGTTATAGGTCTAGGTGAAGCTATAAGATACATTAATAAAATAGGTATTGAAAAGATACATGAAAGAGAATTACATCTAAGAGATTATTTAATTGAAAAATTAATGCCATTAAACCACATAGATATAATTAATTTAGAAGCTGATAGTGGAATAGTAGCCTTTAATGTAAATGGCATATTTAGTCAAGATGTGGCTTACTTCTTAAATAAGTATAACATTTGTGTAAGAGCGGGTAATCATTGTGCTAAAATTCTTAAAAATGCCACTGGGGTTACAAATTCACTACGCGTAAGTTTATATTTCTATAATACTGAAAAAGAAATTGATGAACTTGTAGAACTTCTTAAAAACAAACAAAAAATAGAAGAAGAAATAATTTAGATATATTTGCAAAACAAAAACCTCAAAGTTTTAATCCTCTGAGGTTTTCTTATGACCTTTAATAGCTTTATGATATACTTTTAAAATATCTGAAGCAAATACTTCTTTAGAATATTTATAAGTACTATTTCTAGCATTAATACTCATTTCTTTATATAGTTTACCATCATTCATAAGTTTAAAAATATAATGCTTAAATTCATTATCATTTTTAAATAAATAACCATTATAATTATGCTCAATCATAGCTTTAAATGATTCATCATCAGTGCATATCGTAGGTTTAGAAGCTGCTAAGCCTTCGATAATTGTAAGACCCTGTGTTTCAGTAGTAGAAAAAGAAACTACAACATCAAAGGTATTAAAATAAATTGGTACTAAAGAATAATCAACCTTATCAGTAAAAATAACAAAATTATCTAACTTTAGTTCTTTAGTTAATTTTTGTAAATTCTCTAATTCAGGACCACCACCAACTAACATTACTTTAATATTATTATTTACTTTAACCATATCTTTAATATTATAAAGTAATTTGTCAAAACTTTTTTCTGGTGCAATTCTACCAACAGAACCAATAATAAAATCAGTATCTTTTATTTTATATTTTTTCTTTATTTTAGTTATTTCTTTTTTCATTTCTTCATTTACTTGAAATTTATCTATATCAATTCCAGTTGGAATAACATTAGCATACTTTTTAATGCCATATTTATTAACAAATAAATCTTTTATTTTATCAGTAGGAACAATAAGTTCATCACATTTTTTTTCACAATAGTATTTAGTCATCTTAACAACAAATTTTTTAGCTAATTCATTAAAATGTCCATGGGTTACATAATGTACATAATCTTCATATAATGTATGATAAGTATGAACAACAGGAATATTAAGTTTTTTTGCAACAATTCTTGAAAAGTAACCAACTCCAAATTCAGTTTGACTATGTATTACATCTAAATCCCAACTTTTAATAATTCTCATCGCTTTACTTGAATAAATCCCAGTTAATTTAGTTTGATAAATTCCAGTTTTAATTCCAGCCATATAAATAATTTTGTTTTTTTTATCATATTTAAAGCCTTTACCATCTAAATTAGCAGTAACAATAAAAACTTCATGATGCATTTTTTCAAGAGCTTCTTTAAGCATTTTTATACTTGTAGTAACTCCAGATATATGGGGTTCATAAGCATCTGTAAATATACCTATCTTCATTCTTTACCTCGCATTTCTTATAATAAGTATAATATATTTTGATTAAATTGTACACAAAATGTTAAAAAGTGTAATTTCTTTTTATAACCCTTTATAAAGATTTAAAACTTTGATAAGATATTAAAAAGGAGATTATAATTGTGAATAAAACATTAAAAAAAATACTAATTTCATTATTAATCATGATAATTATAGGATTACTAATTATATTAGGTATAAACTTTTATGTAAAAAATAATACAAAACAAAGTATTGTCAGTATAAACAAATTAAATAAAGATTATGATGCAATCTTAGTTTTAGGTGCAGGATTAAGAAATGGTAAACCAAGTCCAGTTTTAAAAGATAGACTTGATACTGCATATGAAGTGTATGAAAGTGGTGCATCAAATAAAATAATTGTAAGTGGAGATCATGGTACTAAAACTTACGATGAAGTAAATGTAATGAAAGATTATTTAATTAATAAGGGAGTGCCAAGTGAAAACATTTTTATGGATCATGCTGGTTTTTCTACCTATGATAGTATATACCGAGCTAAAGAGATATTTCAAGCTAAAAAGATTGTAATTGTAACACAAGAATTTCATTTATATCGAAGTTTATATGTAGCTAGTAAATTTAGTTTAGAAGCAAAAGGAATATCTGCTACATTGAGGCATTATACTGGAGAAACAACTTTTGAATTAAGAGAAATACTTGCAAGAGATAAAGATTTTATTAAAACAATATTTAAACCAGAACCAAAATATTTGGGAGATGCTATTCCTGTTTTTGGTGATGGAAACATTACAAATGATAAAAATATGCTTGAAAAAAAATAAAATAAAATGTATAATACTATTATAGTAGAAAAGGGGCAAAAAATATGAATGGACAAAATCCTAATTTAAATAATGGCACAAATAATGGTTTAAATAGTGAAACTTTAGGTTCCACTACGTTAGGTATGGCTCAAAATACACCAAGTATGGAAGGGCAAAACATAAATCCAACACCAGTTTCAAACTTTGGAGTAAATAGTATGCCAAACCCAACACCAGTTCCAAATTCTGGAATTAATAGTGTGCCAAATCCAACACCAGTTCCAAATTCTGGAATTAATAGTGTGCCAAACCCAACACCAGTATCAAATTCTGGAATTAATAGTGTGCCAAACCCATCACCAGTACAAAATTCTGGAATTAATAGTGTGCCAAATCCAACACCAGTTCCAAGTGAACCAATTCCAAGACCAATACCAGGAACAGAAACACTAACAGGAAGTACTGTAGGAGTTAATAACAACTTTACTCCAACAGGTAATATAAATGGTTTTACAAACTCAAATAAAATGGAAAATATTGGAGCTATGCCTCCACAAAATAATGATAACAAGAAAAAGAAACCAATGAATAAGATATTATTTATAATATTAATTGTAGTATTAATTGGTGCAGTTGCTTATGGTGTATATTATTTTCTAAGTGTTAGCAAAAATACAGTAAAATTAACACCTAAAACAGTAAGTATCGGTGTAGGTGAAACTGTTCCTGATGATATTAAAGAATATGCAACTATTACCAGAGGAAATTCAAGCACATGTAGTGTTAATACTAGAAATGTTGATACATCAAGTATGGGTGAATATGAAGTTACGATAACTTGTGGAAAAAATACTTACAAATCAAAAGTAGTAGTAAGTGATAAAACAGCACCAGTTGCAGAATTAAATATGGTATTTAAAACAGTTAATGCAACGGTATCTGTAGAAGATTTCATAAAAAGCTGCAATGACCCATCAAATTGTAAAACAAGTTTTGCTGATGAAGCAAAAGTAAATGAATATATGGCTACTGCTGGAGGACCATATGAAGTAGCAATCGAAGCTGTAGATGATGCCGGCAATAATACCAGTTATACAGCAACATTATATGTAACAAGTGAAGATATTTTCTTGTTTGCAAATTTCAGTAGTGCGGAAGAAATTCTAACAGAATATAAAGCAAAAAAAGTAGTAAATGATATATTTGCTATAAACCGTACTTTAGTATTCTTAAATGCTGCTCGTCGAGATTACAAATATACATTTGAAAATGCCGCTGACTACAACGAAATTGTTAAGAATAAAGAAAATACCATAACATTTGATGGTATAACAGGTATCGCAACATATGATGATAACAATCTAAGTTTAGTAATATCAACCGATTTAAGTTTAGATACTTTAAAAAGTGAAAATAATGGTAATTTTCCAACATCATATCAAGAAATTCAAACGATATACAAAGATACTAAGGGATATACTCCATCATTTATAAGAAGTTATCCTCAAGCAGAAAGTGAAGAGTAATCTTCATTTTTTCTTGTATTAAAATTTAGTTCGTGATAAAATTAAGACAAGTGGTGATAAGGATGAAAAAGGGTAAAAAACTAATAATATATTTAATTGTAATTATATTAGCAATTACAATAGTATTTTTATTTTTGAAAATATTTAAATTTGATAAAAAAGTAAATACTGAATATCCAGAAGTAACAGAAGCAGATATTAAGGAAATTTATAAATTATTTCCAGAAAAAAACTACAATGCTGGCTCATCATTTTACGTAGGCAGTTACTTATCAAGCAACAATATAGGGTATTCAACAATTTCTTTAGTTACATACAATTATATTGAAAGAACCAATCCATTTAAGTTTGAAGTTATAACTGAAAATGATGTAAATCTTGTAGGTGAAAACTACAAATTATTATATAAAATAAATAAGGAATATTTTCTAGAAATGGTAAAATATATTTTTAAAGAAACAAATTATTACATTTTAGATTTTAAAATTGATGAAAATAAAAGTGCAAAAATAAAAGATGAATATGATTATTTATATATTTATGAGAGTAATAATGAATTAGATGACAATATTATTTATTACAAAGGACTAGATAGTTATACTGTAGAAAACGGAAATGAATCAATTAAAATAATTGAATATTTTCTTAAATGTAATAAGACCACTAAAGTGTGCTATGATAATGAAGGAACAAACGAAGCAGTAAATAACAACATAAAATATAGTGAAAATTTAAATATAAATGAGTATAAAGATAAATTAAGAAGATATGAACACAAGTTTTCATATATTGATGGTCATTACAAATTTGTAAGTACCAAAGAAATTTAGTTTAGCAAAGGGTGGGGGATTATGCGAGATTTATATTACATAAGTTATGAATCATTTATGCTTTTCTTAAATAAAATTGTGGAAAGATACGATGATAACAGAAAAGTAATAAAACATATAATAATTGATCTTTTAACAAACAAAAGAAGTTTATTTAATACGGATTTAAATGAGTTTGTAGAAAAATCAGGTGCAAATTTAGAAGTATGTAAAAGAGCATTAATGTATATGTTAGTTAGTAAATCGTATGTAATGAATTACTATGATTCATTTCATGGAATAAATCCTTCTTACAGTGGACCATTTATTGAAACTCTAGAGTCTTTGACCAATGAAGACATCATAGACATGTTTTATAAACCAACAGAAATGACAGATGATATCATCGAAGATTTTCTAGCATATATCCAAAGACCTTATACATTTAAATTTAAAGCCAAAGAACTAATATTCAAAAATGGAAAATTACAAACATTACTAGAGCTAAATCCATTAGAATTTTTAGATATCTGGGATTATATACCAGATGAAGAATTAACAAAGCCAGAAAAATACATTCAAAGATTTTTTGATTTATATGATAAATCAATTTCTGAATGTGTGGAAGATATTAATGGTGAAAAAGAAAATTATGAAAGTATGGATGATTATGAACATAGTGTATTAATTCAAAATATATATGAATCTTTTGAAAATAATATAGCACAAATAACAATGTTTATAAACTATATTCAATCAAACGTATATGAATTTTTAATTATAGAAAAAAACAATGGCTATAAAGATTACAAAGACTGTTTTGATTTAATAGAATTTTTAGAAGAACACGATGTATATGAACTTCGAGATGAATTTTTAAATAACAGAGAATTTGCTTTTAGAATAATTGACATATTTACAGAACAAAACAGTACTCTAGATGAAGATGATTTACTTGAAAAAAGAGAAGAATTTAAACAACACGGAGACATTAAACTTTTAAGAAAACTAAATCCCTATTATGATGCTGAAGAAATAGTATATCAAAAAATAAAAGAAACTAGTGAAATTAACTAGTTTTTTTTAGCACGGCATGAACAACATATTTATTATTTTCATCTGCACAAGTTGATAGGGTAATAATTTTATCATTTTCATTTAAATCAACATTAAAGTTATAAATACTTCTTGACTTTATTAAATCAAACATTTTCATTTTAGTTTGATTATCTGGAAAGATAACTTGTAAATAATCAGTAGTTGTTTCAATTTTATATAAAGAAAATATTTCATATTCAAGTGTTTCATATAAAGTTTTAAAAGTAATAATATGATTATCAGGATTACTATACCAATTATATCTCATCATATTTTGAATATTACCAAACATAATACCATTATAATATCTATTGTGAGCATAAATAACTAAATTATCACTTAAATTTACAACATCACTATGATAATCCATAAAAACCCAACCATTTTTATCATCTTTAAAGAAAATATTATGATTTAAATAATAACTATTATTATTAGTTTGTACAACTGGATAATCTATATTAGTATTAGGTACTTTAAGCCAACCAACAGTTTCTGGATTTACATTTTTAAAAACACTAGCGACGTCTTTATTAATTACTTTTTTCTCATTATCTTTTAAATCTTTATTCATTTCGTTAATAATTGTTTCAGTATTATCTAAACTAATTAATTCTTTTATACTAGTTTTAGTATCCTCATCATTTTTCATAGAATTATAATTATCATAAAAAACATAAATAAACAAAACTGCAATAATAAGAATAATTATATAACCACAAGTTTTTAAAATACTATTATTAGTTTGTTTTAATAAATTATCTTTTAAGTAATCATCACTATAATCTAATCTAAAATAAATCTTATAACGTTTGCTTTTTCTTTTATTAAATTCTCTTAGATATTCAATAGTTTCTTCATTTGATATATTATCATGAATAACTATTTTTATATTTTTTTTATTATTTTTTCTAAGAGTATTAATAATATATTCTAAGTCATTTTTATTTACGTAATTAACATTTATAGTTTTTAAGTATTTATTTATTTTAATAAAAGCTTCAAAGTCTTCTTCATCTTGCACTGACATTGGTAAATCTATCTGGATAGTCATTTTATAAAACATACTAGAAAATATACTAAGATTATTTTGGAGCATAAAATTTGATAAATATAGTATTTCATTTCTAGATTCTACTAAAACACCATATTTATCTAAATATTCAATCATAAAAGGTTGAAGGTTATAACAATTTACATTTTTAATATTAGTTTTAATAATAAGTTCACAAATATTAAAATTTAATTGAACATCTTCTTTAATAATTAAATTAATGATATTAGTATTATTTTTTAATACATTAAGAATAGTGGATACAAATTCCATTTTTTCGATAATTATAGTATCGATACCATAGTTTTTAGTAAGCTCATTTATAAAAGTGGAAGTAATTTTTACATTGTTATTTAAATAATCAAGAGAAAATATTAGTTCATCAGAACTAATTACATTAGTATTAAGTAAGTTTTTATTTTCACTTGATAATCGCACTTTTTCCTTAATATATAAGGCATTATCTTTAATTTTAAACAATAATTTTTTCATATTCTCAAATCCTATTACTTTATTATAATAACACAATTTTACATTTTTTAATATAATTTTGTAAAAAATATGTTTTTTTTTGTATTTTTATGATATAATCTATACATAATAAAGATAAGGAGAGATATAGTGATGAAAAAATTTGTCAGTTTTATAGCATTAGTAATGGCTATAATAATTGTACCTATGGGTGCGAAAGCAGCAACAATAGTTCCAAAATGTGAAAAAAGTTGCCCAACTGAAGGAGGAAAATGTACATCAACATGTAAAATTAATGTTGAAGGAAATACAACAGAAATTAATTCATTCTCAGCAACTCTTCAAGTTTTAGGAAATGGAGTTACAGTAAAATCATTAACACCAGGTGATGGATGGCAAAAAGTTTCACCAAGTGATGCTGAATTAGCTGGAACATCAATTCCATTAAGTTTAATTGCTAATAATGGTAATATTACAGCTTCTAACTTTACATTAGCAACATTTACTCTAGAACTTGAATCATCAGCTGCTGACTGTAGTTTAAAAGTTGCTAATCCAACAACAGGTAGTGAAGTAACAGTTGAAATTGAAACAACTAAAGAAACTAAAACTGGTGCAGCTCTTCCAATTGCAATCATTGGTTGTGGTGTTATAGGTGCTGGATTAATCTATAGTGTAACTAAGAAAAACAAAAAAATGTATAAAATATAATAAATTTTTAACAATCTTGTTTGCAAGATTGTTTTTTTGTGTTAAAATAACACCAGACGGAGGATTAATTATGAATGAATTAACAGAACAAGAAATAGTAAGAAGAGAAAAAGCTGAAAAAATTCGTGAAATGGGAATAGACCCTTTTGGACACAGATTTGAAAGAGATGCTTATTCAAAGAATTTAAAAGAAAAATATGCAGATGTACCTCATGATGATTTTGAAAATATGGAAGATACTGCCACAGTAGCAGGACGTATTATGTTTATCAGAAAAATGGGAAAGGCATCGTTCTTTACAATTCAAGATAAATTAGGAAGTATCCAAATATATATATCAATAAATGATGTTGGAGAAGAAGTATATGATTTATTTAAATCAGCAGATTTAGGTGATATAGTTGGTGTACATGGTAAAATAATGAAAACTAGGACTGGAGAAGTAACAATTAAATGTTTAGAATATACACATTTAGTTAAAGCTTTAACACCACTTCCAGAAAAATTCCATGGACTAACAGATACTGAAGAAAGATACCGCCGTAGATATGTTGATTTAATAATGAATGAAGAAGCTAGAAATGTTGCATTTACAAGACCTAAAATTATAAGATGCATTCAAAACTTTATGGATGGACGTGGATTTACAGAAGTTGAAACACCAGTTTTAACAACTCTTTTAACAGGTGCTAGTGCAAGACCATTTGTAACTCATCATAATACCCAAGATATTGATATGTATTTACGTATTGCTTTGGAACTTCCATTAAAAAGACTTTTAGTAGGAGGCATGGAAGCAGTATATGAAATAGGTAGAGTATTTAGAAATGAAGGAATGGATACAAAACACAATCCTGAATTTACTCTAATGGAAGCATATCTTGCTTATAGTGACCTTGAAGGAATGATGGATATGACTGAAGGCATGTTTACTAAAATAGCAAAAGAAGTAATGGGAAAAATGACATATAACTGGGGTGGAAATGAAATAAGTCTTGAAGGACCATGGAAAAGAATATCAATGGTTGATGCCATAAAAGAAAAAACTGGTATTGACTTTTCAAAAGAAATGACAGTTGATGAAGCATTAAAACTAGCAGAAGAACACCATATTGAAGTAGCAGACCATGAAAAAAATGTTGGACACATTATTAATTTATTCTTCGAAAAATATGTTGAAGAAACATTAATCCAACCAACATTCCTATATGGCCATCCAGTAGAAATATCACCACTTACTAAGAAAAATCCAACAGATCCAAGATTTGTTGATAGATTTGAATTATTTATCGGAGGAAAAGAATTTGCTAATGCTTATACCGAATTAAATGACCCAATTGACCAATTAGAAAGATTTGAAGATCAATTAAAAGAAAGAGATTTAGGAAATGATGAAGCTAATGATATTGATATGGACTTTATTGAAGCTCTAGAATATGGCATGCCACCAGCTGGAGGTATCGGCTATGGTATTGATAGACTTGTAATGTTTTTCACAGAACAAGAAACAATTCGTGAAGTAATATTATTCCCAACAATGAAACCAAGAGATTAAAGTTTGACTTTAGTCTTTTTTTCTGTTAGAATAAGAGCTAATTTCAGGGGTGAGATTATGTTTAATGAAAAAACAACTAAAGCAATAAAGGCAATCGAAGAAGAAGCCCAAGCTATCGAAGAAGCATATGAAATTTTATCTGAGTTAGAAATGAAAGATAAAAAGACATCTTATGAATATGAATATGCAGTAAAAACAATTAAATCGTGTGCTGATATTGAAGATGAATACTTAAAAGAAATATTAACTAAGGACTATGCAGAAGATGTATTTAACTTTTTTAGCAAAAAATATAATCTATCAATAGCTTTTTATTTGCATCCTTTAGCAAACAATAACAAATTATATCAAATCCGCATAATGAATAAAATATATACTTATTTATATAAGCTGATGCCTAATGAAAATTTTCACGGATATAGTTTTTCAAGAACTTTATATGAATTATCTATAAATTTAGATTTAATAAGATTAACATTAAGTTTACTAAAAGATAAAAAAGAAGCTATTAAGATTAAATACAATTTAGCTCTTACAATCGGAGAAGTAGAAAAGGAACTTTTAGAAACTAATTTTGAAGTATCAGAAAATCCATATTTAACAAGAAATATATTAACTTATAATAATACATTAAAAAATGTTGGAAAATTTTTTACCAATAGTATAACAATAAATATTCTTCGTAGTTATATAATAAGTATTTTTTCATTTAAAAAAGACTTTAAAAACAATAAAGATGAATATTTAGACTTTTTATTTACTTGTACAAGTATTAGAGCATGTTTAGTTATGTTAGATGAAAATACTGCAAATTTGGTGGTATCAAAGATAAAAGAATTTATAAATGGAGAAGGCAATTTCAATTTGCCAAACTATCCAAATTTTAATAAGGAAAATTTATTAATTTTATTAATGGATTTAGCTGATACACTTGAAAATAAAAGTGATGTAAGATACACAATTGAAATATTAAAAAGTTTATTAGAAAATTTAGAACAAGATAAAAAAGTTCCAAATCATGTAAGTTTAAGTTTATAGAAAGGAATAATATATATGTTAAAAAGTGGAGCATTAAATGACATTGAAATGTTTGAAAATATAATTAATAGTATAAATGTAAGTTATAGAAAATTAACAGAGTTAGAATTTAAAAGTTTAAAAGAAAGTAAAGAGTACAAAGAAGAATTAGAAAATTTAAAAAGTTGTATTACTATTGAAGAAAATATTTTAGAAAGATTTAAAGTATCTGGTGATCTTGAAGAAATAATAAGTTACATAGAAAATAAATTTGAAACTAAAGCAGGAATTAATATAAATTTTTCCTGTAAGGAATGCGATATTAAGAAAGCAAGAATCTCCAATGATTTACACCAAATTAGAATATCACAAATATTAAATGGTGAAGATTTTCCTAGTGCTTTGTATGTAACTTCAATTTATAATGATATTATAAAATTAGCTTTAGCTATTTTTGATATAAATAATCATATTAGTGATAAAAAAGAAAAAACAAAAATTAAGTATCAAATGGCACTTAGCATGAGAAGTATTGAAAAAGAACTTATAAGAAATAATTTTGAAATCAATCCTCATCCATACATGGAAAATGGGTTGCTTTTAATAGATGATTCAGAAAAATTTTTAAGCGAAATGATAAAAACAACAGAAGTAAGTAATTTCTTTCCTGTTCTTGCCGATAAATTAGTGAATTTAGATAACAATGTATTTTATACCTCTGATAAATACCATGAAGCAATATTTAATAGTTGCTTAATGAGAGCTTCGTTTGTTATAGTTTCTAAGGATTATGGAAATTTAGTTAAGCAAAAATTTGGATTTTTATTGGAAATGTTAAAGAAAAACGTAGGTCAAAAAATAGCGTATGATTTACTATATGAAGCCATCAATAGTTATGACAATGATAAAGATATTCCTCAATTTTTAAGTTTTGGCAGATAATTTTATGTGAAAAAAGTATGAAAATACTTTTTTTTCTTTTATTTGGGTGTTATAATCATAAGTAAGGAGGTAGAGAATGAAAAAAATATTTGAAAAACAAGGCGTATTAAGATGTATAGGTGCTTTAATGGACATTGTTGCATTTATATTATTTATAGTTGCAGCATTTGTTGAAGGAACTAATCCAGATATGATATTAAAAATTATTGGAATAGTCCTATTTATAGTTGGAAGCATGATGATTGCTCTTAAGAGTGAAAAACATACACTAGCAAAAAGTATTTTAGTTCTTTTAATAGCAGGAATAATAGCTTCATGGTTATTTACAAGCGGTATGTTCCAAGGTGCTGACTTTGTTGATAAGAACTTTACTCGTATAGGGCTAACTGATATTGGTTTTATGCTATATTATTCAATATATTTCATGATGGATAAAATTCCATTACTACTTGTTGTATGTGGTTTCTATGGAGTATTATCTCACATTAGTGGATATCAAAAATTAACTGACAGTTTAGCAGAAAAATTTGGTAAACACCCAATTGTTACTAGTGTAATAATAAGTGTAATACTATTTATATTTACTTCATTATTTTCACAAACACTTATAGTTTTATTATTCATTCCATTCTTTGTTACAATTTTATCAAAAATTGGAATGGACAAATTAACTATATTTGTTATAACATTTGGTAGTGCTTTAGTTGGTATTCTTGGTTGCACATATGGAACTGACAGCCTAGCAGCTTTCAATAATCAATTAACTCAAGATGTTAAATTTGGTTTAAATTATCGTTATATGATTGCTGCCGTTGCTATTGTTCTATATAATTTCTTCATTGTTATGCGTGTTCGCAAAATATCTGATAATATGAAGAAAAATACAAAGAGTGCTAGTAAAGAAAATGATATATTTGAAGTAGAAAAAGCATCTAGCAAAGGTAAAATAAAAATGTTACCTGCCATCATAGTTCTAGCAATTTCAGTTATAATTACAATACTTGGTTACATTAATTGGAATACTATTTTTGGAATTGAAATTTTTGACAAATTCCATGAATGGCTAACTGGACTAGAAGCTGGTAGTGAATTTTATATAATTCAATACATTCTTGGTGCTAATGCAAGTGCATTAGGTAGTTTCCAATATGTATTTAACATTTTAATAGTTCTACTTATTGTAAGTGCATTATTAGCATTCTTGTATAAGATGAGTTTTGATGAATATGTTGAAAGTTTCTATGAAGGAACTAAGAAAATGTTTAAACCATTATTATTCTTGATATTTGCAAACTTGATTTTTGCAGCAAGTTATATTTCTGGTTCACCACTTAATTCCATGTTTAATTGGATATTAAATCTTGTTGAAGGATTTAATCCATATTTAACTTCAATAGTAGCATTTATAACTTCAATATTCCATAGTGATTTTGGATATGTTGCTTATACAATCGGAAGCTTCTTAAGCACTGTTTATGCTAATAATATTGAAATTGTACATACAATATTTACATCAATGTATGGTATTGTTCAAATATTCATACCAACAAGTGCCATGTTAGTACTAGGTCTTTCAATGATGAAGGTAAGTTACAAAGATTGGTTCAAATATATTTGGTTATATGTAGTTGGTATGATCATTATATTACTCGTATTATTTACAGTAGTAACTTATATCTAAGAGTTCAGAAAATGAACTCTTTTTTTGTATAATAGGAAAGTCATTCAAATTTTATAAAATCAAATCTTGATATGTGGCTAAAAAGTGGTATAGTTGAATTAACAAAGTGACTAACAAGCATTTTGATCTAACAGTAAAAACATAAGATATTAATATTGCAATATGATAATGTGTATAATGGAGATGTGTTTATGAATAAAATAATAGATGAAGCTAAGAAATTAACATTGAATTTTGATGCAGCTTTACCCTATAATCGTGAAGAATTATTAAAACAATCTTATTATGAACTTGGTGAAACTCAAGGTATCAAGCAAACAGCAATTAAAATGCTTAAAGAAAATATTGATGTTAATACCATTGCCAAAATAACTGGATTATCTGCAAAACAAATCAAAGACTTGAAAAAATAACTATAGAATTTATAGTTTTTTTTCTTTCTAAAATGTAGTATACTAGATTTATGGAAGATATTAGAAAAATTAAAACAATCATTTCGAGAATTAATAGAAAATGCGATAAAGAAAGCATTAGTTTAAGTGTTGCATTAAATAAACTAGGGATAACTTTCTTAAACTACCTAGAAATACTAGGGTTAAATACAAGCATTATAAATGACAATATACTAAAAGAAATAGAAAAGTTATTTTCCCTAATAGATACAAGAATAATTATTAATCAAAGTATGGATAGTTTAGAACATGATGAAGTTGAAATATATTCTAAAGAAACACCAATTGTAGTTCATTTTCTCAAAAACAAAATTTCTTTAGATAATTACGAAGTGTTTGAAGATGAAGAAAACATTTATGAAAAAAGAATGACAAATATATGTAAAGACAAAGAAGAAATATCTTATGAATTAAATATAACTATAAATAAGGATGATAAGAAAACAAGACTTATTTCTGAAAAATATCCCCTTAAGCATATGTGGATAAAAGTAACATACAAGAGCAAAAACATAAATAGAAGTTATGAATTTACTATTAATCATGATATGTTAAAAAGTGATTTAAATTATATAATAAGACTTTTATCTAATTTTAATTATATAGAAACTTTTGCTATATTAAATAGATATCCAACAAGTATGAAAATAATCGGAGAAAATAACCAAACTTGTATAAAACAATAAAATTTTTACCATAACGTACATAGAATTATAAAAGGGAGGCTTCTATGTACAATAATTATAGTTTAGAAGTAAAAAGAATATTTAAAGATGCAGAAAAAATAGCAATTGATTTAAATCATCCTTATATAGGAACAGAACATTTATTATTAAGCTTAATAAATAATGATGATAAAATAAAGAGTATATTATTAAAATATGATTTAACATATGATGAGTTTTTAGATGAACTGCTTTTAGTAGTGGGTACAAGTGAAAATAAAAAATGTACATGTATTTACACACCACTTTTAAAAAGAGTAATTAAAACAGCAGATGAAATATCTAAGAGTAAAAATATAGAACCCATTCATCTTTTAGAAGCAATTTTAGAAGAAGGAGAAGGTATAGCTATTAGAATTATTATTAGCATGGGTATTGATATTGATAAACTTTATGATGAAATAAAAAAGAAACATAAAAAAGGTAATACTAAGTTAGAATTATATAATATTGGTAAAGACATGTCCAAGATAGATAGTGATGATATTTTAGTAGGTAGAGAAAAAGAATTAAGCTTAATAATAGAAACATTACTTCGTAAAAATAAAAATAATCCTCTTTTAATAGGTTCTGCTGGAGTAGGCAAAAGTGCTATTATTGAAGAACTTGCAAGAAGAATAAATAAAGGAAATGTTCCAAATAAATTAAAGGATAAAAAAATAGTATCTTTAGAAATGTCTTCATTAGTTGCAGGTACTAAATACCGTGGTGAATTTGAAGAAAAATTAAATAAAATCATTAAAGAAATAGAAGAAAATCCAGAAATTATTATTTTTATTGATGAAATCCATACAATGGCTAATGCTGGTGGTGCTGAAGGAGCAATAAATGCAAGTGATATCCTCAAACCTTATTTAGCACGTGGAAAAGTAAAAATAATCGGAGCAACAACAACGAATGAATATAATAAATTTATTGCCAAAGATAAAGCATTATCAAGAAGATTTGAAATAATAAAAATAAATGAACCAACTATTAAAGAAACAGAAAACATATTATCCAAAATAAGGCCATCATTTGAAAAACACTATAATATAAAAATAACTGATGAAAATATAAAAAAAATAGTATCGTTAACAGATAAATACATATTAGATAGATTTAATCCCGATAAATCCATTGACTTATTAGATAGTGTATGTGCTATGAAAGAAGTAGAAAGTACTAAAGAAAAAGATATTTCTAAGTTAAAAGAAAAACTACTTAATATTGTAAAGAAAAAAGAAAGTATGGTAAAGAAAAATGATTTTGATGAAGCATTAAAATACCGAAGTATGGAAATAAAATTACAAGAAAAAATAGATAAAGAAGAAAATATGCCTATAAAAATAACTGAAAAAGATATAAAAGTAGTCTTAGAAAGAAAAAATAATATTCCATTTATAGAAAATAACTTTAAAGATTTAGAAAATTATTTGCTAAATAATATAATAGGTCAAAAAGAAGCAATTAAAGAAATAATAAATGCTTTAAAACAAAAAGAAGAAGATTTACCAGTATCCATTTTACTTACAGGTTCAACGGGAGTGGGTAAAACTAAAACTGTTAAAGAAATAGCAAAATATTTGGATATTCCTTTAATAAGACTTGATTTAAGTGAATATAACGAAAGTGTATCAATAACTAGATTAATTGGTTCTAGTGCAGGATATGTTGGTTATGATGATGAAAATATATTTGAAAAAGTACGTATGAATCCCCATTCCATTATTTTATTAGATGAACTTGAAAAAGCTCATCCGAATGTTATTAATTTATTTTTACAAATTTTAGATGAGGGATATATAACCAATTCAAAGGGTGAAAAAATAGATTTTAAAAATACTTATATTTTTATGACAAGTAATGCCGAGGTTAATCAAAAAATAGGGTTTATAAAAGGTAAAGGAAATTATCAAAATAGTTTTAGTAAAGAATTTTTAGCTAGAATTACTTCTAAAATAAATTATAACAATATCACAGAAGAAATGATTAAAGAATATTTAGATAAAAAGGGTATTAAAGACTACTCAGTTGTTAAAGATTTTGATTATGAAAACCAAGGCTTCAGAGGCTTAGATAAATATTTAAAAACAAAGAAGGCAAAAGTTAGATAAAAAATAACTTTTGCTTTTATTTGAAAATATTTTGTGGTATTATAATATTAGGTGATAGATAGTGAAAAAAATAAATTGGGAAAAAGTTAATAAATTTGTCAAAAATAAAAATTTTATTATAGCTATTTGTGTATTTTGTTTAACAATTGCCTCAATTGGATTTAGTTATGCATCATTCTTTTCTGTTAAAACTAATAACACAAATCAAAGTATAACAACAGGTACACTAAAAGTTTCATATGGTAGTGAAACTTCAGCAATTCAAAGAAATAATAGTTTAACACCAATGTCAGATAAAGAAGGTATGAATCAAAATGATGTAAGTGTAATTTATATTCAAAATACAGGTACATTAGATTCTACTTATGTTATGAATATTGGTTATGACATGGATAATTTTACATCAAGAACTGGTTATAAAGATACAGACATGCTAACACCACTTGATTATGTTAGGTTTGCTGTATATGAATATCATGGTGCAGGAACTGCTGATACATTAGTAGCTGGCCCCCTTAGTGTAACAGATTTGCCAATTTATAAAATAGATAATTCTGATAGTAGAAATAATAGATATAGTATTTTATTTAACACTTTAGGCAGCACATCTAGTTCTAATTCTACAAAAACTTATAGAATAAAGTTATGGTTAAGTGATAAAGCTATATCTGCGGCAAGTTATTCTTACTTTTATGTAAACACTCAAATAGTGGCAGAAGTAGTTAATGCCAAAATGAACTATACATTAAATGGAAGCATAACAGATGGCACAAATAATTTAAGTGGAGCAGTAGTAAGTTTACAAAATGGTTCAGTAACAAGTACCACATCATCAAGTGGAGTATTTAGCTTAGCAGGTGTTTATCCTGGAGTTTATAACTTAGATATAACATATAACGATATAGTTTATAGTGGTAATCTAACAGTTGAAGAAAAAGCAAGTAATAGTTTAACTAGTTTAGGTAGTACTTTTAGTGGGAATAATATATATACAGTTGCAAATAGTTATGGAACAACTATAAGTAAAATAATTAAGAAAAATGACATTGATACTTATAGTAGTGCTGCAAGTATTTCAAGTGGGAATTTATATCCAACTTACAAATTTGTTGGTGGAGGAGAAGCCTCTATAACAGGTATGAAAATAGTGCTTGATACAACAAATAAAACATTTACAATGAGTTTATAAAAAGCGTGTGAAAATAAAGTGAAAAAATTTTCAAAAAATTTCAACTTAAGACTTGATTTTTAAAATATAAAATGGTAATATTAAGATAGAGAGGAGATAAGGAAAAATTATGGATAACAAAAAAAATACTATCCTATTAACAGTAATCGCAGTTGCAACATTATTAGTTGCTGTTGTAGGTGCAACATTCGCATACTTCACTGCACAAGGAGGAAAAGCTGCTCAAGCTGAAGTTACAGTAAAAACTGGTACAGCTGCAAGTACATCATTTGGTACTTGGGATGCTATCGCTATTTATGCAGACCAAACTACTTTTGCTCAAGGCGCAGGTGATGCTACAGGTTCATCTACTGGTGAAGTTAGTTGGACAGCACCAGGTGCTACACAAACATATACACCAACTGAAGCTGAAAGAACAATGTGCTATACAGCAACATTACAAATCAACACAAATACATTTGTAGTTTCTTCAACAAATACAACTGGTCTTCCAGAATTAGTATTTAAAGCTGAAATGGGTAAATTGACTGGGGAAACTGGAGCAAAACAATTTACTAGTGAAAAAGTTGTAATAAATGATTTAGATATTACAACAACAAAGACTAATATTCAAATTCCAACAACTGCTGGCGGAAAAGAATATGTTCATAAACTAGTTGCTGATGCTGGAAAAACTGTTAATGATGCATGGAAATTAACAGTTACACTAAAGAATTTAGATGTTGATCAAAATGATAATGCTGGAAAAGAATTTACTGGTGCAGTAGTATTCGACAAAGCAACTTGCCCAGGCGCATAATTATAAAAAATGGACTTCGGTCCTTTTTTTTGTTTTCTAAAAAATTCATAATTTGATTGATTTTCAAGATTGATTATGTGAAAATAGGTATTTAAAGAAAAAGAAGCAGCTATGAATTATTTTTTAGAAGCACATGAAAATTTAAGTATAGATGAATTAATAAGTTCATTAAAAAACTCTCTAGATAAAATAGGGCAGCAATACTAGCTCTTTGTTTTATCATACCAGATTTATTATCTAAAAACATGGGAAATAATAAAAAAGAAAATTACATAAAATGGTTTGAGTTACGGAAAATAAAATACGATAGAAAGACAATAAAAAAAGTTAGACTTAACATTGAAAAAATGGCAAGTATATTTATAAAGTCTTTGCAATGTTATGAAAGAAAATAATTTTTCTATTTAGAATATTGCATAGAATTATTAAATTATATTTTGCAGCTTATAAAAATTATATTGTACATAAAGATAATATTTCTAAAATTCCTTGATTAAATACAATAATTTTGGTAAAATACATAAAGAAAAGAGGAATTAAATATGGCTTTATTATTAACGCTTTTTAGTGGTCTATTTTTTTTAGTTGGTATAATTGTATACAAATTCATTTCTAACAAAGTTGCATTTTCTAGAATGTCTATAGCATGTGCTTGTGTTGTTATCGCAGGCTTAATTTTATTTGATTTAACACCAGAAATAATTGAAGCAAGTAATATTTGGTCAATACTATTTATTGCTATAGGATTATTAATGTTAATCTTTATTGATAAATTACTTCCTCATCATGAACATGACCATCATGAAAATGATGAAGAAAAAAAAGAACACATAAAGCATCTAGAACATGTTAGTCTTATAACAATAATAGCACTTTTACTTCACAATGTAATTGAAGGTATGGCATTATATGGAGTATCTTCAAGCAACATAAAAAGTGGGTTAATAATGTTAATAGGAATTGGACTTCATAATTTACCATTTGGTTTTCAAATAGCACCATCGCTTAAAAATAAAAAAAATATATTTTTAGTTATATTACTAGTTTTATCTGGCTTTATTGGTGGTTTAATCTTTAATATATTTGGAAGTTTAAGCAAAAACTTAGAAATTATCATTTTATCTCTTACATGTGGAATGCTTCTTCATATTTTATTATTTGAACTTTTAAAAGAAGTGTATGAAGAAATACATAAAAAAGAAACTATTTATGGTATAATAATAGGTATAATAATATTAATTATAATTAATATTTTATAAGAGGTGGACATATGAAAAAAATACTAGTTGTAGGTGCTGCTGGTAGCATCGGGGTTCATACTGTTAAATATTTACTTAGTGAAGGAAAGTATGAAATAACCATATTAGATTTAAAAACTAAAGAAGTATTTAAAAGATTAAAAAGATTTAGAAAAAGAGTTAATATCCTATATGGAGATGTAACAGATAGAGTTTTAATGGAAGCATTAGTTAAAGATCATGACTATATTATTTATTTAGCTAGTGCTATGCCTCCGCTTGCAAACATGAAAAAAGGTTTAGCAATGGCCATAGACTATGGAGGGTGTGAAAATATTGTCCGTGCAATAAGTTATTACAACCCAAAATGTCATTTGTTTTTAGCATCATCAACGAGTGTCTATAAACAAATAGAAAATCCAAGCGTCAAAAGTAAACTAAAATTAGATGAATATGATTATTTTGAAAATGCTAAGATTGAATGTGAAAAATTAGTTAAAGAAAAATTAAAAAATTATACAATATATAGAATACCTTTAGTATTATCCAATCCACTTGAAGAAACATTTATGTATCATGGAAATAAAGATGATATAATGGATGTAATAACTAAAGAAGATTGTGCTTATGCTTTTGTAAAAGGAATAAAGTATAGTGATAAATTAAATAAAAGAACATTTGACTTGGCAAGTAGTGAAACTATTAAATATGGTGATTTATTAGATAAGTTACTGGAAATAAATGGTTTAAGTTTTAAGTATGTATTAAGTAGAGTTTTTTTAGAGAAAGATTATTATAGTCCAGTATGCACAGATAGGGATGAACTTGAAGAATTGTTGCATTATAGAAATGACTATCTAAATGCTTATTATAATAGATTAAAATCTCAAAATAAAAAAAGAAAATTTCAAAAAATGTTAGGTAATCTTTTGGTGAATAAGAAATGAAAAGAGGAATAGCATTTTCTGGGGGAGGTCTAAGAGGTGCTTACGAGGTTGGAGCATATAAAGCTTTTTTAGATGCACATGTTAAAATTAATGGTTTTACTGGCACAAGTATTGGTTCATTTAATGCAGCAATGTGTGCTAGTGGAAGATTTAAAGAATTATATGATTTTTGGTACAATTTAGATGCTGGAGAAATTTTAGGTTTTAGTAAAAAATTAGTAAGTAAAACTAATAATGAAGATTATGATTTAGAAATGCTAAGTGAAATGCTTGATAATATTAAAAGAATAGTTTTAAACAAGGGAATAAGCACTATTAATTTAAGAAAAAAGTTAGAAGAATTAAACATAGGTAAAACGTTATATAATAGTAATAAAGACTATGGTTTAGTTACTGTAAGATTTAATGATTTTAAACCAAAATATTTATTTAAAGAAGATATACCTAAAGATAAACTTAATGATTATTTAATAGCATCATGCTTTTTGCCAATATTTAAATTTGAAAAGATGATAGATGATAGTTATTACTTAGATGGTGGTTTTCATGATTATATACCTGCTAATTGTTTACTTGAAAAAGGTTATGATAAAGTATATGTCATTGATTTAGAAGCTATCGGAATAAGAAGACCATATAGCGATAGAAAGAAAATTGTTGTAATAAAGCCATCTAGAAAACTTGGTAGCATCCTTGATATTAAGAAAAATGATATTAGAAATAATATAAAAATGGGATACTATGACACTTTAAGAGTTTTAAAAGATTTTGATGGTAAAAAGTATATCTTTAAAAAAAGAAGTCTATGGTACTATGAATATTTACTTAAAAGTGTAAATGATTTGGATAAAAAGGAAATGATGAAGTTCTTTGGTACTAAAAATGCTAAAAGACTTGTTATTAAAGCACTAGAATTTGTGATGAAAAAAGAAAACTTTACATATTTTAATATTTATAAAGCAAAAGATGTAATAAAAAGAATAAGATATGTAGATAAGAATTATGGAGTTTATAAGTTTGTAAAAAATATGAATGTTTAAGGGAGGAATTTATTTATGGGAAGAGCTTATGAAGTAAGAAAAGCAAGTATACAAAAAACAGGAGCAGCAAAGGGAAAAGTATATACAACATTTGCTAAAGAAATCTATTTAGCTGCAAAGAAAGGAAGCCCAAATCCAGAAGCAAATGTAACTTTAAAAAGATTAATTGATAAAGCTAAGAAAAATCAAGTGCCATCAGATATTATAACAAGAGCAATAGATAAAGCTAAAGGTGTAGGACAAGATGAATATCATGAAGTAGTTTATGAAGGTTTTGGACCTGGAGCAAGCACTTTGATTATCAAATGTTTAACAGATAATGTTAATAGAACAGTTGGTATGGTAAGAGCTGCCTTTAATAAGGTAAACAAATCTCTAGGTGTTACTAATTCTGTATCATATAATTATGATCATTTAGGAATTATTTCATTTAAATATGAAGATGATGATGAAATACTTGAAGCACTACTTAACGCAGGTATTGAAATAGTTGATATTGAAAAAGAAGATGGCTATGTAACTGTTAGTTTAAATCCAAGTGATATGAATAGTGCTAAAGATGAAATAGAAAAAATAATTCCGAGTGTTGATTATGAAATAGATGAAGTTGGTATGTATGCTAAAGATAAAATTACTTTAGAAGGTGAAGATAAAGAAATATTTGATAGACTTTATAATATTCTAGAAGATATTGAAGATGTTTCACAAATATATACGAATGTATCTAATATAGGCTAACATGGAAGAAAAGAATAATAATATTTGGCTTCTTATAGTTAGAGTTCTATTAATATTTATTATATTTGAAGCGTTTACAAAAGTTTTCGGAGGCTTAATAGCATCTAAACTATATTCTAGTTTAATTAATGGTAAATATATTATATATGCTGTTAGTGAATTTGTAGTATTTGTTTTTGCTATAATTTTACTTATAGTTAGAAAAAAATGGTATATATTTAAAGAAAAGAAAATTAATTTTGGAGAATCTGTTAAACTATGTTTACCAATTTTAATTTTATCAGTTGTTATATTAATTGCTAATATAGCTAAACTAATTAGCTCCGATGTAAGTATTAACAACTTAATAAGTTTAATATTATATGTTGTTCTAATTGGTTTCTTTGAAGAAATATTCTTTAGAGGCATAGTTGAAAATGAACTTTTAGAAAAATACAGTAGTAATAAAAAAGAAATACTTATATCAATTATTATCAGTGGAATAGTATTTGGTGCTGTACATTTAACTAATTTACTTGCTGGCCAAGATTTACTTACAACAATGATGCAATTTGTGCAAACAACTGCGATAGGTATTTTATTTGGTATGGTATATTATAAAACTCGCAATATATGGGCAATGATTTTTCTTCATAGTTTCTACGATTTTTCAGTACTTCTTAATGAAGTTAATCTAGTAACAAGCTGTGGTTATGTAGAAAACGTACCAATTAGTATAACATTATCAAGTATGGTGGCATCAATAATACTAAGTTTAATTTATTTAATATATTCAGCATCAATTTTTGAAGAAAGAAAAGCAAAGACATATAACAATGTTATATATTTACTTATCATTACATTCTTTATATTAAATATTTTATTTAGTTTATTCGGAGCTCAAACAGAAGATTATTATAAATGTATAGATTATGATGAAGTAAAATTTTCTCAGATTGAAACTCATTACTATAGTTATGATGATTTTAATTATACTTTAGAAGATGGAACAATTTATCACATTTATAAAAAGAATAATAAGGCAGTACTTGAGGATAATATCGGAGTAGCTAACATAACTTTTGATATAGATAATGTTGATAGAGTAGTTGTTATTGATAAGTACTTAATTATAATTGCAAGTGAAAGTGCAAATGATGTTTTATATTATAAAGATTTAAATAACATAAATGAAGAATTTAAAACATTAGAATTACCAATGATATCAAGTGTTGGATATCTATATAACAAAGATAATGATATGAAGTATCCATTAGTAAAAAGCTATATAAATGATTTATTTGTGTTAGATGGAGATACTTTAAAGAAAGTAGAAAGTAAATAAAAAAGTTAGCTAGATTTTATATCTAGTTTTTTGATGAAAATTTTCATTTATAAATTATTTACTTTGAAAGTGTCAACTTATGTATAATCTAATATATAAAAGTAATAATTAGTGGTATAATAATTGGTATAGAGGTAGTCTATGAAAAAGTTTAGGTTAAGAAAGTTTTATTTAGGGATAATAACCTTTATAATATTATTATATATGGAAGTAACATTTAAGCTACTAACAGGTAATGTGATATTTAATAAAAATATTATTTATGTTTTAATATTCAATTTAATTATTGGTTTATTTTTTGATTGCTTTGGTAGAATATTTAATAGAAAAACAAATAAAATAATATTTCTTATAAATTTATTTTTACTAAGTTTACTTTATAGTATTCAGTTATGTGTCTTTAAAATGTTTAGCTTTTATTTTGATTTTGGCTTACTCGGAGCATCAGGACAAGTGGCATCTTTTGCAGGTGATGGTGTAGATTTAGTTATTAGAAACATCATCGGAGTTATCCTCTTATTTATGCCATTTATATTACTTACTATTTTTAATAACATTATAGTAATTGAAAGAGAAAATAAAAAATCTTTATTTATTAAAAGTGGTTTATGTTTAATTAGCATTGGTTCGTTTTATTTGTTTTTACAAATTGGTAAAGAAAAAATTAATTCACCATATAAACTATATTATGATGTAAATAATGTTGATTTAAATATTAGAACATTCGGAGTATTAAATACATTTGTTATAGATACTTATAGATTAATATTTGGTTTTGATGAAAAAATAGATATTATTATCAAAGATAATAAAGATAATAATATAAAAGAAGATAATCCAGAAGAAATCATTTATGAATATAATAATTTAGACATAGATTTTGATGCCTTAATAAGTAATGAAAGTAATAAAACAATTAAAAATATGCATGAATATTTCAAAAATGAAAGTGGAACTAAACAAAATGAATATACAAAATATTTTGAAGGAAAGAATTTAATTTTGTTTATGGCCGAAAGTTTTAATGAAATAGCTGTAAGAAAAGACTTAACTCCGACCTTATATAAACTAGTAAATAGTGGATTTAAATTTAATAATTTTTACACTCCGACGATATCAAGTACGATTGGAGGAGAATTTCAAGAACTTACTGGTTTAGTAGCAGCTTCAGGATTTGTAAGTCCGTGGAAAAGTGGTAATAATTATTACCCATTCGGAGTAGCAACAAGTTTTAAAGCACTTGGCTATAATACTTTTGCTTATCATGACCATAGTATATATTTTCAAGACAGATACAAATATTTAAAAGCATTAGGTTTTGATAATTTTAAGGGATGCTTTAACGGCCTTGAAAAAAGTATAAATTGTAAACAATGGCCTGAGTCCGATGTGGAAATGATTAATGCAACATTTGATGATTATATAAATAGTGATAAACCATTCTTTACGTATTATGCTACGGTTAGTGGACATGGCGGTTATACATTTACTCAAAGTGCAATGGCTAAAAAGCATCAAAGTGATGTGGCTGGTTTAAACTACAGTGAAAAACCTCTTGCTTATTTGGCAGCTCAAATGGAACTTGATAGAGCTTTAGAGACTTTGATAAATAAGCTAAAAGAAGCAGGTAAGTTAGAAAGTACTGTTATTGCTTTAGTGGGTGACCATTATCCATATTACTTAAGTATAGATGAAGTAAATGAAATAGCAAGTTATAAAAAAGATAGTGTAGTTGAAGTAAACAAGAGTAATTTTATACTTTGGAATAGTGAAATGGAAACTATAAATATTGATAAAGTTGGAAGTCAAATAGATGTCTTACCAACAATATACAATCTATTTGGTGTAAAATATGACTCAAGACTTATTATTGGTAAAGATATATTGAGTACAGAACCAGGTCTTGCTATATTTGGAAATAGAAGTTGGGTTAGTGATAAAGGTACTTATTTTGCTAAGTCAGGTAAGTTTGTTTCTAAAAATGGTGAAGAAGTAAGCAGTGATTATATAACTTATATGAATAGTTTAGTTGGTGGCAAAATGATTATGAGTAAAAATATTTTAACAAATGATTATTATAAGAAAGTTTTAGGTGATAAATAATGTGTGGAATAGTAGGTTTAGTTACCAAAAAAGAAAAAGAAAATACAATTAGATTAATGAATGATAGAATAAAACATCGTGGTCCAGATGGAGATGGATATTTTATAGATGGTGATGTAGCTTTAGGTCATCGTCGTCTTTCAATTATTGATTTATCTACCGGGGACCAACCAATGTTTAATGAAGATGGCTCTGTTGTTACAGTCTTTAATGGTGAAATTTATAATTATCAACAGTTAAAAGAAGAACTAAAAGCACTTGGTCATGATTTCAAAACCAAAAGTGATACTGAAGTTTTGGTTCATGGATATGAAGAGTGGAGTGCGGATTTACCTAAACATTTACGTGGTATGTTTGCTTTTGCTATCTATGATAAAAATAAAAATGAAGTATTCTTAGCCCGTGATAATTTTGGTATAAAACCTTTATACTTTGCAAAAATGAATGATACATTTATGTTTGCATCAGAAATTAAAGCCTTTTTAGATGTTCCAGATTTTGAAAAAATATTTAATGAAAGCATATTAGAAACATATCTTGAATTTAGTTTTGTACCTACGAATGAAACTTTCTTTAAAGGAGTGCATCGTTTAGATGCTGGATGTAGTCTTTTATATAAAGATAATGAAATTAAAATAAATAAGTATTTTAAATTAGATTTTAAAGAAGAAAACATGAGTTTTGAAGAAGCAGTTAAAAATATTAGTGATGTTATGAAAGATAGTGTAGATAAACACTTAATCTCGGATGTTGAAGTAGGTTCATTTTTATCAAGTGGTATAGACTCATCATACATAGTTTCTTTAGCAAAACCAAATAAAACATATACTGTTGGGTATGAAAATAAAAAATATGATGAAACAATGTATGCCAAAGATTTAGCAGAAAAATTAGGTATAAAAAATGAAAGTAAAATAATAACCAAAGAAGAATACCTAGAAAACATTAGTAAAATAATGTATCATTTAGATGAGCCAACAAGTGATCCTGCAGCTATATCATTATATTTTGTTGCAAAACTTGCAAGTAAAGATTTAAAAGTAGTTTTATCTGGTGAAGGTGCAGATGAATTCTTCGGAGGTTATAACTATTATAGAGAAGAAGTAGATTATAAATTTTATAATAAATTACCTTATTGTGTAAGACATGTTATTGGTAAAATTGCTAGTATTTTCCCAGAAGGAAGAGGCTTTAACTTCCTAGTAAGACGTGGTGAAAAACTAGAAAATAGTTATATCGGGGTTAATAGAAATTTTTCAAGTAAAATGGCTAAAAAAGTTCTTAAAAATAATTATGAACTAAAAGCTATCGATGTAACTAAAGATGTTTATAATGAATTTAAAAATTATAGTAACATTGACAAAATGCAAGCTATTGATATAAATTTCTGGCTTATGAAAGATATACTTTTAAAAGCAGACAGAATGACAATGGCATCATCTATCGAAGGAAGAGTACCATTTATTGATAAAGAAGTATTTAAAGTAGCATCACATCTTCCATTTGATTATAAAGTTACAAAAGAAAATACTAAAGTAGCTTTAAGAGCAGCAGCTAAAGAAGTTATACCAACTGAAGCTTATAAAAAGAAAAAGTTAGGTTTTCCAGTTCCTGTAAGGGAATGGATTAAGGATGGTAGCTTTAAAGAAGAAGTTGAAAAGACTTTAAATAGTGATGTTGCAAATAAATATTTTAATACCAAAATAATTAATAAGATGTTTGAAGAACATATAAATGGTAAAAAAGATAACTATCGTAAAATATGGACAATATATACATTTATAAAATGGTATCAAGTATTTTTTGAAGGAAAGTAATGGTTTATGGAGAGATTAGGTATAAAAATAATAGAAGGGGAATATCCCAGAATAATACTATATAATAGTGATGAAGTTTATTTAGAAATATATTTTGCAAATAATTTAGATTTATATTTTATATTTAATGGTGCTAATAAAAGTCAAAAATTTATAATTGATGAAAGTAATTTAAGAGTTTATGATATATTTAATGAACTTTATAATGATTTAATTGATTGTAAATTACCTTTTGATAGTAGCAAAGAAAGATTACGTAGACTTACAAATTATAGTTTATTAGTACAAAATAATATAATAACATGGAAAAGTGATGATTATCCTTTTGATATTGGACCATCTTTTAAAATAGAAAAAGTTAGTGATATAATAAATATTACCTTTGATAGAGGTAAGAATGATGAATATAATATAAATAATCGTAGAGTTGCAGTAAGAATAAGAAATAGTGGTTCATTGTATCAACCATTTAATGCAAACTTTATGAAACTTTATAATGAATTATGCAATTTAGATTTAAAGCAAATATATATAGATGAAATAATGGATTTAAGAAGATTAAAAAAATAAGGAGAAAGTATGGAATATGTAATTATAGGACTACTTGTAGTAGTTATATTGCTTTTACTAGTATTAATTTTAAGAAAAAACAATAATAGTGAAATGACAGAAAGACTTGGTCATTTTGAAGCTAACATTAATAAAGAAATAGGAGAATTTAAGTTTAGTTTTTCCAAAGTGTTAACACAAGATTTTGAACTTTTAAATGAAAGAATTGAAAAGAAACTAACACTAATAAATGATAGAGTTAATGAGCGACTAGATCAAAATTTTGAAAAAAGTAATAAAACATTTATGAATGTTTTAGAAAGACTTAATAAAATTGATGAAGCTCAGAAGAAAATTGATAGTTTAAATGGTGAAATAGTATCACTTCAAGGCGTTTTAACAGATAAGAAAACTCGTGGTACATTCGGAGAAGTAAATCTTGAATATATCTTAAATAATGCTTTTGGAAGTAATAAAAATGGCATATATAAAACTCAAGTTAAATTATCTACTGGGGTTATAGCAGATGCCATACTTTATGCCCCATCACCACTTGGTACAATTGCTATTGACTCAAAATTTCCTTTAGAAAACTATCAAAGAATGACAGATAAAGCAAAATCTAAAGAAGAAAGAGAATACTATGAAAAGATGTTTGTTCAAGATGTAAAAAAACATATTAATGCTATTAGTGAAAAATATATAATACCAGGTGAAACAACTGATGAAGCCATTATGTTTTTACCAGCAGAAGCTTTATTTGCGGAAATAAATGCTTATCATCCAGAACTTCTTAATTATGCATATAGTAAAAAAGTATGGATCGCTGGTCCCACAACACTTATAAGTACGCTTTCAATAATAAGTATGATACTTAAGAATATGGAAAGAGATAAATATGCTAAAGTAATCCATGAAGAACTAAATAAATTAAGTGTAGAATTTGGAAGATATAAAGAACGCTGGGATAAACTTGCTAGAAGTGTTAAAACAGTAAATCAAAGTATTGATGAACTTCATACAACTAGTGAAAAAATAACTAAAAGATTTGACAGTATTAATAGTGTTGATTTAGATAAAATTGGTTCTAAAGAAGATGAAAAAATGATTGAGATGAATTAAAATCCCAATCATTTTCCATTGCATAATGGTATCTGAGTATAAGTTAAATGTCAACATATTATTTTTTCATAATTGATTTTGTGTATGGTTTTCTTTCATCAGTTCTATAAAGAATATAATCAATACTAGTATTATAGTAGTCTGCTAAAAGTCTTAAATAATCAACTGGAATATTCACTTTTTCTAATTCATATTTACTATAGTTGGATTGGTCTATTTTTAAATAATTTGCAATATCTTTTTGATATAAATCTTTGTCTTCTCGCAATTCTTTTAATCTATTCATGTTTATCACCTGTAGAAATATTAACATAGTTATAATTTAACTATTGACAAATAGGCAAAATTTACCTACAATATATTTATAATAGTTAAAATATAACTATGGAGGTTGATTATGAAAAACAAAAAGAAATATCTTTTTATAATAATTATTTTATTATTTTGTAGTATTATAATATATTTATTAAATGAAAATCATAGTTTAAAAGAAAGTAGTAATAATTATGAAAATAATAAAGTTATAAAAAATAAGAATATGTTATCCATGATGCTTGAAACGGAAGCAAATTCTGGAAATTATGAAATGACTTCAAGAAGCGAATGGCCAACAGATGGATATATATTTAATACAGAACTTTCAAAATGTGAAAATGGTAGTAAGCTTAGCTGGGATGATATAAATAAAAGAGTTGTTATGAGTGGCAATGTATCAGATAAGTGTTATGTTTATTTTGATATAAAACCACAAGTATTATTAGCAGATTATATAAAATCATTATACACAGGTACTCAAGGGGCTAATAATATATATTATCATGATGGAAGTTTAGAAAATGGAATAAATGATAATTCATACAGATTTTCTGGAGCCAGTAGCGAGGTAAATAACTATGTATGCTTTGGATCAAATGAAATAACATGCCCTAAGGATAATCTATATAGAATAATCGGAGTATTTGATGGTAGAGTAAAACTAATCAAAGCAGATTTTGCAACAAGTAAATTATTAGGTACTGATGGAGATTATAATAAAGTTTATGGCGCATTAGATTGGGATAATTCAAATTATAAAGAAAATGATGTAGCTAATATAATAGCATATAACTGGAATAAGACTGGTGAAAATACATGGAGTATGTCAAATTTAAATAAAATAAATTTAAATCAAAACTTCATAACAAATATAGGAGTAGAATGGGCAGATAAAATAGATGAAACTATATGGAAAGTTGGGGGAAATACACATGAAAATCTTGGCGCAGTGCCTGCTAAAATAGCATATCAAAATGAAATTGTGAATCCCTCAACGAATAGTCAAGATAATAAAACTGAGTATAGCGCAAAAATAGGATTAATGTATGTAAGTGACTATATGTTTGCAGCACAACAAGACAAATGGACATTAGTAGGTTATAATCCTAGTGATGTATCAAAAGATTATAGAGAAGCAATAAGTGTTAATTGGATGAATGTCGGACTTTATGAATGGACTATTTCGAGATATGATAACTCTTCTAATCACACCTTTCGGGTATATGGTAATGGTATTGTAGGTGGTAGCAGTGTTGATAGTATTGCATGGGCTGTACGTCCTGTTTTTTATCTCAAATCTTCCGTAACTTATGTTGAAGGTAATGGAACTAAGGATTCACCAATTCGCATAAATTAGTAGCTAACATATTAAAAAGTGATAAACTACTAAGTTTATCACTTTTAAATTTAATTTTTTGTTCTTGTTAGTGTCATTTCCTTATCTAAAGTATTAACTTCAGCATTAAATTTCAATATTCTATATTCTCTGTTAGCTTCTTTAAAATGAAGTTTAATTTTACTACCAATAATAAGTCTATGTCTAGTTTTAGGATTTTCTAACCATTTACAATCAGGATTATACACATAAGTACCATCCAAAATGTCATCAAAATACACAATACCTTCAATTAATTCTTTAGTTTTAACAACCATATATCTTGGAGTAATTTCTTGAATATATCCAAAAAAATCCATATTCTGACGTTTTAAAACATAATCGATCATATAAAGTTTATTTGCTTCATATTCAGCTTTATCAGCACATCTTTCCATCATTGAAGCTCTTTCACACAAACTATTAAGTGAAGTTTTAAGTTCATCCATAGCAATTGTTCCATCAAATATTTTATCAATATTATCTAAGATATATTCAATAATTAAATCCATAAGCCTTCTTATTGGTGAAGTAGTCTGAGAATAAGCATTTAAAGCTAAACCATAATGTCCTTTATTTTCAGTACTAAAATAAGCTTTTTGCATTGATCTTAAAAGCAGGGAAGAAAGTATAAAGAATTCTTCTTTAGAGTTTAAACTATTTATAACAGATTGCATAACATGGGGGTCGTCACTATTTTCTATAGCATCAACGCGATACCCCATCGAAGTAATTAATTTAACAACTTCTTTTACCTTATCATCATATGGTATTTCATGGTTTCTATACACAAATTCAATACCTAAGTTATACATGTATTCTGCTAAAGCTTCATTCGTAACTACCATAAAGTTCTCAATTAACTTTTCTGCAGGACCTTGATGACGATGAGTAACATCAACTATAGTGCCATCATCATCTAAAATAAATTCAATTTCACTATTGCCAAAATCTAAAGCTCCATTTTCTCTTCTTCGATTTTCAATAATTTGTGCAAGTTCCTGCATAAGTAATAAATCATTTACAAAAGGTTCATAACCATCTGGAACAACATTATTTTCAAATATTTCATTACAATCTTCATAAGTCATTTTCTTTTTTGATTTTATAACACTATCAAAGAAAGTAAAGTCTACAATTTCACCTTTAGGATTAATTTCAATTTGATATGTTTTAGTAAGTCTTTCCACATTTGGATTTAAAGAACAAATGCCGTTAGAAACTTGTGGATGTAGCATATGATTTACACTATCAATTAAGTAAACACTGGTTGTATTATGACAAGCTCTCATAAATAAAGGACTATTATATTTTATATAACGTGAAACATGGGAAATCGATACTTTTAATAAATAATTGTCGTTTGGTTTCTTTGTTAAACCTACAGCATCATCCATATCTTTTGTACGAGCTTTATCAATTGTAACTATATTTTCATCTGTTAAATCAACACGATCTTTTTTATCTTCTTCCGTAACTTCAGTAGGTAATCCATAAACTTGGTCAGTTTCTTCTTTAGAATATCTTACCATAAAACCATTATTATAATTTATAGCTTCAAGCTCAGCATTTACATCATTTTTATGTCCTAGAACTTCAATAAAATTAATACCATAATAATTATTATATTCTTCAGCACTTATTTTACCTAAAAATCTAGTTCCCACTGGTAATCTAAGTTTTAGAAAGTCTTTATCTGTACATTTAATCTTAATATTAGTATTACCAACCATTTTAATGTTTCCATCTTCTAAAACTTCACATACTATTTCAGGATTAGCTCTTTTAATTATTTTAACTAATGAAATGTTTTTCTTTTCCTTTTTTAAAAGAACTTTGTCGAAGGGAAGAATTCCAGATGTATTTTCATAAGGTAAAGTATAGGTAATGCCATTAAAATTAACAATATAAAAATTTTTTCTAGTTACTTCAGCAGTTGTAACAAAATAATTTGATGGCATAGTTCTATAAACTTCATATTCAGGATCATAATAAGCAATTCCTTCATTTTCTAACTCTTCCAAAGCACTATGTAATTCTTTTTCATCAGCTTTAGTTATTCTAAGTAATTCCTTAAATGTAAAAGCAGCAGAATAAGGATTAAATAAACTATATATTTTTTCTAAATCATCAACATTATCAAGTTCCTGAGCTTTGCCAATAACTTTAACTAGTTTATAACCATCATGTTCTTTTTTTACAATTATATAATCTTTTTTCTTAGCACTAGAATTATTAACTTGCATTTCCACAAGTTCACCATTAATGCCAAAAGTAATTTTTCCATCAACAATTTTATTAACTTTTGAAACAAAAAAATTAGACGGAAACACATAATAACAATTATTAACAAAATCGTAATATATTTTTCCATCTAATTCTAATTTAAGTAAGTTTTTAACAATATGACGTTTTTGAACGTTAGTGATTGTTTTATATCCAAGGGCATTCTTAATATCATTAAGTGTTAAGCTCTTTGGATTTGGTTTAAATAATTCAACTAATTCTTTTTTCATAACATACCACCCACAACATTAATATAGTTTATTTTCAAAGTATTGTCAATAACTAATTTATTTGATAAAATTAAAAAGGTGATAAATGATGATACTTTATTTAATAAGTAATAATTTAGTGGTTGAGGATATATCATATGAAACTGATGAAAAAATAGAAAGTAAAAGAATAAATAGACCACTTTCAATCGAAGGTGAAAAACTAGCTGTTAAACTTGCAAAAAAAATAGATGCTGATATTATATATTCATCAAGTTATGCATCAAGTATTGATTGTGCTAAGTACTATGCATCATTAAAAAAGAAAGAAATTATAATAAATTCATTTTTAAATGATTTAAGACTTGGTGACTTAGGTAAAAGAAATATTAAGATGCTTAGATTTATGCAAGAAAGAAATTTTGATTTTAAATTTAATCGCGGCGAAAGTTTATCAGATGTAAATAAAAGAATGAATATAGCCATAGACAGAATATTAAAGAAAAATAGTAATAAAAATATAGTTATATTTACTCAGAAAAGTGCTATCATGGGTTATTTGTTAGATAAATTAGAAAAAGGTTATAATTTAGATGACAGATTAATATTAAGCTTTAATGATAAAGTTATTTTAGATGATGTAGAACAGAATATTGATATAATAAAATTAGAATTAGAAAAAGGTAAAGTAATAAATTGTGAAACAATAGAAATGGAGAATTAAAATATGGAAGAAAAAGTATCAATAAATATTAGTGCAAGACATTTGCATCTAACAAAAGAAAATATAGATAAATTATTTGATCATCCTTTACATATAAAAAGAATGCTTAATCAAATTGGCAATTATGCTGCAGAAGAAGTTGTAACTATTAGAAATGGTGATAAAAAAATAGAAAATGTTAGAGTTATTGGACCAGAAAGGAATTATAATCAAGTAGAAATATCTGCAAGTGATGCAAGATTATTAGGACTTAAGCCTCCGGTTAGAAAAAGTGGTAACTTGGATGGGGCAGATATGATTACTATTGAAACTGATAAAGGTTCTATTACGGGAAATTTTGCAATAATTGCTGAAAGACATGTACATTTTAGTCCCGCAGATGCATTAAAGTATAAAGTAGAGGATGATGAAGTATTAAAACTTGAAATAGGTGGAATTAAAAAAGGTGAGGTAGAAGTTCATGCTAAGGTTAGTGATAATGGTTTTTATGAAGTTCATTTAGATACTGATGATGCTAATGCATTTTTAATTACCCCAGGTGATATTGGAGTGTTAAAAAAATGAGCTTTTATATTGGAAATGTTAAAATAAATGGTAAGATAGTTGTTGCTCCGATGGCTGGTATAAGCAATATGACTTTTAGAAGAATTTGTAAGACTATGGGAGCATCACTAGTTGTGGCTGAAATGGTAAGTGATAAAGCTATAATGTATGGAAATGAAAAGACTTTTGAACTTCTCAAAATGAATGATGATGAAAGACCAATTAGTCAACAAATATTTGGAAGTGATATAAATTCTTTTGTAAAAGCCGCTAAAATAGTGGAGGAAAAAATGCATCCAGACATCATTGACATAAATATGGGATGTCCAGTACCTAAAGTAGCAATTAAAAATCAAGCTGGAAGTGCACTTTTAAAAAATCCTGAAAAAGTCGGAGAAATAGTTAAGGCTGTTGTAGAAGCTGTAAGCATACCAGTAACAGTTAAAATAAGAAGTGGTTGGGATGCTAAAAGCATAAATGCCATAGAAATAGCTAAAATATGTGAACAAAATGGAGCAAGTGCTATAACTGTGCATGCTAGAACTAGAGCTCAGGGATATTCAGGAAAAGCGGACTGGAATATAATTAAAGATGTTGTCCAAAATGTATCAATTCCTGTAATTGGAAATGGTGATATCTTATCATGTTACGATGCTAAAAGAATGCTTGATGAAACCGGATGTACTGCAGTTATGATAGGAAGAGGTCTTTTAGGTAATCCCTGGCTTATTAAAGAATGTAAAGATTATTTAGAAAATGGATTAGAACCAGTAAAAATAGGTTATGATGAAAAACTTGACATGATGGAGTATCATTTAAATAAGTTATGTGAAGATAAAAGTGAAAGACAAGCTGTACTAGAAATGCGTATGCATTTGCTTAATTATTTAAAAAAAATGCCTGATGCAAGTAATATTAAAAATTTAGTATGTAAAGCTAAAAGTAAACAAGAAATAATAGATATTTTAGAAAGTTATAGAGCCAAAATAAAGCTTGTAGATTAATCTACAAGCTTTTTAGCTACCATATTTATTGGACCAGCACCAATTGTTATTACTAAATCTTCATCCTTAACATTTTCTTTTAAATAATTTACAATTTTATCAAAATCATCTATATAAATAACATTTTTATTTTTATCTTTTATTTTATCAACTAACATATCTTCAGATATATTAAAAGTATTAATTTCTCTCGCAGGATATATTTTAGCAATAATTATATGGTCAAAATTTGCTAGGACACTAGCAAAATCATCTAGATGTTCTTTAGTTCTTGAATAAGTGTGTGATTGAAATACTGCCCAAGAAGAGTTATGCTTTACGCTTTTAACACTTTCTAGTGTTGTTTTAATTTCAGATGGATGATGAGCATAATCATCATAAATATAAGCGCCTTTATATTTTCCGAGATACTCAAATCTACGACCAACCCCATGATATTTTTCTATAGCATTTTTAATAATATTAATATCAAATATATACTCATGAGCAAGTGCAAAAGCAGCTAAAGAATTATAAATATTATGATATCCATTGATATTTAAATTTATATCTATTATATAAGTATTATCTTTATATAATTTATAAGAATAATGCCCAAGATTATTACAAGTAATATCTTTAGCCATATAATTTGCTTTATTATTTATGCCATAGGTAATTACTTTAGCTTTAGTATATTTGTCTAATTCATCAGAGTTTGCATCATCATTATTTTTAACAAGATAACCATTTTCTGGAAGTAAACTAACATATTTATAAAATGATTTTTTGATATTGTCTAAATTTTTAAAATAATCAAGATGATCATTATCAATATTAGTTATGATAGCACTAGTTGGATGAAAATGTAAAAATGAATCAACATATTCACAAGCTTCCATAACAAAATAATCGTGACTACCAAGGTGAGTGTTGCCATTTATTTCAGGCATTATAGCTCCGACTTGAATGGTAGGATTAAGACCAGCTTCCAAAAAAATTAAACTAAGCATTCCAGTTGTAGTACTTTTACCATGAGTTCCTGATACACATAAAGAATTTTTAAATTCTTTCATAAGCATTCCTAAAAATTCTGCTCTTTCATAAGATGGTTTCTTCAAAATTTTAGCTTCTTTTCTTTCTAAGTCATCTTCATGAATAGCTGCAGTATAAACTACAATGTCAGCATCTTTAACTAATTCCGGATGATGTCCATATAAAACTTTAATTCCAGATTCATTTAAATTTTTAGTAATATCAGTTTCATTTATATCACTACCAGTAACTGAAACATTCATGTTTTTAAGCATTAAAGCAATACTACTCATGCTGATGCCTCCGATACCTATTAAATGTATTTTTTTATTATTAAACATAATATCCCTTCCTTACAAAACTATTATAGCAAACATAAAAGAATATGTGCAAGTAAAATAGTAAATATTATCTAATGATGTTAAGGTTTTTTACATCTATTTTTTAAAAATGTCAACTAACTGAAAAATAAAAAAGTAAAAAAGTAAAGAAATGTCAAAATTTTAAAAAAATATCAAAAAGTGTATTTTACCTAGTGTTTATACGGGCTTGTGTGATGTTGTTAAAAAATACGAACAACGAAAAATAAGGGCAAAATTAACATTTTTAAAATTTTGACAAAAATAAAAAATGAAAATTTCATAGACAATTATTTTAGAATATACTATAATAAAATTGTGAAGGGAAGGTAAGTATTATGCCAAATAAGGAAGAAGAATTTTTTGAAACAATTAAAGTGGTTAAAAGAAATGGTTCTAAAGTAAGTTTTAATGGAACTAAAATAGCCATGGCAATTAAAAAGGGCTTTGATAGTATTAAAGTCACAAATGAGGATGATGACGAAATATTAAAATATTCATCAAATGATATTCAAAAGGTATATGGTCATGTAATTAAAAAAATTGAAAAGGATTATAGCGATAAAGCAAGCATTAAAATTGAAGATATTCAAGATATCATTGAAGAAACATTAAAAAATGACAAATATGATGATGTTTATGAAAATTTTGCAAATTACAGAGAAAACAGAGCTAAAGCAAGGGAAACATTTACAGATGATAAAAGAAGTCATAAATTTTTAAAAACACTTGAAGGATTAGCTCTTAAAAGTGCTGCAGAAGATGATGCTAAAAGAGAAAATGGAAACATAGATGGTAACTCAGCAATGGGAACAATGCTTCAATTTGGTTCAAATGTTTCTAGAGAATTTGCTAAATCATATTTAATGAAGAAAAAATTTGCTGATGCTCATGATGAAGGATATATTCATATCCACGATATGGACTTTGAAGCAATGGGTACCACAACATGTATGCAAATTGATTTAGATAAATTATTTAAAAATGGATTTTCAACAGGTCATGGACACTTAAGAGAACCAAATGATATTATAAGTTATTCAGCACTTGCTGCTATAGCTATTCAATCAAATCAAAATGATCAACATGGAGGACAAAGTATACCAGCATTTGATTATTATCTAGCACCAGGCATTCTTAAAACATTTAAAAAAATATTAAAAACAACTATTAAAGATTATATAGATTTAGAAGATTTAAATGATTTTGTAAATATATCAGGTATAGAAAAAGATATAGCAAAGATTACTACGATTGATATAACAGTAGATTATTTTGAAAAATATTATAAAGATTCACTATTAATGAAGAGAATGTTTGATATGTCACTTAAGAAAACATTAGAAAAAACAGATAAGAGAACCTATCAAGCAATGGAAGCCTTTGTACACAATTTAAATACAATGCACTCAAGAGCTGGAGCACAAGTACCATTTTCATCAATTAACTTTGGTACAGATACATCTAGTGAAGGAAGAATGGTTACAAAAAACTATATGCTTGCAAGTGAAGCAGGACTTGGACAAGGTGAAACACCAATATTCCCAATTTCAATATTCAAAGTAAAAGAGGGAGTTAATTATAATCCTGAAGACCCCAACTATGATTTATTTAAATTAAGTCTAAGAGTATCAGCTAAAAGATTATTTCCAAATTGGTCATTCTTAGATAGTACATTTAATAAGCCATATTATAAAGCTGGAGATTATCGTACAGAAGTAGGTTACATGGGATGTCGTACAAGAGTTATAGGTAATGTAGTAGATCATGATAAACAAATTACGCCAGGCAGAGGTAATTTATCATTTACATCAATTAACCTACCAAGAATAGGTATTAAACATGGTATCGTGGGTAAAGATGCTTTAGATAAAGCTGATATGAAAGGCTTTTATGAAGAATTGGATGATTTATTAGAATTAGTAAAAGATCAATTACTAGAAAGATATGATATACAATGTAATAAAAGAGTATATAACTTCCCATTTTTAATGGGTCAAGGTATATGGCTTGATAGTGATAAATTAAAACCAAACGACAAATTAAAGAAAGTATTAAAACATGGTACACTTTCAATAGGTTTCATAGGTCTAGCAGAATGTTTAAAAGCTTTAATTGGAAAACATCATGGAGAATCTGAAGAAGCTCAAAAACTAGGATTAGAAATTATTGGCCATATTAGAGAAAAATGTGATGAATATAGTGAAAAATATAATTTAAATTTCACATGTTTAGCAACACCAGCGGAAGGGTTATCTGGAAGATTTGTAAATATTGATAGAGATATTTATGGAAAAATTAAAGGAGTAACAGATAGAGCATATTATACAAATTCATTCCATGTTCCTGTATATTACAACATTTCTATTGCAGATAAACTAAGACTTGAAGGAGCATATCATAAACTTACAAATGCAGGTCATATTAGTTATATTGAGCTTGATGGAGATCCATCAGATAACTTAGAAGCATTTGAAAGTGTAGTTAGAATAATGAAAGAAAGTGATATTGGATATGGTGCAATTAACCATCCAGTAGATAGAGACCCTGTTTGTGGATATGTTGGAATTATAAAAGACGTATGTCCAAGATGTGGTAGAAAAACTGGTGAACCAGTTAGTGTAGATTTACTAAAAAAATTAGAAGGAAAGGAATAAGAAGTATTATGGAAAAAGTTGAAGAAGTAAAAACAAAAAAAGTTACAGGTGAAGGAGTAGAATTCGAAAGAATAAGAAGAATTACAGGTTATCTAGTAGGCACAGTAGAACGTTTCAACAATGGTAAAAAAGCTGAAGAACATGATAGAGTAAAACATACTTTTAATACTTGTAGTTGCAACAAATAAAAAAAATATTTAAATTAAAGGATTTTGTTTGTAATTTTCCCATGAGTTAAGAATAATTTGATATAACAAGATAGTTATATCAAATTTTTAATTTATAAAAACTGTCTATAGGTAAGTTCATAATAGGTGAGAGTTGATATAAGTATGAAAAAAAGAAAAATACTTAGACTGCAAAAAAATATAAAACAAGCTACTGTTCTATCAGAAAAAAATAAAGAAGTTGTATCTAGAAAAGAAGGCTATAAATAAATTATTTTGTTTGTAATAATAGCTTAGATAAAAACTTCCTTTTTTGTGTACTAACTTACACTTTACACCTTTTGACATATATAGCTAATATATTAAATAAAAATTTTTTTGCGTGTTATTTGCCTAATTTATCATATATTTTTAGCACTAAGTTATAGCAATGATAAAAAGTTTTAAAAAAAGAGGGGAAAAATTGCATACTTTAGGAAATATATAAAGTGAAGGGATAAATATATTCCTAGGGAGGTAAAATATGCAAATAGTTAAAACAAATACAAAGCAAAACTTTTTTTCTTTTAATTATGATAGAGTATTTAAAGCTATTTTTTGTAGTGAAGAAGATCGTAAAAAAGAAGATTTTCATCTTTTGGAAAGATTATTAAAAGATATAATCAAAGAAAATATCAAAGTACTTAAAATAATGTCGCCGGAGCTGGCAGTAACAAATGCCAAAGAAAGAACCAAAAGATTAGATCTTTTAATTGAATCACATGGAAAAGTAGTACACATGGAATTAAATACATCATGTAGTTTAGAAAATAAGATTAGGAATAATTGTTTTTTCTTTAGCTTTTATGCTCAAAATACTAAAGTAGGGGAAGAATTTGATACAGATTTAATGTTTATTCACATATCATTAAATTATGGAATGGGTAAGACTGATAAATTAATAATAGATACAAATAATTTTTCAGATGAATTTGAAACTGTATTACCAAATATAAGAATATTACATGTAAATCTTGATAATTACAAAAAAATGTGGTATGATAATGTTGCTAAAGAAAATATGAAAGGATCATTGTTAACACTAATATCACTAAAGAATAAAGAAGACATAAAAAGATACGCGAAAAGTGTAGATGATCCAGATGTGAAGGAGTGTGTAGATAGGCTTATGATACTAAATGAAAATACAATTAAATCCTTTTGGAATTTAACACCAGAACAAGAAAATAGAATGATGCAAAATACAAGAGAAAAGTTAATAAGAGAAAAAAGTGAAAAACGAGGATTACAAAAAGGAAAAAATATTGGACTCGCTGAAGGAATAACACTTGGATTAGCCAAAGGAAAAACAAAAGAAAAAATAACTATAGCAAGAAATATGATAAATATGAATATGGAAAAAGAAATTATAAAAAATGCTACTGGTCTATCAAAAGAAGAAATAGAAAAGTTATATCTAGAAAAGTAAGTTTAGAAAAGATTTCTTTATCAAGATGGATTCCAATATAACTTTGATAAAATGCAGAACAAAATTAAGTCATTAAAAGTATAATTGACTAAATATTCTTCATCTGATTTAAGTTTATTAAATAATCATACAATTCATTTTATATTTATTTTTTACTTGATTATTTTATATTTTGCCATTATAATAGAATTATAGAGATATAAAATTAAAAATATATTCTATAGAAAAACGGAGGATTGAAATGGATAATTTATTATTCGCCATTTTATCCCTTATTGTTGGAATTCTTATTGGTTGTGGAGTACTTTATTTTATTCTTTCAAATAAAGCTTCAAAAACTATGAAAAAAGCTAATAAATTAATTGAAGATGCTAAGAAAGAAGCAGAAAAAAACAAAAGAGATGCTTTACTTGAGTTAAAGCAAGAATCATATCGTCTTAAACAAGAAACAGATGCAGAAATAAAAGAGAGAAAATCAGAAATTATACAATCTGAAGATCGCCTTTTAACAAGAGAAAATAATCTTGATAAAAGGGAAGAAATGTTACAAAACAGGGATAATTCTCTGCAAGAAAAAGAAAATGATTTATTAGCAAAACAAAAAAAATTACAAGAAAAAGAGGACAAAATGGATGCGCTTATGAAAGAAGAAATAGCGCAACTTGAAAAAATTGCTGGATATAGCAAAGAAAAAGCACGTAAAGTAATAATGGAACGTGTAGAAAATGATATGGAATTAGAAATAACGAACTATATCAAAGAAGCAGAAGCAAAAGCTAAACTTGAAGCTCACGAAATTGCTAAACAATTAATAGTAAGTAGCATGGAAAGATATGCTGATGATGTTGTTGGCAATCAAACAGTAAGTACAATTGATTTACCTAATGATGATATGAAGGGAAGATTAATTGGTCGTGAAGGAAGAAACATTAGAACAATTGAATCAGTAACCGGTGTTGATTTAATTATTGATGACACACCAGAAGCTATTAGTTTGTCATCATTTGACCCACTTAGAAGGGAAATAGCTAAAATCACAATTGAAACTTTAATTAAAGATGGCAGAATACATCCAGGCCGTATCGAAGAAGTATACGACAAGACTGTTAAAGATGTAAATGCTAGAATAATTCAAATTGGAAATCAAACAATTAATGATTTAGGTATTACTAAAATGGATCCAGAACTTGTTACATTAATTGGTAAACTTAATTTTAGAACAAGTTATGGTCAAAATGCTTTAAAACATTCAATTGAAGTTGCAAATTTATGTGGACTTATGGCATCAGAACTTGGTGAAAATGTAACACTAGCAAAAAGAGCGGGACTCTTACATGACATAGGTAAAGCGATTGACTTTGAAATAGAAGGAAGCCATGTAGAAATTGGTCTTGAGTTTGCTAAAAGACATCATGAACCAGAAGTTGTACTTGATGCTATAGCATCACATCATGGTGATACTGAAGCAAAATCAACAATTGCAGTTTTAGTAGCTATCGCAGATACCTTATCAGCAGCACGCCCTGGTGCTAGAAATGATTCTTTAGAAAATTACATTAAACGTTTAGAACAACTTGAAGAAATAGGAAACTCATATGAAGGAGTTGAAAAAACATTTGCAATGCAAGCAGGTCGAGAACTACGTGTTATAGTAAAACCTCAAGAAGTTGATGATGCTAAGAGTTATAAAATGGCTAGAGATATTAAAGAAAAAATTGAAAAAGAAATGCAATATCCTGGTACAATAAAAATAACAGTTATTAGAGAAACAAGAGTACAAGAAGAAGCTAAATAAGTTTCTTCTTTTTCTATCTTAAAATACTTTATTAATTTATTTATTTATGATATTATTATTACATAAGAAAAATTAAGGAGTATGTAGTATATATGAAAAAAGCTTTAAGTATAATTGGTAAAATATCATCATTTCTAGGAGTAACAATTGGTATGGTTTTGGTGGCACTTATACTAACAATAACTTTGATTTGTCATGGCCCAAGTGAAAGTGCAAAAGAATTATTTGCTACAACAATTCTTGAAACTGGACAATTAAAATTTTTAGCTAATGTCTTTTTAAGTAAAGAAGAACTACAAGAAATTGTTAATAAAAACTCACTGCAAGATATGGATGTTGAAGTAGATACCGATTTAATTAATACAGAAATTAATAAAGAAAAAGAATTAATAGAAATCAAAAAAGTAAGTGGAAATAACTTTGAAGGTACAATGATGATAGTAAATGATCCATCAAAAATTAGCCTAGCAACAACATACCCATGGAGTGAATATGGCAAAGAACTTGGGGTATTAGTTGATGATGCCGGTGCTATTGCTGGTGTAAATGGTGGTATTTATTACTCAAGTGGTAATAAAGGTGGAAGGCCTTATGGAGTAACAGTAAGTAATGGAGAAGTACAAGATATAAGCCTAGGACTTTCAGGATTATACCTAATTGGTTTTGATGAAAACAATCTTCTTCGCATCATAAATTTAGAAGGTATGAATAAAAAAGATGTTGAAAAAATGTTAAAAGAAGAAAAAATCAGAGATGCAATATCTTTCCAAGAAGAAGCATCAGATAAAAATAATCACTTTGTTAAGTTAATAATTAATGGTGAAAAAAGAGAATTAAATGGAATGGGTAGTGGAGCAAATCCAAGAACAGCGATAGGTCAAAGAAAAGATGGAAGTGTACTTATACTTGTAACAGATGGAAGGGGTAAAAATGGTCATCTAGGTGCAACGGCATCAGACTTAATTGAAATAATGGCAGAATATGGTGCAGTAAATGCAGCAAATTTAGATGGAGGAAGTTCATCATCTATGTATTATAATAAAGAATACTTAATGACTAGTGTAACGTTCTACTATTCAAATTCATCATGGAGACTCCCAACAGCATTCGTAGTAAAGGATAATTAATATGACAAAATCTAGAAAAAAATCATTATTTAAAAGAAGTTTATTAATATATACAATCATTGCATCAATTTTATGTATTGCCTTCGTAATTTATATATTTATAACTTTAAAAACATATGAAAAGAATCAAACAACAACATTTATAAAAGCAAGTATAGCTAAAGTAGATGATGATACATTAAAAGGATATTTAAAAGATAATAATCAAGAAGAATCTCTTTTAGATGAATATAAAAAGCAAATAAATGATAAAGATATCAAAATTATCAAAAAAGATGAAAATAATTTTGAAGTAGAGTTAAATGAAAGAATTTTATTTGATGTTGAAACAAAATATTTAAAAACTGAAACAAAGCTTGGTATGTTTAGTTATGAACTTAGAGATATAACTAAAATAACACCACATTTAGAAAGAGGTTTAATCTATTATGATATAACAGTACCATCAACATATGAAGTTAGTATAGATGGAAAAAAAGCAGAAAATCCTGTTAAAAAAGAAAAATATAAAAACTTAGATTATATGTATCAAAATAACTCAATGCCTTACATAGTAACCTATGAAGTAAACAATTTAACTAAAGAAGTAGATATAAAGGCAACAAATGAGTATGGAAAAGAAGTAAGCTTAAAGAAAAATAAATTTGCATATAAAGCGGAAAAGAACTATCTATCGTTTGATACTTATGATGAAGCTAAAAAATACTTAAGTAGTGAAGTAGATATCTGGGATTTTGCTCACAAATGGAGTTTATTTTTAACAAATGATTTAAGTGGCTTATCCCATGGTTACAATACTATAAAAACATATTTTATTGATGGAACAGAGATGAACCGAAGAGCATATAACTGGGCCCACAATATAGATATTATGTTTACAAGTAGACATACCTTAAAAAATCCACCATTTACAAATGAAAAGTTAAGTAACTTTACTATTTATAGTAAGAATGCCTTTTCTTGTGAAGTATATCTTGATAAACACATGATAGTAAATGGCAAAGAACAAATAGATACAATGCATGATTATATATATTTTATAAATGATAATAATACATGGAAGGTTGTAAATATAAAGGCAGGGGAATAATATGAATAAAGATATCGTGGTATTAATACCAGTGTATGATCCAAATGAAGAGATAATGGATACGTTTTTAGAAAAGTTAACTAAAAAGTTTGAAAATATTGTATTCATAAATGATGGATGCAGTGAAAAACATGATAAATACATGAAGAGGTTAGCTAAGAAATATCCAGTTGTAAAACATAATGTTAATTTAGGTAAAGGCAGAGGCTTAAAAAATGGGATAAACTATATTTTAAATAATTATCCAGATGCTAAAGTTATAGTAACTGCTGATTGCGATGGTCAACACAGTGTTAAAGATATTAAAAAATGTGGTGATGTTGCCAAGAAAAATATGGATAGTTTGGTTCTTGGTGTTAGAAATTTTTTTGATAAAAAGGTTCCAACACGTTCAAAATTTGGAAATGTTATAACTAGAAATGTTTTATATTCTTTCGTAGGTCAAAAGGTAAGTGATACGCAGACAGGACTAAGAGCAATGAGTTTAGATATTGCTAAAAAATTAATCGCAGTATCTGGAGAAAGATATGAATATGAAACAAATGTCTTAATAGAAACGAAACTTAAAAATATACCTATAAAAGAAGTAGTAATTGAAACAATTTACATTAATGACAATGAAACAAGTCATTTTAATCCTGTTAAAGATTCAATCAGAGTATATCGTTTATTTGCATCATATATTATATTTACATTACTTGCTTATATTATAGAAACTGTTATATTTGCTAAAGTTTATGATATAAATAGTGCATTTTATATAATACCATTATTCTTACTTTTAAGTAAAATAGTATCATGTATAATAAAAATGATATTTAATAATCATGTAAATTTAAAATATGTAATAATTAACTATGTAGTAAGTGCTATTATTTTATCTTTAGTTAAATCACATATAATACTAATCAAAGTAATAATAGATATTACAATGTTTATTTTAGGTTTATTTTTAACGAAATTTAGTACAAAAAAAGAAAATTAGATGAGCTAATTTTCTTTTTCTATACTTGATTAACTTCCATAATAACAGGTAATATAATAGGTTTTCTACCAGTTAAATTATTAATAAATGGAAGTAATTCTAATATAATTTGATTTTTTAAATCTATATAACTATATGGAGCTTTGCTTAAAGCATTATTAGCAATCTCGCTAATCTTTCTTTCTATTTTTTGCATAAGTTCTTGATTTTCGTTAACAAGAACAAATCCTCGTGCAGTTACATTAGGTTTAAGTAATAATTTGCGTTGTAATGTATTAATATTTAAAATAGTAATAAGTATTCCATCTTGACTCATAAGTTTACGATCTTTAATAACTACTGAGCCAATATCTCCGACACGAGAACCATCAACATAAACATCTCCGGCTTGAACTGTTCCAGCTTTTTTGACTTCACCATTTAATATTTCTATAACATCCCCATTAGTGCATATAAATGTATTTTCTGGGTTTACTCCACACATTACACCAATTTCTGTATGTTTTTTAAGCATTCTATATTCACCATGCATAGGCATAAAATACTTTGGTTTAATAATTCTAAGCATCCATTTTAATTCTTCTTCTTTAGCATGCCCAGAAGTATGAACATCACTAAATTCTGAATTAGTAAATACACGAACACCTTTTAAGTATAGTTTGTTGATAATTTTATTAATGCTTTCAGCATTACCAGGTATTGGACTAGATGAAAATATTACTAAATCATCATTTAAAAGTGATATTTGTTTATGTTGTCCATTAGCTATACGAGATAAAGCTGCCAGTGGTTCACCTTGAGAACCAGTACAAAGTATACATATTTCATTTCTTTTTAAACTTTTAGCTTCATTGGCATCAATAAACATTGATTTATCATTAATAAGTCCATTATTTAAAGCAAGTTCAATACTATTATCCATACTTCTACCAAAAACAATTATTTTTCTGCCATACTTTTTACAACTTTCAACAATATGTTTAATACGATAAATATTAGATGCAAATGTTGCAATAATAACTCTTCCATGATGTTTACTAATCATATCATTAAGAGTTCCATCAACAGCACTTTCACTTTTAGAGTAACCACTTGATAAAGCATTAGTTGAGTCACTAAGAAGTAGTGTTACACCTTCTTGACCAAATTTAGCCATTTTATGAATATCAGCCATTGGCCCAACTGGAGTTAAGTCAAATTTAAAGTCCCCAGTTTCAAAAATAGTACCATTTGGTGTCTTTATAACAATAGCAAAACTATCTGGTATAGAGTGGGTAGTATTAATAAATGAGATATCAAAATACTTAGTTTTAACATTGAATTCTGGTGTAATTATTTGATAATTTTCATACTTTATATTTCTTTCAACCAATTTTTTCTCAATTAAATCCTTAGCAATTTTTGGTGTATATATAACAGGAATATTAATTGCCTGAAGTAAAAATGGAATACCTCCGATATGGTCTTCATGTCCATGTGTTATAAATAAGCCTTTAATTTTATCAGCATTTTTCTTTAAATATGAAATATCTTGAATAACATAATCAACCCCAAGTAAATTATCTTCTGGAAACATAACTCCAGCATCAATAATTAGTAGTTCATCTTTATGTTCAACAACATACATATTTTTTCCAACTTCACCTAAACCACCTAAAGCAATAACTTTCGTGGCAATATTATTTTTATTTTCCATTCAAAAAATTCCTTCTTTCTTAAAAATTAAATTAATTCATAAAGTTACTGAACTAGACTAATTATATCAAAAAAAACAGTATTTGTCTATAATTCTTTGTAAATTTTCCATTTATGTCTTAGCCTTATTACAAAATGTTTATAAAAAAGTTTTATAAAGCACTTGCAGAAAAGCATGTTTTTAGATATAATTAGTTATAAGGTAATAGGAGATGTTTGCATGCGAAAGATAATAGCTAGTTTAGATATCGGTAGTCACACTATTAAACTTGTAGTGGGCGAAATAATGCGTAATAAACTAAATATTTTAGCATGCGTAGACACACCATCTCGTGGCATAAAAAAAGGATTTGTTGTAAATCATGAAAGTGCTATTGAAGCATTAAGTGACGTTTTTAAAAAAGGAGAAGAACAAATTGGCCTTAAGATAACTAAAGTAATTGTAAGTTGTCCCACAAATGATTTAGAATGTTTCTTAAGTGAAGGTTATGCTTCTATTACAAATGAAGAACATATAGTAACTGGTGCTGATATTATTAAATCAATGCAAACTGCAGTCTATAATAAAGTTATGGATAATAGAGAAATAGTTGGCCTTCTTCCTACTAAGTTTTTAATAGATGATAGTAGTGTAACTAATAATCCACTACATATGCATGCTGAAAAATTAAAGGTAAAAGTAGTTGTTGCAACAGTGCCCAAGAAAAATGTAAGTTCCATAATTAAATGTTTAGAAAAAATAGGAGTTACAGTAGTTGATGTTACAGTTGGACCTATTGGGGATTATTACGAATTTAAAAATAGTAAAAATGTTGAAGAAGTCGGAGCTGTAATCAATATTGGTTCATCTAAAACAACAGTTGCTATATTTAATAAAGGAATACTAACTGGATCAGAAACTATTGACATGGGGGGAGAAACTATTGATTATGATTTAGGTTATGTGTATAAAATAAGTAGGAATGATGCTCTTTACTTAAAAGAATCAATTGCTCTTGCTAATAAAACTAATGCTCAACCTAATGAATCAGTTATTTTAGAAAATAAAAATGGGGACAAAATTAAGATTAATCAGTATGATGTCAGTGAAATTGTTATGGGAAGATTAGAAGAATTGCTAAATTTAGCAAAAAAACAAATAAATCTCTTAACAAAAAAGGAAATTAGTTATATAATTGTTACAGGGGGAGTAACAGAAATGGCAGACTTTAAAAGTATAATGGATTATATTTTTAAAGATGCTACATTAGGAGTTGTTACAGAAATTGGAGCTAGACATAATAAATATGCTACTGGTATAGGTTTAATTAAGTATTATGATAGTAGGTTAAAATTAAGAAATAGAGATTTTTCAATATTTAGTATTGATGAACAAGAAGAATTAAGTGGAATACATAAAAAGGTTAATATTTCAGATGATTCCTTATTAGGTAAATTATTTGGATACTTTTTTGATAACTAGATGGGAGAGAAAATTATGAATGGATTACAGATGGATCAAATAGCCAAGATTAAAGTTATTGGCGTAGGTGGCGGCGGATGTAACGCAGTTAACCGAATGATTGAAGAAGGGGTTAAAAGTGTTGAATTTTATGTAGTTAATACAGATTTACAAGTTTTAAATGCTTCTTTGTGTCAAAATAAAATACAAATTGGTAAAAATATAACTGGAGGAAGAGGTGCTGGAGCTAATCCAGAAGTTGGTCGAAGTGCTGCTTTAGAAAGTAAAAATGAATTAGAAGATGCTCTTCAAGGTGCAGATATGGTATTTGTTGCTTGTGGACTTGGCGGAGGTACTGGTACTGGTGCTGCCCCAATTATTGCTGAAATTGCTCAAAACATGGGAGCTTTAACAGTTGGTATAGTAACAAAACCATTTAGATTCGAAGGCAAAAAGAGAATGGAAAATGCTTTAGTAGGACTTGAAGAACTTAGAACTCATGTTGATAGTTTAATTATTATACCTAATGATAGATTAAGAGAATTAATTGACAAAACTACAAGTTTTGAAGATGCATTTAAAGAAGTAGATAATGTTCTTCACAGAGGGGTTCAATCAATATCAGACTTAATAGCTGTTACTGGGGTAATCAACCTAGACTTTGCAGATGTTAAAACAGTAATGGAAAAAAGTGGTACAGCAATTATTGGTATTGGATGTAATGCTGGCGAAAATAGAGCAATTGAAGCTGCAAGACAAGCTGTGTCAAATTCACTTTTGGAAGCCACAATTGAAGGAGCAACAAATGCAATTGTTAACGTAACTGGTGGTAAAAATCTTACATTATTTGAAATTGAAGATGCTGTAGAAACAGTGAGAGAAGCAGCAAACTCAGATATAAATATAATCTTCGGTGCTATTAAAAATGATAACTTAACTGATGAAGTAATTGTAACAGTAATAGCAACAGGATTTGATGATGAAGTTGGGGAAGAAGCGTTATTTAGTGATGAAGTACATGTTCAAAAAAGAAGACAAACTCCTGAAGTAGATGATGAATATGAAATTCCACCATTCCTAAGAAGCGATAATTATTAAAAATTAAATGTGTTCGACAAAAAGCAACAAATTATTGTTGTTTTTTTTTGTATAATAGATCTGGTGATAAAGATGAAGATATACTTGGACTTAGTTTTTATGCTAAATTTTATCTATGATTTACTACTCCTTATGACAATAGATATAACACTTAAAAGACATAAAAGCTTTGTAAGACTTATTTCAGCCAGTATCATTGGCGCTTTATCACTTGTTATTTTGTTTTTACCATTTAATAAATTTATTTTATTTTTACTTAAAATATTTGTTAGTGTCATTATGGTTCTAATTGCATTTAAATTTAAAAATATTAAATATACTTTTACTAATTTATTTTATCTATATATGTGTAGTGTTATTTTAGGTGGTTTTCTTTATTTATTAGATATTGAATTTAGTTACAAAAGAGAAGGATTAATTTTTTATTTTAATGGATTAAGTATAAATTATCTTCTTCTTTTAATACTTGGACCTTTAATACTTGGTTTATATATTTATGAACATAAAAAGTTTAAATCAACATATAATTTTAATTGTAATGTTGAAATAGTATTTAATAATGGTAAAGTTTTACATTCTACAGGTTTTATTGACTCTGGTAATAAGCTTAAAGATCCAGTTACTAAAAAATATGTAATTGTTATATCAAAGAAACTATTATCTAGTTATATTAATATTCGTAGTCCGATGTACGTTCCTTATAAAGCTTTAAATAAATATGGATTAATTGAATGTTTTAAAATTAAATATTTAAAAGTTAATAATCAAATATTTACTAATTATCTAGTGGGTATTAGTAATGATGAGTTTAACCTAAATGGTGCAGATGTTTTACTTAATTATAAATTAATGGAGGATATATGTTTAGAAAAATAATTGAATGGTTATTTAGTAAGTACAATGAAGTTTTTTTTGTTGGTGCAACAGATAAATTACCACCACCCCTTTCTAAAGAAGAAGAACTTGCTTATTTAATTAAAGCCAAAGCTGGTGATGAGGAAGCTAGAAATATCTTAATTGAACATAACTTAAGACTAGTTGTATTTTTAGCTAAAAAGTATGAAAATACAACCTATGATATTGAAGACTTAGTAAGTATAGGTTCAATTGGTCTTATTAAAGGTATAAATACTTATAAAATTGATAAAAATATTAAACTTGCCACTTATGCCTCAAGATGTATTTCAAATGAAATATTAATGTTTTTAAGAAAAAACAAAAGAAAAAGAGCAGAAGTATCACTTGAAGATGCTTTAAATTATGATGCTGAGGGTAATGAACTTCATCTTGAAGATATTCTAGGTACAGAAATAGATTTAGTGCCAAATGAATATGAAAAACAAGTGGATAAAGAAGTTTTATCTAAAGAAATTGAAGGACTTCCGGATAGAGATAAAGAGATTATGACATTAAGATATGGCCTTAATAATACTAAGGAATATACCCAAAAAGAAGTTGCAGAAATGCTAGGAATAAGCCAATCTTATATTTCAAGAATAGAAAAGAAAGTTGTTAGAAAATTAAAACAAGTTATGATCAAATGATGTAAAGCAATTGTAAACAGGCGTGTAAAATATATTGCAAAGTAAAAATTTATATCATATAATTTAATTAAGCTAGCAGTAGCTAGAATAAAAGGGATAGTGTGAAATTGGTTTCCAATTCACTTAAAAATAAAGCTTATAAATTAGGCTTTATTTTTTTGCAAAATTTGTGGCTTGAAATTTGAGTTAAAATATGATAATATAAGTATATATGAAAGCAAATTTCATATAATAAAAAAAGAAACATTTGATTTTAGTATGTCGGATGCTTACTTTTTAATGATGTTAATGTTTACTTGAACATTTATAATGACAAGTAAGCATTTTTTTAATGTTGCTAAAAGCTTCATTAAAAATATCTTAAACTTTTTTACAAGCATAAGCATCACTCCCTTCATAATTTCCAAAACCCCCTTTGAAAGGGCTAATGAAAAATTAGTCCAGAAGTAAGCATCGACAATCAAACGTTTCGATATTTATTATACCAAAAAAGTGGCTTGTAGTAAAGGAAAATAATGCAGATTTTAAAAGAAAAATGACTTTTATAAAATGTTGCTTTTTCTACTTGGTATTAGTGTGAAAGTGTGATAATATTAAATCGCATGAAAGATAATTATTCGTGCAATGAGTAACATTTGATTTTAGTATGTCAGATGCTTACTTTTTAATGATTGTAATGTTTACTTGAACATTTATAATGACAAGTAAGCATTTTTTTTGCTGATTAAATATCTAAAAATCATATGATATTGACATAGGGTTTTGACAAGTATAATATAGTTGTGTTATAATGTACTTACTTTGAAAGGAATGCATTTTATGAAAGAATATTTAATAAGATTAGTTCATCATCATAAAATCATGCACTTGTTACTGCGACATTAAAGGTTGTAAATACAAGTGCTTATTGTAGTGCTTGTATATTTAAGCTATACAAGTAACTACTTGTATAGCTTTTTTAGATAATTATTATAAGGAAGGAATGAAGAAAATATGAAAATTCAAAATGTTAAAGGTGGTTATGATTTTTTACCTAAAGAACAAAAAATTAGAAATTATATTAATGGAGTGCTTAAAGAAACATTTATGGAATATGGCTATGGTTCTATTGAAACTCCGATTTTATGCTACTTAGATATGCTCGTAGATAAATATGATGAAAATAACGATTTACTTAAGGAAATTTATAAATTGAGTGATCAAGGAGGAAGAGAGCTTGGATTAAGATATGACTTAACAGTACCATTTGCTAAGTTTATTGCTCTTAACAAAAATAACATATCAATGCCATTTAAAAGATATGAAATAGCTAAAGTATTTAGGGATGGCCCAGTTAAAGTTGGTAGAGATAGAGAATTTACACAATGTGATGCTGATGTTGTAGGTATTGAAGGTCAATTTATTGAAGCAGAACTACTAAGTTTATATATTAACGCTTTTAAAAAGTTAGGTATTGATATTATAATTAAATACAATAATCGAAATTTAATGCGTGGACTTATAAAAGAAACTGGTGTAAGTGAAGAACAAATAAGTAAAGTAATAACAATACTTGATAAAATGAATAAGATAACTGAAGAAGAACTTAGAACATATTTAATTGAAATAGCTATAGAAAATGAACAAATCGATAAACTTCTTATGTTATTTAAAATGGACATTGATAAAATAAAGGATATGTTTAAAGATAGTACAAACGAAGAACTTACTTTAGGAATTAAAGAAATTGATACATTAAAGGGATATATTGAAAAATTAGGTTATAGTGAAATTTGTAAAGTTGATTTAACACTTGCTCGTGGTCAAGATTATTACACTGGTAATGTTTTTGAAGTATATGATAAGTCTGGATATTTAACAAGTTCTATCGGTGGTGGCGGCAGATATGATAAAATGGTTACTGAATATATTAATGATGGTGAAACTTATCCTGCAGTTGGTATTAGTTTTGGTTTAACATCAATTTATGAAATACTTAAAACAAGAGATGATTTTAAAAATACATCAGATATTAAGTTTTATATAATTCCAATGGGTGTTGATATGGAAGCTTTATCTTTAGCAGATACCCTAAGAGGTTATGGATATAATGTTGATATAGAAATGAAAGGCAGAAAACTTAAGAAAAGTTTAGACTTTGCTAATAGAGAAAATATTCCTTATGTAATAATTGTAGGTGAAGATGAAGTAAAAAATGGCAAAGTAATTGTTAAGGATATGATAAATCAAAATAATTTTGAAATTGATTTAAAAAATCCCGAAAAAGTTAAAGAAATTGTGAAGTTGTAGTAATACATCTTCTTTTTTTTGTAAAAATTTGTTAAAATTAAAATGAGGAGAATAAAATGATTAAGATAGATGAAAAGTTACAAGGAGATTATGATACTATTTTGAAAAAAATAGAAGAAGGTATTTTAGCAAGTTCTTTTTCTGCTACACTTGAGGCTAAGAAAGACTTTAAAGATATCGCCACCAGATATAGTATAAGAATTTTTGAAAGATACAGCGCTTTTGGAAAGAACAGAGTTACTTTAACAATTTCATTATTTGAAAGTAGTAATAAAAATATTGAAATATTTGCTGTTGCATCAGGTGGAAGTAACGGAATATTTATAAAAGTAAATGATATTGGTGAAAATAGTTTTATAGAAGTTTTAGAAGATGTAATTAAAGATTATAAAAATGTATAATACATCTTCTTTTTTTTTCAAAAATTTGTTACAATAGATACATAAGGATGTGAAAATATGAATATTAAAAAGCAAAGAACCGATTATTTATCATGGGATGAGTATTTCATGGGTATTGCTAAATTATCAGCTCTAAGAAGTAAAGATCCATCTACACAAGTAGGTGCTTGTATTGTAAGTGATGACAATAGAATATTATCAATTGGTTATAATGGTGCCCCGAATGGATTTCATGATGACTACTTTCCTTGGGATAGAGAAGGTAACCCACTTGAGACCAAATACTTATATGTTTGTCATGCTGAACTTAATGCAATTCTTAATTTTCGTGGCAATAAAAGAGATTTAGAGAATTCTAAAATATACGTAGCCCTTTTTCCATGTAATGAATGTGCTAAGGCAATTATTCAAAGTGGAATAAAAGAGGTAGTATATCTAAATGATAAGTATCATGATGAAGTTAACTTTGTTGCATCAAGAAAGTTATTTGATGAATGTGGAGTAATATATCGTAAGTTAGATACTAAAATTGGTTATAAAATTGAAATCGAACTAGACAAATAAAGGGGAAATTTTATGAAAAATCAATTTATTAATGATGATTTTGATGAAGAAAATCTAAAATTACCCAGATTAAAAGATGAAAAAAGTAATGTTTCATTCCAAGAAAAAGAAAAAAAACAAACTAAAAAAAACAAAAATATATTAATGTCATTTCTAATATTATTTATTGTCTTAGGTTTATACTCTGGTTATAATATAATAAGATGGGCAGTAGATAATAAAAACACTAAAAATCAGATTGAAGAAATTTATGAAACTACCAAAATCAAAGAGACACATGATACAGAAACAACTGAAATTATAAATCCTCCGAAAGGAAAAATTACAAAAGAAAACCCATACTGGGATTATATTAAAATGAATTTAATTAATGTAGATTTTACCAAATTAAAAGAAAAAAATAGTGATACTGTTGGATGGATACAAGTAAGTGGTACAAATATAAATTATCCATTTGTCCAAACTAACAATAATACCTATTATCTAAAAAAAGATTTTAATAAGAAATATAATTCAGCTGGCTGGGTATTCATGGATTATCGAAACAATTTAGAAAGTTTTAATCAAAATACTATTATTTATGGTCATGGTAGAATAGATGGTACAATGTTTGGATCTTTAAAAAATATTACTCAAAGTAATTGGTATAATGATAAAAACAACCATATTGTTAAGCTTTCAACAGAGTATCAAAATACTATGTGGCAAGTATTTAGTATCTATAGAATTCCTGAAACTAATGATTATTTAGATATAAATTTTAATGATAACAAAAAATATAATGAGTTTTTAAAAATGCTTCAAGACAGAAGTGAATATAAATTTGATGTAAATTTAAATGCAGAAGATAAAATACTTACTCTATCAACCTGTTACAAAGAAAATGATAGAGTAGTACTTCATGCAAAACTAATAAAAATGGAGGTAAGAAATGGAAATAATTGATAAATTAAGAAATAAGAAAGGATTTATAGCAGCTTTAGACCAAAGCGGAGGAAGTAGTAAAAAAACACTTGCAAATTATGGTATTTTAGAAGATTTAATCACCAGTGATGAAGTTATGTTTGACTATATACATAAGATGCGTTCAAGAATTATTACAAATGAAGCTTTTGATGATAGAATTCTAGGTGTAATACTTTTTGAAAACACAATGGAAAGAGATATCGATGGTATAAATACAGTTAAATACTTAGAAAATAAAGGTATTCCTAGTTTTTTAAAAATAGATGTAGGACTTGAAGATGAAGATGGTGGCATGCAAATGCTTAAAGAAATACCAAATTTTGAAGAAAGACTAGAAAAAGCTAAAAGTTATGGTATAGTGGGAACTAAAATGCGTTCAGTTATTAAAGAATATAATGAATATGGTATAAAAAAGGTAATAGAGCAACAATTTAGTTTAGCTAAAATAATAATAGCACATGGACTTATTCCTATTATTGAACCAGAAGTAGATATTCATGCTCAAAATAAAAAACAGATTGAAACATTTATGAGAAGTGAGATACTTCGAAATTTAGATAAAACTAAAAAAGAAGACTATTTAATGTTTAAATTTACTCTTCCAGAAGTAGCAAATTATTATAATGATTTACTTCGTCATAAAAATGTATTAAGAATCGTAGCTTTATCTGGTGGCTATGAAAGAACTTTAGCTTGTGAAAAATTAAAACAAAACAAAAAAATGATTGCATCATTTTCTAGAGCTTTACTTGAAGGCTTAAATGTAAATATGTCTGATGAAGAGTTTACAAAAAAATTAGATAATACAATTAAAGAAATATATGATGCATCTGTTAAAAAGTAAATGATAAAAATAATAACCAACTTTACACAAATTTTGTAAAGTTGGTTTTATTAATGGTTAAAAAAGTAAGAAAATGTGTTATTATAGTAGTCCTTATATAAAGGAGGGAATATAATGGATAATATTATAAATGATTTAAAGGGGGTAACTGGTATAAATAACGAATATTTTATATTGGTTATAATATCAATAATAATTATATTATGTCTTAAAATTATAAGTAAAATAATAAGTAGGATGTATGCTTTAAATAAACATACAAATAGAAAAATATTTAAGTTTAATCAATCTCTTAATGTAATAACCAATATAATTGTTTTTCTAAGCATATTTATACTTTGGGAAGGCCATTTAAAAAATATTGTAACAATAATATCTTTTATATCTGCAGGTGCAACGATAGCCTTAAGAGAAGTTATTCTTAATTTAATAGCAGGTCTTTACATTAAAGTATCAAAACCATTTGTGGTTGAAGATAGAATAGAAATAAATAATGTAAAAGGTGATGTAGTTTTAATAAGTAGCATGAGCTTTAAAGTTTTAGAACTTGGTGATAGACTAAATGGTGAACAAAGTAGTGGTATTATTGTAAATATACCTAATTCTAAAATATTTAGTGAAACCCTAAAAAACTATACAACAGCATTTAAATATATTTGGTCTGAAATGGTTGTAAATATTGATTTTGAAGCTGATATTGATAAAAATAAGAAAAAACTATATGAAATAGTTAATAAAAATGAAATTATTAAAACTATACCTAAAAAAATGGATAGAGCAATAGATGAAGCATGTGGAACATATAGAATTTATTATAATAATTTAAAACCAATTATTTATACAGAATATAAAGATGACCATATTGAACTAACAATTAGATTTTTAGTGCACCCTAAAAAGGAACGAAATGTTATAAATGATTTATGGATTAATATCATTAAAGAAGCTCAGAAAGGTAATATAAATCTATTTATAAAGAAATAAATAGCTAAAATGATATTGTTTTTTAGTAAAAATTATAAAATTTATTTAAATTAGTTGAAAAATACTATATTTTTGGTATAATTAAAAGAGATTATTTAAGTGAGGAGGAATAATTATGGCAAAAAAGGAAAATCGTAGTGAAGTAACTATGAGATGTTCTGTTTGTGGTTTTGAATTACGCCCAGTTAGTAAAAATAAAAAGAATACTCCAGACCGTCTAGAATTAAATAGATACTGCCCAAAATGTAGAAAGACAGTAGCTGCTAAAGAAAAGAAATAATAGAAAAGAGGATTAAATATGGATATTAATATTAATGATATCAAAAATGGTATGACAATTATCATGGATGGTAATTTATATACTATCGTGGAATTTCAACATGTAAAACCTGGAAAAGGACCTGCTTTTGTAAGAATTAAAAGAAGAAATTTAAGAACTGGAGCAGTTACAGAAGATACATTTAATACCAATATTAAAATAACTAAAGCTCATATTGAAAAAGTTAAAGCTGGTTATTTATATGCTATGGGAGATACTTATGTATTCATGAATAATGAAACATATGAACAAATAGAACTTCCTGCATCAGTTTTAGGAGACAATGTTAATTTCATTAAAGAAGGATTAGAAATTGATATTGATAATTATGATGGAGAAATAATTGGTATTACATTACCTGAAAAAGTTGAATACACAGTAGTAGAAACAGAACCAGCAGTTAAAGGCAATACAGCAACAAATGCAAGTAAAGATGCTAAAATTGAAACTGGTTATATAGTTAAAGTTCCTTTATTTATAAATGAAGGAGAAAAAATTATAATTTCAACTAAGGATGGAAAATATTCTGGAAGAGCATAAAGCTCTTTTTTTGTTTTTCAAAAAGGTGGGCCAGTGGCCCACCTTTTTGAAATATCAAACAAACTCATAAGTAATTGGTATTAATTTTTCACTTTTTACATATTCTGCTACAAACTTATCTTGCTTTTTACTGATAATAATACCTATAGTTGGGTTATTTATATTACTTTTCTTATAATTATCAATTAAGTTCATATAAAATTCTACTTGAGCTTTATCTTCTTTCTTTAGTTCTCTAAGTTTTAATTCCATCACAACATAACAATTAAATTCTAAATTAAAAAGGAGCATATCTATATAATAATTTTTGTTGTTAACAGTTATTTTATATTGATTTCCAACCCACGCTAAATTATTTCTAAGTTGCTTAAATACAGTGTTTAACTGGACATATATTAGTTTTTCTAAATCACTTTCTGTTTTAACTTTATTGCTTGCAAGTTCAAGAATAATTGGATTTTTGTAATTATCAGTTATAGTATTAGGTAAAACAGGTAAGATAATATCAACTTTGTCTGGTTTATTTAATAGTCTTTCATATGAGTTGCTTTTTATTTCATTAGTAAGGTCTCTTTTTGATAAATTATTTTTAATACATAAGTTAATATAGTAATTTCTTTTATTTTCATCTTTTATTGGTAGTATTTTGCAAATATTTGTCCAACTTAATTTGTGGCGCACTGTGCCGCAATTTGCAAAAGTTAAATAAAATTGTCTAAATCTTCTCATATTTGAATAGTCATATCCTTTGCCATATTCTTGAGTTAACTTTTCAGACCATTCTTTCAATAATTTGTCACCTTACTTTTTTCTTTACCGCCCTGAGCATCAACTATAAGTTTCCCAATATTCCAATATGAGTCCACAAGTTCATAATTAGCATTAGCTTCTCTGATAGCTCTTCCTATTTCTACTTTCTTTACATAATTTTTAATTTCATCATAATAATCCATATTTTCCTCCTTTTAAATTTTAATTTTTGATTGGTAAAATAGTTCAAGTAATAGTTTAACTTAATAGTTAAAGAAATAGGTAAAAAAACTGTTATAACACATGGTTCAATTGGTGGCACACTGTGCCACCAATCAGAAACTTTATTTTATTAATTCATAAGTAAGTGGCATTATTTTCTCATTTCTTACAAAGTTGGCGATAAATTTATCTTGGTTTTTAGTTATGATAATACCTATAGTAGGGTTGTTACTAGCTTCTTTTACAAAGCTATCAACTAAATTCATGTAAAACTCAACTTGCCCCTTATCTTCTTTTTTTAGTTTTCTACATTTTATTTCTACAACTACAAAACAATTATATACGTAGTTATAAAGTAGCATATCTATGAAATAGTTCTTATTTCCATCACTTATTTTATATTGATTTCCTACCCAAGCAAACCCATTACCCAGTTGTAAGAACACATAACTTAACTGCGAATAAATTAATTTTTCTAAATCACTTTCGTTTTTTATTTCATTATCTTTTAATTTTAATAATATTGGATTTTTAAAATTATTTGTTATACTAGGTACTTTAGTTGGAACAACTATATCTATCTTATCAGGTTTATGTTCTAATCTTTCATACGAGTTACTTTTCATTTCTTGTTTTAATTCACGAACTGAAAGTTTATTTTCAATACACAAGTTAATATAATAATTTCTTTTATTTAGGTCTACTATTGGCAAAAGTACTCTTATAACAGACCAACTCAATTGTGGACACACCGTGTCCACAATTGGAAAAGTTAAATAAAATTGCCTAAATCTTCTCATGTTTGAATAGTCATATCCCTTTCCATATTCTTGAGTTAATTTTTCTGACCATTCTTTCAATAATTTATCCCCATATTTACTTTTTTCTTTTCCACCTTGAGCATCAACTATAAGTTTTCCAATATTCCAATATGAGTCCACAAGTTCATTATTAGCATTTGCTTCTCTGATAGCTCTTCCTATTTCTACTTTTTTTACATAATTTTTAATTTCATCATAATAATTCATAATTATCCCCCTCAATCTATCATTTTTTTTGTTGTAAATATTCGACCAGTTCAATAGATGGACCACTAGGCCAACTATTAAAAATTGTATAGGTAAAAGAACTGTTATAGCACACAGTTCAATTTGTGGCACAGTGTGCCACAAATCAAAAAATTTAATTAGTACTACTTTATCAACTAAACTCAATTCTTGCTACACTGTGGCAAGAATTGGAAAAGTAAGATAAAATTGGCGAAATCTAGATAAATTTGTATAATTATAACCTTACCATATTCTTTTGATAATGTATCTGCCAATTTCTTTATTAGTTCATTTCCCTCTAATAATAATTCATAATTATCCCCTTTATACAATATTTACTTATACTTCCCTTAAAACTATATAAAAATATTTTATCATTTTGATGCTTTAAAAGCAAGCTTTTTTAAATAAAAAAATAAGTAGAAAATTATTTTAATTTTCTACTTCTATTATGAATAAAGTTTGTATAATCTTGGGTTTTATTTGCATCTAATAAGTCTAACTTTTCAAGTTCATGAAAGTATTCTTCACATGATAACTCTCCACTTAAATTAATTATTTTATTTACTAGATAAAAAGCTTTATCTCTATCCATTTTATAAATCATAAATAGGTTAGTGGCTACTAGAAAAGCAAACACATAAATATAATCTCTACCAGGCTTTAAATACATAATACTAGAAATATCATCTTTACTTAAATTTTCCACTAAAGTATCAATATTACTTCTAAGTTGTAATCTATTTTCATATTTAGTAATACTTATAGCATTTAATAAAACAAATTCATTTTTTAAATTTTTAGCATTTTCTAAATGTTCATCTAAAGTGGAATAACCAGTTATTATCGCAGGTCTTGTAAATTCTCCTTTTACAAAATATTCATTACATATAAGTTCAAAGAAAATGCTTATTATTTCCACATAAACATTTAAATCACGAAATAAACTATTTTGAAAATTCATATTAAACTCTATAGCATGACCAAATTCATGAGCAAAAGTATTTAAATCCTCAAAAGAATATCTTTTAAATACTTGAATATACGTTTTTCTAAAATATTCTAAGTAAATTGTTTCACCAGTAAAACTTACTTCTGGATTATCTAAAAAATGAATATTCTTTTTGTTTTCTCTATATATCTTATAAAATAGTTCATAAATTTCTTTCGTAGTACCATTTCTAAAGAATTCATGAAGTAAATCTAATATATCTTTTTTAGAAAGTATTGTTTCATCACTAGAAAAACTTGGTATATAATCATTATTTATATTAGCAATATTTTTTATATAAGGCCATATAAATTTTGTTTTAGTAAGTTCCAAATAATCATCTTCAAGAAGTATTTCTATTTCACCAGGCACACGTTCTTTAGATAGACATATTTCAATTATTTTCATAGTATTATATATTTTTTCTTTTTCTTTTTCATTATCTATAGTTCTATATAGCTTTTGAAGTATATTATATTTATCTTTAAGTTCTTTTCTATACCAGTTAAATTCCATGATAATCCCTCGTTTAGTGGTTATGATAACATATTTTTTATAAATATTAAAGAAAAATCTTTATATTATTTTAAAAAAATGTTATACTTATTAAAGAATAGGTGATATATTATGAAGAAAATAGATAAACGTAAAATATTTTTAGTAATTATAATTATATTAATATTAATAGTTATAGCTTTATTTATTGGCAAATTTACATTTTCTTATTTAGCGCCAGATATATCTGAAGATATAAATAGTAAAGGTGAAGTAACAGCAAGTGGGGACACAATCATATTTAATAATGGAAAAGCTTTAACACTTTCAGCCACAACAGATAATTTTACAACTGGGGGTACCAATTTAACAAGTACAACTAATCCAACAGCTAAGTTAGTAGCATCAAGTAAAACAAATAAAGCAAATGCAACATATTATGTCGGTGTTTATATTAAAAATAATACTTATACATATTCAACAACTGCTAAAACACCTGAAGTACTTTTGACAATTAAAGATGAAAAAGGAAGTAATGTTACATCAGTAGATGGCCTCACATACACAACTTCTGGAGGAGTATCAGGTTTTGATGTAACTGATAAAACAGGACTATTTAATATTAAAACTGATTATCCAATAACAACAACATCATCAACAACAGGAACAACTCATACATGGACATTTACTTTAACATTTGTTAACCTATCAACAGACCAATCAGTTAATGAAAATGCAAATATGAATTTAGATGTAATATTGCAACAAGAAACGTATCATATTCCTAGATTTGATGAAACTTGTGATGAAACAACGTTAGCATGTCATGTAGCAAAAATATATACAGGAACCCAAGGAGAAAATAGTATTTATTATCATGATGTAAGCTTAACAAATGGAGCTGGAGATAATTCATACAGATATGCTGGAGCAAGTGAAGAAGTAAATAACTATGTATGTTTTGGATCAAGCACAACACCATGCCCTGAGAATAATCTATATAGAATAATCGGAGTATTTGGAGATAGAGTAAAAATAATTAAATCAGATTATGCAACAAGTACATTATTAGGTGGAGATGGAGATTATAAAGATAAATATGCAACTATTGCATCTACAAGTAATTTGAGTAATTCTAATTATAAAGGAAATAATTTAGCCAATGTAGCAGCATATGCATGGAATTATAAAAATAATACAACAATAAATAATAACTGGGGATCAAATACATGGAGTACAAGTTTGTTAAATAAAACAAATTTAAATCAAAACTTCATAACAAATATAGGAGCAGACTGGGCAGCTAAAATAGATATGACAACATGGAAAGTTGGAGGAAATACATGGGAAAATATAGGAACTCAACCAGCTAAAACAGCATATCAAAATGAAATAGTAAGTCCAGTAACAACAAATGCAACGGATAATGCAACTACATATAGTGCAAAAGTTGGATTAATGTATGTAAGTGATTATGGATTTGCAGCAGCACCAAGTGCATGGACAGCAAATTTAAACACTTATAATGGCGATGCCATTAAAAATGTTAATTGGATGTATATGGGGCTTATGGAATGGACAATTTCCCGTTATGCGGACTTTGCCTCTAGTGTGTTCGTTGTGAGCTTTACTGGCTTCCTGGGCGGCAATTACGCGAGCAGTGCGTACGGAGTTCGGCCAGTCTTCTATCTCTCATCTTCTGTGAACTATGCATCGGGAAGTGGCTCTGCCACTGATCCAATTTTGGTAAACTGATTGACGGACAGTTTTGAAAAAGCATCGGTAAAACCTAACAAAAAAGAGATAAAAAGTTCGACCAGTGTTGAACGATTTACCTCTTTTTTTTGAGTTATAAAGATGCTAAAATCATATGAATTTGTTACAAAAACTACATTTTTACTCATTATTTATAAAAGAAATATAAATTATTGCACACAAAAAAATTTTAGTATTGTTTTAAATTTTATATGTCATACAAAATAAATTTCATTGGAATTCTAATGTATATTCTA
>CAKORY010000006.1 GCA_934101795.1 uncultured Bacilli bacterium
AACACTGGTCGAACTTTTTACCTCATTTTTGTTAGATTTTACCGATGTTTTTTTAAAACTGTCCGTCAATCAGTTTACCAAAATCGGATCAGCAGCTGTGCCACTTCCCGATGCATAGTTCACAGAAGATGAGAGATAGAAGACTGGCCGCAATGCAAGCGCATAATACGCACTGAAGTTAAACACGTAACCGTCGTAATTCACAGATAACGCATTAGAGGCATTGCCCGCAAAACGGGAAATAGTCCATTCTGCTAGCCCCATATACATCCAATTAACATTTTTAATGGCTTCGCCATTATAAGAATTTAATTTAGTTGTCCATGCACTAGGTGCTGCCGCAAATCCAAAGTCACTTGCATACATTAATCCAACTTTCGCACTATATGTTGTTGCATTATCAGTTGTATTTGTTGTTACTGGACTTACTATTTCATTTTGATATGCTGTTTTAGCTGGTTGTAATGCTATATTTGCCCATGTATTTCCTCCAACTTTCCATGTTGTGTCTGCTATTTTAGCTGCCCAGTCTGCTCCTATATTTGTTATGAAATTTTTATTTAAATTTGTTTTATTTAACAAACTTGTACTCCATGTATTTGATCCTTTTCCACTATTTATTGTTGCATTATTTTTATAATTCCATGTATATCCTGCTATATTGGCTAAATTATTTCCTTTGTAATTGGAATTAACCCAACCATTTGCAGTATACATCTTGCTATAATCTCCATCTGCACCTAATAATGCTGTAGTTGCATAATCTGATTTGATTAGTTTTACTTTATCTCCAAATACTCCGATTATTCTATATAGGTTATCTGTTGGGCATGGTGTTGTTGTACTTCCAAAACATACATAGTTATTTACTTGATCGCTTGCTCCTGCAAATCTGTATGAATTATCCCCTGCTCCATTTGTTAAACTTGCATCATGATAATAAATACCATTTTCACCTTGAGTTCCTGTGTAAAGATTTGTTATATATGATGCTAAAGTTGTAACTATTGGTTCTTTTTGTATCATAACCTTTGCACTTAATGTACTTGTTGCATTTTCTGTTTGATCACCTTCATAGTTTACAAATGTAAGCTTAAGTGTATATTGTTCTTCTTTACTTGGTGTTGCTTGTGTTGCTGTTATAGTTTTCTTATTTGCTATAGTTATTAAACCATTTGTTGTGGTAACATCAAAACCTGATATACTTTTATTTTCTCTATCTTGAACTACTTTATGAGTTAGTCCTGATATTTCTGTTACTTCACTACCATCTGGTCCTGTAACTGTTAATATAAGTTCTGGTTTGTCATTACCTAATGTATATCTGAATGTATTATTTTCAATATTAAAATATACATAATAATTATCTGTTGCTTCATTTGTTTTATTATTTGCAACTAATGTTGCTTTAGCAAATGTTTCACCAGATAAACTTCCCTTTTCTTGCCCAAATGATGATTGGTCTGCATATAAACTTATTGCATTACCAGTTGTAAATGTTAGCATATCTGTTGTATATGTTGTAACCTTAACCTCCGTAGAACTTCCTGTTCCCCCTTGTGCTTTAAAGTATGCATATGTTGCACCAACTACCAAAGCAATTAATGTAACAACTGCTACTATACTTAATACTATTGCATTCTTTTTACTTTTCTCCATGTTCTTCACTCCTTTTTTAACATATTTATAAATAGTATCTGAAAAAATAAAATATTTATTCGCACCACACACGATTATCATATTTTATACAATAATATTGTACCACCACAAATTAGTATTGTCTACTATAATTAGATATTTTTCTATAAACAATCAATTTAAATTTGCCATTATATGTAGAATAATATATATAGGTGATTAAGATGATTGAAGAAAAACTTTATACAGGCATAACTGAAGATGAACTAGATAAAATATACAAAATGATATCTAAAAATGTTAAATATTATAGGTTATTTAATAATTCTCCTTATGCTGATGAAGAAGGAAGAATAAGTCAAGAAAAACTTGCAGAATTATGTAACGTATCAAGAAGTTTAATTGCAAATATTGAAAGTGTTAAAGTAAAACAAACTTTTTCTATTTCTGTTATAGCATCGATTAGTAAAGTATTAAATGTTCCTTTTGAAAATTTTTTTAAAGAAAATAAATAAAAAATACCCAGAAAGTCTTAAACTTTCTGGGCGTTTTTGTGATACCCTTTGCTAAAATATATTGTTTTTCAAAATTTAAGGGAACTTTGAATGATATAGAAAAAAACAGCCTAAGCTGTTTTTCTAGGAAGTAAGTGGCCCACTGACTTACATCTCACATAAAGTACGTGGCCGGGCCGATTTCCACCTTTCCTATGGCTACATTGTAGCACAAATTTTGTGTTTTGTAAAGTCAATTTAGTCTTATATTTTAAAGTCATCAATGAATGAAGCGAAAGATAATTGTTCTTCTTTTTTACTTGGTTTTTGATTTATTTCAAGAACTTCTTCTTTTGGTTCTTCTGGGGTATCTTTAGTTAAATCAATTAATTCTTTTTTTAATGTAAATAAATCATAATTATATTTAACTTGACTTCCAGTTGATGCTAAATCCATGATTGGTATTTCACTATTTTTAAGTTCATGAAAATCAGTATCTACTTTATAAAGATTAATGTCTTTAGTTTCTGTTAAATAAGCATAGTTTATTTTATAATCTTTAGTCTTAGCTTTTTTAAATAACATGTTTCCTTTTTTAGCTCTAGAAATGCTAGAGATATCAGATAACTTTAATCTTTTTATTGTTTTAAAGTTTGTATATATATTTAAGTATTCTTCTCTCTTTATTGGACATGCATATATACAGTAATCATCTTTTAGATTAATACCTTTAACCCCGCTGGCTTTAGTGCCCACAACAGGTACTTCACTAGTATTAAATCTTAGTGATAATCCATTATTAGTTACAAATAATACTTCATCTTTAGAAATATCAGCATTAATTAATTCATCATTATCTTTTAATTTAATAGCTACCATTGGTTTTGAATAACGCGATACTTCAAAATCTTTAAGGGCAACTTGTTTAATTAAACCATTTTTAGTAAATAATGTAACATTTTTATCAAAATCTTTCATTATTAAACTTGCAACTATTTTTTCATTTTCTTTAATCATAATGGTATTACTTATATGTTTACCTAAGTCTTTCCATTTAGTTTCAGGTAATATATGAACTGGTACATATAAATAATTACCAAGATTTGTAAATAAAAGCAAATTACTTCTTGTTGATGTTAAGTACTTAGCAGTTATATAATCACCTGGTTTTAAAGTTGTTTCTTCATCACTTGATTTAAAGCTTTTGATGCTTACTCTTTTTACATAACCATCATTTGTTACAACTACGACAACATTTTCATCAGGTATCATTTCTTTGGCATCAACTTTAATATCTACGATTTCATTTCTGATCTCAGTTTTTCTTGGTACAGCATAATTTTTCTTTACTTCCCTTAGTTCTGATTTCATAACATTCTTAAGTTCATTTTCACTTTCTAGTATTTTGTTACATTCTTCGATTAAACCTTTTAGTTTTTCACATTCTTCTTCTAGAACTACAATATCTGTATTAGTTAATCTATAAAGTTGTAATGTTACAATAGCTTCGGCTTGTTCTTCCGTAAATTTATATTTGTTAACTAAATTAACTTTAGCATCACTTTTATTTTTACTTGCACGTATTAAAGCAATTACTTCATCTAAAATTGATATAGCTTTAATAAGTCCAGTTGCTATATTATAATTTTTAGTGTAATATGCTAAATCAAATTCTGTTCTTTTAGTTATAACCTCTTTTTGATGAGCAATATATGCATCAAGTATTTCTAAAATTCCTAAAGTCTTTGGTGTTCTATTAACTATTGCTACACTATTATAATTATAAGAAATTTGTAAATCAGTATTTTTAAGTAAATATCTCATTATTACATCTTTATTTGCATTAGCTTTTAAATCAATTGCTATTCTTATACCTGTTCTATCAGTTTCATCTCTTACTTCTGATATGCCTTCTACTTTTTTATCTATTCTTAAACCTTCTATTTTAGCAACACAAGCTTGTTTATTTACTTCAAAAGGTATTTCCGTAATAATTATTTGTTCTTTACCTTTTTCTTTTACAAATTCATATTTAGCTTGAACAATTACTTTACCACGGCCAGTTTTAAAAGCATCTATTATACCTTCTTTACCAAAAGCTATACCACCAGTTGGAAAATCTGGACCTTTAACTATTTCTAAAATAGTATCTAAATAACAATTTGGTGAATCAATTCTTTTGATTGTGGCATCTATTATTTCTCCGAGATTATGTGGTGGAATATTTGTTGCATAACCTGCTGAAATACCATTTGTTCCATTTACTAGTAAATTTGGAAATTTAGCGGGTAAAACAGTTGGTTCTAAAAATCTATCATCAAAGTTTGGTGCCCAGGCAACTGTGTTTTTATCTAAATCTTTTAAAAGTTCATTACTTATTTTAGCAAGTCTTGCTTCAGTATAACGGTATGCTGCAGGTGGGTCGCCATCCATAGAACCATTATTACCATGAATATCAACTAAAATATGACTTTGTTTCCACCACTGACTCATACGAACCATAGCATCATAAACGGATGAATCACCATGTGGGTGGAATTTACCTAAAACATCTCCGACTGTAGCAGCACATTTTATATAACCTTTTTCAGAGGTATTACCAGCTTTATACATTGCATATAAAATTCTTCTTTGGACTGGCTTTAGTCCATCTCTTACATCAGGTATAGCTCTATCTTGAATAATTTCTTTGGCATAAGCTGCAAATCTTAAAGACATTATTTCTTCTAAGCTATAATCTTCAATTTTTTTAACTATATCCATTTAAACCTCCTTATTCCGCTCTATAACTATCTTCGAGAGTAAATTCAACATTTTCATTAATCCATTCTTTACGAGGTTCTACTTTATCTCCCATTAAAACCTCTACACGTTTTTCTGCTAGAGCTGCATCAGTTATTTTTACTCTTATTAAACTTCTTGTTTCAGGGTCCATTGTTGTTTCCCAAAGTTGTTCAGGATTCATTTCCCCTAACCCTTTATATCTTTGAATACTATATTTTCCCGTATTATTAAGTTTTATTTCATTAAGTTCATCATCAGTATATGCATAAAACTTTTTCTTACCATAATCAAGTTTATAAAGTGGTGGCATGGCAATAAATAATTTTCCTTGTTCAATTAAACCACGCATGTATCTATAAAAGAATGTAAGCAAAAGAATTTGAATGTGGGCTCCATCAACATCGGCATCGGTCATAATTATTACTTTATCATAATTAGATTCTGTAGCATCAAAGTCTTGGCCAATACCTGCTCCGATGGTATGAATTAATGTATTTATTTCTTCATTTTTGATTAAATCATCTAAAGATGCCTTTTCACTGTTTATTACTTTACCACGAAGTGGAAGTATTGCTTGGAATTTTCTATCTCTTCCACCTTTAGCTGAACCGCCGGCACTATCTCCTTCGACGATGAATAATTCATTTATCTTGGGATTTTTACTTTGAGCTGGAGCAAGTTTCATTGATAGATTCTTTTCAATTTTACTTTTATTTTTGCCATTTCTTGCATCTTCTCTAGCTTTTCTAGCTGCTTCACGAGCAACTTTACTTTTCATAGCTTTTTCTAGAATTGTTGATGCTACTTCTTTATTTTCTTCAAGGAAAAATTTTAAAGACTCATAAGTAATACTTTCTGTTACACTTCTTGCTTCTGCAGTTCCTAATTTTCCTTTAGTTTGACCTTCAAATTGAAGTAATTCTTCAGGAACTTTTAAACTAATAACTGCAGATAACCCTTCACGAACATCTGAACCATCTAAAGTGCCATCTTTAGCTTTAAAAATATTGTTATTTTTGGCATAATCATTAAATGCTTTTGTAATACCAGTTTTAAACCCAACTTCATGAGTTCCTCCATCGCTAGTTTTAACATTATTTACAAATGATAAAATATTTTCATTATAAGTATCAGTATATTGCATCGCAATATCTACTTCAATTTTATTTTTGGTATTACCAAAATTAATTACTTTATGTAAAGTATTTTTACCTTCGTTCATGTATTCAATGAAACTAGTTAAACCATTATCATAATGAAATTTAGCTTGATGATTATCTTCTTCATCAATTACTTCGATAGTAAGGCCACTAAGTAAAAATGCTGATTCTTGCATTCTTTCACAAATTGTTGTATATGAAAAATTACAATTTTTAAATATTTCTGGATCTGGCAAAAATTTAACTATTGTACCAGTTTTAGTACTTTTGCCCACAGTTTGAAGTGGCGTCTTGACATGTCCGCCATTTTCAAATTCAATTGATGAAATAAGTCCATCACGATAAATGACTACTTGCATTTCTTTTGATAAGGCATTAACTACACTAGCACCAACACCATGAAGACCTCCAGAAACTTTATAACCGGCTTCACTAAACTTACCACCGGCATGAAGTATTGTATAAATAACTTCTGGTGTACTTTTACCTGATGCATGCATACCAATTGGTACTCCACGCCCATTATCTGCAACTGTTATACTTTTATCTTTATTGATAATTACTTTAATATAATTACCATATCCATTTATAACTTCATCTATGGCATTATCTACAATTTCCCATACTAAATGATGCATACCTCTTTTATCAGTTGAACCAATATACATTCCTGGTCTTTTTCTAACAGCTTCTAAACCTTCCAATATTTTAATCGATGACTCATTATATTCTGCCATATTCTCTATCACTCCTTGAACATTATAACAACAAATGCTTTAAAAAATCAACTTGAATTAAGCACTTTTGCCCGTTTTAAACTATTTTTCAATTATTTTTCTTACTAAATTACATCTTTCATTACGAATTTTTTCCGTTTATGCCCTTTTTTTGTAATGGTAATTATAACAAATTATCATTATTTTTTTCTTCATTAATATATCTTTTAGTTAAATTTCTATTTAAAATACTCATTAAATAATATCTATTAGTATGTAAATTCTTTAAAAAATCATAAATATCTCTTTCTTCATTTAAAATGTATACTCTATCTTTAACAAAGATATTTTCATCTACTTTAACATATAACTTATCTATATCATCAGAAAGTATTTCTCTTTTATATTTATTTATACCTACATATTTTATGGATTTTGTTATACCATCTTTATGACCAATAGGTATTATACCCACGTACATATCCTCTTTAGCAATATAACTTCTTCCCACTAGTGTACCTTTAGTTACTTTTTTTACTTCCATTACTTCACTAGTTATATTAAATATTAATTCTAAATCTATATTGGGAAACTCTAAAGCTCCATATTCTTTTTCTATTTTTTTAATTCTTCCTTTTGTAAATATATCATCATTTATATTTTCTTCAATACCTAAAACTGATAAATCAAATCTAATACCATTTATATATTTTATTTTATTATGATACATAATTGGTTCATTTAAATGAATAATTAAATCATTATTTATATATGGTTTTACTATTTTCAGAAAATTATTTACCTCTTTATAATAAAACTTGTCTTCAATCCCAAAAGACGTTAAATCAGAATATATTCCTACTAGTTTAATATGTTTTGTTTCATTTATTTTATTTATAATATACTCTAAATCACTTTTTTTGTTTACACCTTGTAAATTAGAGCCATTATCAATTAATATTTCAACATTTAAATCATCCTTTAATTCTAAGCTACATAATAAATCTATATATTGTTTATTGTAAATAGTGATAGTTATGTTATTATTGATACAATCATATATTTCATCCATTGTAACATATAAACTTGCAAGTATTCCAACTTCTTTATTTAATTTTCTTATCTTTAAAGCTTCATTTAAAGAGCCCACTAGTAAATAATTAATACCATGGTTAACTAATGTATTTACAATGCCAAAACCCATTCCATGAGCATTATCTTTTAAATCTACTATTTTATATTTATAATCATCATAACTTTTAATAAGTTTTTTTATGTTATTTTTTAATTTTTTTAAATCTATTTCTAATATTGTTTCATACTTCATTTTTTTACCTCGTAAAATTATTATAAGGTATAGACTTCTTTTTTGCAATATGATAAAATTATTTTACCAAAGAGACAATAAGAAATGAAACCAGATAAATATCAACTAGAAGCTATCGAATGTGATAAAAATTTACTTTTAATTGCAGGGGCTGGAGCTGGTAAAACTTATACAATCACTGAAAAAATCAAATATTTAATCGATGAAAAGCACTTAGAAGAAAATGAAATTTTAGTTATATCATTTACAAATAAAAGTGTAAATGATCTGAGTAAAAGAATAAACTATAAAATAAATATTATGACTTTCCATAAACTGGCAATGAGTATTTTAGATGAATATCATATAAATTATAAATTAGTTAGTGATTCTTATTTAGATTTTGTAACTGATGAATTTTTTAAAAGTTTACAAAGTAATGAACATATTAATGAAATACTTAAATACTTTAGAAAATATAATTATGAAGATTTTTTAAATAGTTATGATTATAAAGAATTAAAAAAATTAATTATTAATTTAATTAAAATATTTAAAACTAACAATAAGACTAAAGATGATTTTAAAAAGTTATTTAAAGAAGATTCTTTCTTAAGTAAATATACCTATATTATTAAAAATATATATGAAAATGATTTAGTTTCTAGTAATTCTTTTGATTTTGATGATTTAATAATTAAAGCAACTGAAGTATTAAATAAACCTACTAAATATAAATATATTATTGTAGATGAATTTCAAGATACATCAAATATAAGATTTAACTTAATAAATAAAATAAGGGATATAAGTAATGCTACTTTATTTTGTGTCGGAGATGATTATCAATCAATATATCACTTTTCAGGTTGTAATTTAAATATATTTTTAAATTTTACTAAATTAATACCTAATTCCACTATTTTAAAGCTAAAATATACCTATCGTAACAGCGAAGAGTTAATAAATATAAGTTCAAAATTTGTAATGAAAAATAAAAGTCAAATAAAAAAAGAATTAATTAGCAATAAACATATTGATAAACCTGTAGAATTTATTTATTATATAAACCCTAAAAAATCATTTAATAAGATATACAAAAGTTTATTAAATAAAGGTTCTCTTTTAGTTCTAGGAAGAAATAACTTTGATATAAATAAGTTTAGTAATGGAAATATTCCAGAATTTATGAGTGTTCATGCATCAAAAGGCTTAGAAAGTGATAATGTAATACTCATAAATATGACAGATGATATGTATGGTTTTCCCAATAAAATAGTTAATTCTAAATTAATCGAAGAACTTCATCCATCAGATAAAACATATCTTTATGCTGAAGAAAGAAGATTATTTTATGTGGCTTTAACCAGAACTAAAAATAAAGTTTATATACTTGTTCCTCTTTTTAGAAGATCTATATTTATAAAAGAAATTAAAAATTTGACAAAAGCCATATTATAGCGTATAATATTTACATAACAAGGGGGATTTTATATGTACTTTATAGGTGATACTAAGGATGTATTTACGCCGAAAGTATTTTTAGGTTCGGGACATGAAGGAAATGTTTATTATAATGAAGATACTAATGAGGCTGTTAAAATACATAAAAATAATGAATTAAATCGTATATCTTTAAATGAAGCAACTGCAAAAATTTTAAGTGGTATACCCACTACAAATATATTGATGCCTAAAAGAATTGTGTATGATGAAAATGGAAATTTTGCAGGTTACACTACTCATTTTATTCAAAAAGAAGAAGATTTAATACCCGAAATGCTTCAAAAAGCTAAAATAAGAGATATATTAAAAGTACTAGAACCATTATATAATGATGCTCGTAATTTAAGTATGCAAAGTGTAAATTTACGGGATATTAGAAATGAAAATAATCATTTATATAATGGAAACTTTTATTTAATTGATCCTGGTTTATATCGTATTGAACCTCGTGATAAAATGGAAATTTTAAAAGAAAACTTTGGCCATATTACTTATATCATTGATATAAACATTTTTGCTATAAGAATTACAAATATTCAAGAAAGACTTGCTGAAAGAGGAGATTATTACACTTATTGCGACTATCTAAGAGATGAAGGACGTCCCGGAGAAACATTTGCTAGTTTAGCTAGGAGAAAGGGATAACTATGACATATTTTATTGGTGATACTAGGGATGTATTTACGCCGAAAGTGTTTTTAGGTTCTGGATGTGAAGGAAAAGTTTATTATAATGAAGATACTAATGAGGCTGTTAAAATACAATATAATGAAATAAATAAGATTACTTCCTTAAGTGAAGAAAGTGCTTTACGTTTATGTAATATTCCAACTAATTATATTCTTCTTCCTAGAAGACTTGTGTATGATGAAGATGGAAAATATCTAGGATACACTACAACATATATTCCTAAAAATAAAGAAATTGAAGAACTAGATGTACAAAAATATACTTTAAAAACATTGACAGCCATATTAATAAGATTATATAAAGATGCTTATGAAGTGAGTAAATATGGACTTTGTATAAATGATGTACTTTCTGAAGGAAATTACATATTTAATGGATCATATTATTTAATAGATCCTGGGTTATATTATTTTAGTGATAAAGATAAAGAAGAAATATTAAAGGAAAATATTAGTAAAATTAATACTTTTATAAACTATACTATTTTATGGGATAGAATACAAGAAATTCAAAATAAATTAATAGAAAGAGGTAGTAATTACACAATATGTGATTATTTAAAGGATGAAGCAAATGAAGAGGAAACTCTTATTGGATTGATTAGAAGGAAGGTAAAATAATATGGAATATTTTATCGGTGAAAACAAAGAACTTTTTGTTCCAGAAAAGAAAATTGGACAAGGTTTTGAAGGTGTTGTATATTTAAATAAAAAAAGTAATGAAGCAGTTAAGATATTTTCAAAATATAATAAGTTAAATGTTGATACTGCAGAAAAAATGACACAAATAAATACAAAATATATATTACTTCCAAGAAGACTTGTATATGATGAATTTGGTAATTATGCTGGTTATACTACAAAATATATTGAAACTAATAAACCAATGACTAGTTCAACATTAGTTAATTATCCTATTATTTATTTATTATATTTATTTTCTAAGTTGTATAAAGAAGTTGACTTAATAAGTAATCATAAATTATTACTTGCAGATTTGGAAAATCCTGACAATTATATATATAATGGAAACTTTTATCTAGTAGATCCAGGTTATTATCATTTCGTAGGCAATTCCTATGAAAGTGTTTTAGGAAAAAATATTGATACTATAAATAGATTCTTATTATCATATGGATTAAATTATGACAATGAAGAAATTGAAAATTTTTTAAAAAAAATAAATAATTCTTATACTGTTTGTGATTATTTAAGAGATACAGGAAGTATATTTGAAAGTTATACAAATTTAACAAGAAAGAGAAAATAATTTAAATTATAAAACGAACCTACAATTGTAGGTTCGTTTTGAATTTAAAATTAATCTTTATTTTTAGGATTTTCTTTTTTTTCTGGTTTAGGTAAACATTCTTTACGAGATAAATTTAATCTTCCACGATTATCATATCCAAGTGATTTAACCATTATTTCATCACCAACAGATACAATATCTTTTGGTTTTTCTACTCTTTCCCAAGCAAGTTGAGATACATGTACTAAACCTTCACATCCTGGCCAAAGTTCTACGAAACAACCAAAGTCTTCTACTTTTGTAACTTTACCAGTGTATACTTTTCCTTCTTCAACTTCGCGAATAACATCTAGTATCATTTGTTTAGTTTTAGCAATTATATCTTTATCAGTATGATAAATTATTACTCTACCATCATCTTCAAGATCAACTTTAACAGCATCTTTATCATTAACTGTTGCTACATTTGAAGCTTCAAGTATAATTTTAGTAATCATTTCTCCACCTTTACCAATGATATCTCTAATCTTTTCTGGGTCAACACTAAATGTTTCAATCTTAGGTGCATACTTACTTACTTCTTTGCGTGGTTCAGGAATTGCAGTTTCCATTACATCTAAAATTTCCATACGAGCTTTTTTAGCTTGAGCTAGTGCTTCACCTAGTATTTCTTTTGTTACACCTTTTATTTTAATGTCCATTTGAAGAGCTGTAATACCTTCGCGAGTACCAGCAACTTTAAAGTCCATATCTCCCATATGATCTTCAAGGCCTTGAATATCAGTAAGAATTGTATATTTACTTCCATCTGGACTTGTAATAAGTCCCATAGCAATACCCGCAACTGGAGCTTTAATTGGCACACCAGCAGCCATTAAACTTAGACATCCAGAACAAATTGTTGCTTGGCTAGATGATCCATTACTTTCTAAAACTTCACTAACAACACGAATTGTGTATGGAAATTCTTCTTCAGATGGTATAACTTGAGCAAGTGCTCTTTCACCTAAAGCCCCATGTCCAATTTCTCTTCTTCCGGGTGATCCATATCTTCCAACTTCACCAACAGAAAATTGTGGAAAATTATAATGAAGCATGAATCTTTTTGTGTCTTCAATTCCAAGACCATCAAGTATTTGATGTTCACCTAAAGCACCAAGTGTTGTTGTTGCAAGTACTTGAGTTTCACCTCTTGAGAATAGTGCTGAACCGTGAGTTCTTGCAAGTAAATCAACACCAGCATAAAGTGGTCTTATTTCATCCATCTTTCTGCCATCTGGTCTAATATGTTCATCAGTAATAAGGCGACGAACTTCTCCACCTTCAATTAAATGAAGTACCTTAGATACTTGAGCCATTTTATTATTTTTATCCTCATCATCAGCATAAACTTCTTCAAAATGAGCCATTGTATTTTCTTTAACTTCATCTATTTTAGCATATTTTTCTAGCTTTTCTTTAATTTGAATAGCTGCAAGCATATCACTAGTTGCAAATTCCCTAACTGCGCTTTCAATTTCTGCATCAATTTCAGCTTTAGGTAGTTCTACTTTTTCTACACCAATTTCATCAATAATGCTTTGTTCAAATTCACATAATTTTTTAATATTTTCATGAGCAAACATTAAGGCATCAAGCATTAATTCTTCACTAACTTCTTTAGAACCAGCTTCAACCATGCATATTGCATCTTTAGTACCCGCAACTGTTAAATGTAGTTCACTTACTTCATTTTGCTCAGCAGTTGGATTAATAACAAATTTACCATCAATTAAACCAACAATAACGCCAGCAACAGGTCCATCAAATGGAATATTTGATATACCTAAACATAATGATGAACCAAGAAGTGCAGTCATTTCTGGAGAATTATCTTGATCAACAGATAATACTGTATTAATGACTTGAATTTCATTTCTTAAATTTTCATCAAACATTGGTCTAATTGGTCTATCAATAAGTCTTGCCGCAAGGGTTGCAGCATCACTTGGACGACCTTCTCTTTTAATAAATCCTCCAGGTATTTTTCCTACTGAATATAATCTTTCTTGATATAAAACTTGAAGTGGAAAGAAATCTTGTGAAACTGGTGTTTTACCCATTACACAAACAGATAATACTGCAGTATCTCCATATCTTACTAAAACTGCTCCATTTGTTTGTTTAGCTAGTTCTCCAGTTTCTACAACTATTTCTCTTCCATCAAAATCTAATTTAAATACTTTCTTCATATACATCCTTTCCAAAAATAAAAAGACACTAAAAACAAGTGCCCTTTAATTATTTTCTTAAATTTAATTTTTTAATTACTTCTCTATAACTTACAACATCATTTTTCTTTAAATAGTCAAGTAATTTTTTACGACGACCAACTTTCATAAGTAGACCTCTTTTTGAATGATAATCATGCTTATGTTCTTTTAAATGTTCAGTTAAGTTATTAATTTCATTTGTAAGAATTGCTATTTGTACTTCAGTTGAACCACAATCATTTTCAGATTTAGCAAATTCTTTAATGATTTTTGCTTTTTCTTCTTTCATTAAAGCCATAATATTTTCCTCCCACTTTCTTAATTGGTTTAATCATAGTATTGATTTGGAGATATCAAAACCAAGAATAAACTTCATATATTTATTATAATTTAAAACTCACCTTTTTGCAAGCACTATTTTAAAGATGCAAGTAATTCATCTTTTTTCATTGTTGAAAAGCCTTTTACACCTTTTTCTTTAGCAAGTGCTTTTAATTCTGCTAAAGTTTTTGAACTTAAATCAACAGATTCTTCTTTTTTTACTTCTTTCTTTTCAGATTTTACTTCTTTAGTTTCTGCTTTAACTTCTTTTTTTGGTGCTTTAACTTCACCATTTAAAGCTTTTTTAGCAGTTTCAACTAATGCTGTAAATGATTTAGGATCATCAATTGCCATTTCAGATAACATTTTTCTATTGATTTCAATACCAGCTTTTGCAAGTCCATTTATAAATTTAGAATAACTAATTTCATTTTCACGACATGCAGCATTGATTCTTGTAATCCATAATTTTCTGAAATTTCTCTTATTTTGTCTTCTGTCTCTATATGCATAAGCTCCACTATGGAATACTTGTTCTTGAGCAGTTTTGTAAAGTCTATGTTTACTTCCAAAATAACCTTTTGCTTCTTTTAAAACTTTTCTTCTTCTATTCTTAGAAACGTTTCCGCCTTTAACTCTTGCCATTACTTATTCACCTCCATGATTAGATAACAGATTTTAATCTGCTACTATCTCCTTTTGCTAGTGTTCCTTTATTTCTTCTTTGTCTTACTGCTTTTGCTGTATCTTTTCCAGTCTTATGGTTACTTCCAGACTTCATATAAGTTAAAGTACCATTTTTCTTTTTGTTAAACACTTTTGAACTAGACTTATGTGTTTTTTGTTTACTTTTTGCCATACTAATTTCCTTCTTTCTTTTTTGGTGCTAAAATCATTGCAATTTGTCTTCCTTCTTGCTTAGGTTCAATTTCAATTACTGAAACTTCACTTAACGCATCTGCAAATTTTAGAAGTACATCACGACCAAGTTCAGGTCTTGCCATTTGACGACCTTTAAAACGGATAAATGCTCTAATTTTATGTCCTTTTTCAAGGTATTCTTTAGCATTTTTTCTTCTTGTTTCAAAGTCTCCAACATCGATAGTTACTGATAAACGATATTCTTTCATCTCTTTATTTGCTTCTCTTGCTTTCTTTTGACTTTCCTTTAGTTTTTTTTGTTTTTCATAACGATATTTGTTATAATCCATTATTTTAGCAACAGCGGGAACGCCATTACCATTCATTAAAACTAAATCAAGTCCAGCATACCCTGCAAGTGTAAGAGCATCTTTACGTTTTTTTAGTCCCATCTTTTCGCCATTTGGCCCAATTACCATCAATTCTTCTGCACGAATATTTTCATTGATTGGTAGTTCATTACTATCTATCTTTGCTATAATAAGCACCTCCAACGTCATTAAAAAATGGATACTTTTAGTATCCATTCCAAAAAAGTTTATCAAATAAATCTAAATACTTTCATGGCATTTACCTATCGCTATTTGCAATCAGGTGGATACTAAATCTCTTTCCTTTTTTCAAGTAACAATGATATTTTACACCATTATTGTATGTTTGTCAAATATTTTTTAATACTTTTTTATACATTTTATAAAAACATTGCCATATATAATGGTAAATATACAATATCACCATTTACTTCTAAATCTTTGGTATGAAGCACATATCTTGTTCCAACACTTCTTTTATATTTTTTCTTAAATCTATCTATTGAAGTATGCTTCTTATAATTACCTGATTTTACTTCAATAGGATTTATTTTTTTATCTTGAACAATCAGAAAATCTACTTCCATATTATTTTCTACTATATCATTATCATTCTTACTATAATAAAATAGTTCATATCCATTTGCTTTAAGGGTTTGAGCAACATAATTTTCCATAATCATACCTTCATTAACATTTAGTTTATCAAAAAGTATTGCTTTATATATATCATTATCTACAAAAGGTTTATTAATAAACGCTTGAGCAACTAAAAGACCTACATCAGATTGATAGCATTTATAGTTACTTTCATCTTTAGTAAGTGAAAGGCTAATGCTTGGGTCAGTTACATTATGACATAGATTTATAATCTTTGCTTCATCTAACCACGTAAGCTCACTTTCATAATTTTGATTTCTTGCGTTTTTATCTATTGATGATATTTTATATTTCTTACTACCATTTGATAATTGTCCAGGTATATTATCATATATATTAAGAATTTTTTTACTATTAGTACCGTGTTTATTAATATCATCATGATACAAAGAAAGAATATTTCTCTTTACTTCATCAACTCTATCAAAACTTTTAGTATTAATGTATTCTGCAATTGCTTGAGGCATGCCACCTACAAGAACATAGGTCCTAAAATCTTTCATAATTTGTTTATGTGCTATATCTACTTTTTTCTTATTTATATAACAATCTCTTAAAAAAGGTATAGTATTAGTATCACCAAGAGCCCACAAAAACTCTTCAAAATCCAAAGGATACATATTTAACTTTTTTTCTTCTGATGGAATTAATATGTTTTCTACATTCTTTTTAATAGATATTAATGAACCAGTTTCAAGATAATCGTATCTGCCATCAGCAACAAGATATTTTATTAAAGACCTCGCTTCAGGACAAAATTGAACCTCATCAAATATTATTAATGATTTTCTTATTGGTAATACTTTTCGATAAAAAGATTGCAACTTTTGTAAAACTAAATTAATGTCACTTCTTTCATGAATAAATAAGTCTTTTATTTCGTCCGGAGCAACGTCAAAATTTATAAGAATATAGTCTTTATATTCATTTTTAGCAAAAACTTCAGCAATTGTACTTTTTCCAATACGTCTTGCCCCTTCAAGTAATAATGCTGTTTTCCCATTACTATTATTTTTCCAATCCAATAATTTATCATATATTTTTCTTTTAAAATATACTGTATAATCCATTTTAATCACTTCTTTCTTGCTATATTTTACTATATAATTCACATTTTGACAAGATAATTTGCTTCATTTTTAACGTTTTGACGAGATAATTTGCCTTGATTTTCACATTTTGACAAGATAAAATTAATATTTATCATTTAAATAATTTACAATATCTTTAGTTATTTTACTAGCACCGAAGTAAAAAGCATCAGATTTACCATTTTTATGTGATACATTCGGAGTAATAACTACAATACTAAATTTTGGGTTTTCAGATGGATAAAAACCTGCGAATGATGAAGAAATTGTAGCAGTATCTACTTTGCCATCATTATTGGTATCTAAAAATGACTCACTAGTACCAGTTTTTCCAGCAAAATCTAACCCTTGAGGCACATAAAACTTACCAGTTCCTTCACTTAGAACAAGTCTTAAGCCTTCCTTTATTCTGGTTAAACTTTCTTTATTTAAATCAACATCGTTTAAAATATTTATTTTATTTTCTAGTATTATTTTATCTTTGTTTTTTATCTCTTTCATTAAACTTAAAGCCATTCTTTTGCCACTTGCAACACTATTTATATATTGTAAAAGTTCCACTGGTGTATAAGTATCATATTGTCCAATTGCTAGATTAAGAAGAAGGTCATCAGCTATGGTTGAACCAATTATTCCTGTTTGTTCACCTGGCAAATCAATTTCTGTTTTAACACCAAGGCCAAAACTTGCTAGCATATCTCTATAAGTTTTAAAATGTTCTTTAGTAGCATTAAGTTTCATATTTGGTTTATATTTATTACCCGTTAAATTAATAGCAATCATATACTGATAATAATTTGATGAATTAGCTAAGGCTGTTAAATCATTTACTTTGCCAAGTCTTTTAAAACTGCATTTCAAAGGTATAAATTCAAGCTTTACACAAGCATCATTAATATATACCCCCGGAGTAATTAAATTATATTTATAACCAACTGCAATAGTTGCTCCCTTTACACTACTTCCCATGGTATAAGATTTATTAATTGTATTTAAACTTATATCACTAAATGTATTATCATCATTTAATCTTTGGCCAGAAATAGCTAAAATAGCACCAGATAAAGGATTACTTATAATTGCATAACTATCTTTAAAATATTCTGTATTACCATACTTTTTACCTAATGTTATTTTATCCCTTAGTATCTCATCTACTTTCATTTGTAAGTCAATATCAATTGATAAAACTAGGTCATTTCCTTTTTTTTCACTTTCTATTTTAACTAATTTATAATCACTTTCTACTTTATATTTAGCTTTTTCTCCTTTTAAATATTCTTCATACTCTTTTTCTAAATAACTTAAACCCACAGTGTCTGTAAGCTCATAGCCCTTATTTAGATAAAAGTCTTTATTTTCTTTAGTTATAGGTCCTACTTTACCAAACATATTTTTTAGTGTATCTTTATATGGATATATTCGCTCCCATGTAATTTCACCAGTAATACCAGGAATATTACTTTCTATTACTTTAGCAAATTCTTCTTCACTAACATTATTAACAATTTTCTTTTTACTATAGATATAACCTTTATTCATTAAACTATATATGTGAGCTATTTTTTTGGTATCTATATCATAATTAATCATATCATCTGTTATTCTTTCCAGTTTTAAACTTTCTAATGTCTCAGTACTTATTTTTCTTTCTTCATACAATCTATATTCATCACTTGTAATTAAATCTTTACCATTATTATTTGTAATTAGAAAATACTTTTTTAATTCATCAATGGATGCTTCTTTAACATTAATTATTTTTTCTAAAGACTCTGCTATTTTTAATTCTTCTATAGTTTTTATTCCCTTTATCTTATTGTAATATATAGTTTTAACTCCGATATTATCCACTAAAACTTTGCCATTTGTATCAAGTATCCTACCTCTTGGACTACTAACACCACTAACATAAATATTAGTTTTTTCCTCTAATTTTTTCTCATAATAAGAACTATTAGATATAATAATACCTAACTTAATACCAAATATAATAAAAACTAGTATGATAGAACTTAAAAATATATATCTTTTCATAAAATATAGTATTCCTTTTTTTATATATTTCATACTATATATTAAGGTGATTAATAATGTTTAATATAATCGGAGCTTATATAAATAAATTAACTAAAGATGATATAAATAAATTTGCTACTTCAAAAGGTGCTACTCTTTCAAATGAAGAATTAGAATTTACTTATTCGTTTATTAAGAAGAATTGGAAAGATATATTAAAAAATCCTTCTATATTTGATATAGAAAGATATTCTAAATATTATAGTAAAGATAACTTTATAAAAGTTAAACAGGTATTTAATGAATATAAAGGTTATTTAAAATAAAATACTGCTTTAACGTAACCTTTTTTCATTTTCAGGTATTTTTTCATCAAATGTTTTATTATATAAACTAATTATTTTTTCCATAAATAATATACCTTCTTTTAATCTATTATTTACATCATTTATATCTAAATCCATTAAACTCGCTATTTTATCTAAACTATAGTTTTCAAAATATAATGAGAGTATTGTTTTATATTCTTTAGGCATTAAACTTATAATAGTCATATAATATTTATTTAAATCATTATTTTCTTTTTTTGCAGTTTTTTTATTTTCTAAATTCCCTAAAAATTTCTTTTTTAATCTATTAATTTTGTTGTATAGCATTACCTTTTCATTATGTTCTAACTGAGATAAATCAAACTTACCTTTAAAATCTTTACCAAAAGCTTTAGCAAATATTTTATAGGTTTTTGTTTTTTTTCTTGTTTCATTGAATATATCTAACACTTCTTCATGACTTATACCTAAAATCATATCTAAAGTCATATTTTTATACATATTTTTTTTACCATTTGGATTATTTATTGCTTTCTTTAATAAATTAACCTTAGTATATAAAGATATTTTTTCAATATCATCTAAGTTACTTGTATTAAATATACCTTTAAAATCTTCACCGAAAGCTTTAGCAAATATTTTATAGTTTTTTGTTTCTTTTTTTGTTTCATTAAATATATCTAATACTTCTTCATAACTTATGCCTAATATTTTATCCAAAGTCATATTTTCATACATACTTTTTTTGCCTTTATTTGTTTTTGTTTTGCTTTCCATTTTTACTTCTTCCGTTATTTGTTTATTAAGATTATTTATTACTTTTGTTAAAACTTTTACACTAACAGTATTTATAAATCTTCTGTCTAAGTTTTCTCCGAAAGCTTTTTTTAATGTAACCAATTCTTCTTTATTTACATATGTTTTTATTTTATTTAAATCTATACTTACTATATCATTTAAATATTTATTTTTATAAACATTATTACCATTTATAATTTTCTTTACAGTATTTAGATTACTTAAAAGTTTGGTATAAACTTCATTTTCTAATTTATCTTTTTCTAAGCGTCCTTTTAAATCATTTCCAAAAACGTTTATAATCATATTATAAGTTTGCGAAGCTTTATCTAAAGTACTTACAAAATAAATTGTATCTTCATAAGATAAGCCAAGTATTTCATTTAAAGTTTTATTATCATAAGATTGTTTTCTTTTTTTCTTATCTTTTTCATTAAGTCTATATGTCCAGTAGTCTAATCTAGTTCTAAGTTTAAGTTTTTCATCAAAGCTAAGGACATTTAATGCACATGGTTTATCGCCATCAATACCAAAAGCCTTAATTAATACTTCGGTGGTAACATTATTATCCATCATAGCTTTATTCCACCATTCATCTTTAGCTTTTTTTATATTTTCATAGCTCAGATTAGATACTAATCTAAATATTTCTTCTAAAGTTTTATTATCATATTTTTTAGCTATACCAACATTATTTGTTCTCATTATTTTTTTGATAGATACCATTAAAGCAGTTGTGTCTTTTTTTTCTAGCTTACTATTATCATAAACTTTATCTAAATTTTCTCCGAATGCCATATAATATATAGCTTTTAATTTACTGTTTCTTTGGACATAACTATTAAAATTATTTACTTTTACTTCTCCGATTATTTCTTTTAAAGTTTTGCCATCTAAAATTGATTTTTCTTCATTTTTATCTACTTTGACTACTTTGGTTTTAGAATAATTTCTCATCTTAAGTAAAGCTTTATTCTCTATTTGTCTTACTCTTTCTTTAGTTATTCCATACATTTTACCAACAGCTTCTAAGGTATAATCTTGAATATATCTTTTGATAATAACATCTTTTTCTTTTTCCGTTAAACAGCTCATTAATTTTAAAACAGTTTCTTTATTTATAACATCTTCTTCAAAAGAACTACTTCTACTTTCAATAAAATTATATTTGTCGGTTTCGGTATCATCACTTAACTTACTATCTAAAGACACAATATCATTAAAATATTGTATTAATTTTTCTGTATTTTGGATATTTTCTCCCATAGCAATAGCAACTTCTTCATTCGTAGCACTTCTTCCTAATTTATTTGAAAGTTCTTTTCTTATAAGTTGATATTTATTATACTTCATTTGAACACTTACAGGTATTCTGATACTTCTTCCATTATTTTGAATACTTCTCATAATTTTTTCTCTAATCCAAAACGTGGCATACGTTGAAAATGCACAACCAAAATTAAAATCATAATAATCAATTGCTACATTGATGCCAAAGAAACCTTCATTGATTAAATCAGTCAAAGGCATATCAGGACTAGCAAAACTTTTGGCAACATAAACAATTAACCTTATATTTCCTTCAATAACTAGATTTCTGTAATAATCACATAAATTCTCTTTACCTAATTTTTTACTTTCTTGATATCTTTTAATATATTTTAATGTATCTTCTTTCGATAAAATTGGCAAATCATTTATATCTTTAAAAAATAAATTTAAAGAACTTAATCCTTTTACATCAATATCTTTATAATCTATGATTTCTTCTTGAATTAAATTTTTTATAATAGCATAACTAACTAATATATTTCCATCAATTTCTCCATATTTTTTAATTATTTCTTCTTCAGTACATTTTGAATTATTAAAAAAAGATGCTAAATAATTATTTATATCATTATTTTCACTTAATAAGGAAATAAACTTAATACTATTATCTATTTTTTCTTCTACTAAAATATCAGAAAAATCTCTAAGACTTATAGTTTTATTTTTTATTTTTAAAACCAAATTATTTATTATTTCTTGCATAAAACCACCTGCTTTATCTATTATAGCATATATATTTAAATTGTGTATATAATTTAGTGAGGTGTATTATGTTTTTAAACTTACTTAATATTATTAAAGGAATGCTTTTTTTTACTGGTTCTTATTCTAATAGTGTATTTCCAGAACCACTTTCAAGTGGAGAAGAAGAAATATGCATAAATAAGATGCTAAATGGTGATAAGGATGCTAGGAATAAATTAATTGAACATAATCTTAGACTTGTTGCTCATATTGTTAAAAAATATGATACTAAAGAAGCTATGACTGATGATTTAATAAGCATTGGTACTATTGGTCTTATCAAAGGAATTGATACCTATAATGGAGATAGAAAAACTAAAATTACTACTTATGCTGCGAGATGTATACAAAACGAAATACTAATGCACTTTCGAAGTCAAAAAAAATATGGACCTACTGTATCACTTAATGATGCTATTGGGCATGATAAAGAAGGAAATGAAATAAATTTAATTGATGTTATTAAAGATAAAAATGTTGATTTGTTTGAAACTCTTGATTTAAAAAATAATATTAATCTTTTAAAAAGATATTTAAAATTATTAAATAAAAGAGAAAAAGAAATAATTATTAAAAGATATGGTTTAAATAATACTAAGGATATGACTCAAAAAGAAATAGCAGATGAACTTAAAATATCAAGAAGTTATGTTTCAAGAATAGAAAAAAGAGCACTTACAAAAATGCTCACTGAATTTATTAAGAATAAAAATATTGATTGATAGCCACTAGTTTATGCGAATCGGTGAACTTTGAGTTCCATCACCTTCGACATAAGCAACAGAAGATGAGAGATAGAAGACTGGGCGCACACCGAACCCTTCCATCACGCCAAGGTCGGTACGTCCTATAACAGAGCCACTTGCATACACATAAAACGCATCAATTTCAAGGTCCGCATTACGGGAAATAGTCCATTCAGAAAACCCCATATACATCCAGTTAACACTTGTTACTGATGATAAACTATAATCATTTTTACTACTATTATATAATGGCGTTGTCCATGCACTTGGTGCTGCTGCAAATCCATAGTCACTTACATACATTAATCCTATTTTTGCACTATATTCTGTTTTATTATCTGTACTATTTGTTGCTATAGGATTCACAATCTCATTTTGATATGCTGTTTTGGCTGGTTGATTAGCTATATTATTATTTGTATTTCCTCCAACTTTCCATGTCGTTGTGGCTATTTTAGCTGCCCATTCTGCTCCTATATTTGTTATGAAGTTTTGATTTAAATTTGTTTGATTTAACAAACTTGTACTCCATGTATTCTTTGATGTTGAGTTAGTCCAGGAATATCTATTTATTATCGTTAATTCTCCTTTATATGTTGGATAACTATTTGGATATGGATATGTACTATAATCTCCATCAGTTCCAAGCAAATTACTACTTGCATAATCATACTTGATTAACTTAACTTTTCCATCTATTACTCCGATTATTCTATACAAGTTATCTGTTGGACATGGTGTTGTGTTTGTTCCGAAACACACAAAGTTATTTACACTTTCACTTGCTCCAGAATATCTATATGAATTATCTCCAGCTCCATTTGTTAATGTTGCATCATGATAATAAATACCATTTTCTCCTTGAGTACCTGTGTATAATTTTGCTGTATGACATGCTAATGTATTATCATTACATGTTTCATGGAAAGGTATCATATTCTTTTGTATCATTACCTTTGCACTTAATGTACTTGTTGCATTTGCTGTTTGATCTCCTTCATAGTTTACAAATGTAAGCTTTAGTTTGTATTCTTCTTCTGCTCTTGGTGTTGCTGTTATTGTTTTCTTATTTGCTATAGTTATTAAACCATTTGTTGTTGTAACATCAAAACCTGATATACTTTTATTTTCTCTATCTTGGACTGTAGTATGAGTTAGTCCTGGTAATTCTGTTACTTCACCATCTGGTCCTGTAACTGTTAATATAAGTTCTGGTTTGTCATTACCTAATGTATATCTGAATGTATTATTTTCAATATTAAAATATACATAATAGTTATCTGTTGCTTCATTTGTCTTATTATTTGCAACTAATGTTGCTTTTGCAAATGTTTCTCCAGATAAACTTCCCTTTTCTTGACCAAATGATGATTGGTCTGCATATAAACTTATTGCACTTCCTGTTGTAAATGTAAGCATATCTGTTGTATATGTTGTAACCTTAACCTCCGTAGACTTTCCTGTTCCCCCTTGTGCTTTAAAGTATGCGAATGTAGCACCAACTACCAAAGCAATTAATGTAACTACTGCAACTATACTAAGAATTAATGCTTGTTTTTTATTTTTTTCCATATATACCACATCCTTTTTTTGTTTAACAAACTCACGCATAATATTCTTACGTTACAATATAAGTATACCACAAAAAAAAAGAAAAAAAAGTATTGCTTTTACACAAAACTCTTTTACTTGTTAAATAAATGTAAATATTACTCTTTAATAGCTTTATTGCAAATTGGCAAAATAAATGCCCCTATGGAATTACCTAGAATCATTATTCCTACATAACCAAGTGTATTTAATGACCAAACATCTGCTACAGAAAAATAATACATATTAGCAATACAATGTTCAAATCCACATAGAATAAATACTACTACTCCCAAATAAACAATAATAAATCTACTAAAATCATTAAGTTTTTTATAGCCATTTACTGCAAAATACATAAGTATTCCACAAAATATAGAAAGAATAAATATACTTAAATAATTATCATTTAATTTTGTAATTGATAATAAATAAGCTTTATCATGTAAGTTTGAATATATTCTAGTATATCTTAAAATAAAACCAATAAATGAACTACCAATAAAATTACCAAGTAATATAATAAATAATTCTTTTATATATTTTAAATTAAAATTAGTAATTAAATAACCTATTTTACCTGTATACAAATTAAAATTATAAACAAGTATTCCAATTAAACCAATAGAAAATAAACTAGCTCCGATAACTTTATTTTGAACTGATAAAAAAATTGTCCCCCCGATAGCTATCATTAGACCTGCTAAAATACTTTTTAAAAAACATTTCATACTATCTTCCTCTTTTATCTACTAATTCATAAAAACATTCATATTTTATTTCATCATTACGTATAACCTCTTTAATATAGTTAACAGGATATCCTGCATCCATTAAAGCAAGTCTTAGGACATCAAAGTATGATCTAGTTTTAAGTTCTCTATATCTTTTAATTTCTTCGCCATGATAATAATAACTATCTATTAAATATGATCCATTCTCACATCTAACTAAAATTCCATCCACAAAGTCCATTATCTTACTTAAATAACTTTTCATAATTTCATTTGCCTCAAAACTAGTTAAAACCATTTTTTCTAATTTCATATAAACCTACTTCTTTTTAAAAAAATTAAGTATCTCTACTTAATTTAAAAAGATTCAATATTTAATTTAATTTTATGCATTTTATGAATATATGCGTAAGCATAAACTAAAGTTCTAAGTGCATGAGCATTTTTACCAGCTTTGCCTATTACGTATTTCATATCAGCATCAGGTACCATTACTTCAATAATAGTATTTTCATCTTCTTTAAACTCTTGTACCTTTATCATTTCTGGGTCTTCAACAAGACTTTTAACTAAAAATTCTGTATATTCTACTATATTCATAATTACTTACCTTTTTTGCTTGATGCAAATTCTTTTAAAATACCTTCGTTTTTAAGTAAAGCTTTAACTGTATCAGTTGGTTGTGCTCCATTATTTAACCATTTAATAGCAATTTCCTTATCAATTTTGATTTCAGCTGGATTTGCTACTGGATTGTATGTACCTACAGTTTCAATAAATCTTCCATCTCTTGGAAATCTTGAATCTGCAGCTACAATACGATAAAATGGTTTTTGTTTAGAGCCCATTCTTTTAAGTCTTAATTTAACTGCCATAATCTTTCCTCCTCACTAAATTAACTAAACTAATATTATCATATAAAACTATATGTGTCAACCTTTTTTTGTTGACACATTTTCTTTACAAAATTATTATTTTATAGTATACTTTATCTAGTGGTGATGTAATTTGAAAAAAAAGCAAACAAAGAAAGTAACATTTAAAGATAAACTCGAAAACATATATAATATAGTTAGAGCATTTATAAAAAAGTATTATTATATTTTTTTACTTGTTTTACCCTTTATTTTGATAGATATATTTACAAGATATAAAGTAGAATTTTATGGATTATTAAAGTTAGTTCCCAATATGTTTACTTTATTATGGATTTTCCTTATACTAAGTATATGTTTATTTTCAAAAAAGAAGATTGGAAAAACTATTTATATTTTATTTTTTATACTTAGTTTAATAATATATTTAGTAAATAATATATATTATTCTATGACTGGTGTATTTTTTGATTTTAGTATGCTTCTACTTGCCAGTGAAGGTTCTGAATATTTAATTGATGCTATTAAAAATTGTGATTTATCAGTTTACTTATTTTTAATACCAATATTTATTACATTCATACTTGCTATAAAAGTATATCCTAAAGAAGAACATAAATCTTATAAAGGTATTATTTTAACAATATTTATTTTTATAGTTTTACATAGTATTACACCAATATTTTTAGGTAAAGCAAATGAAGAACTGACATGGAGTACATGGAGAAATCCTAGAAACATTTATAATAGTTTTAACGATAATAATAAGGCTATAAAAGTATCTGGTTTATATGAATATACTGTTAGAAATTTCTATATAACTTTTTTAAAAAGTGATGAAGGTACTAATCAAAAAGATTTAGATTTTCTAAAAGAAGAATATTCTAAGGAAAAAGAAGTAAATAAAAATAGATATACGGGAAAATATAAAGGTAATAATTTAATTATTGTACAACTTGAAGGATTAGATTCTTGGGTTATTAATAAAAATGATACCCCTACTTTATATAGTATGATGAGAAATTCAATTAATTTTACTAATCATTATTCTTACTATAATGGTGGTGGTTCAACATTTAATTCAGAATTTGCAGTTAACACAGGTTTTATTACTCCCGTTTCATATACTCAAAATGCTTATACATTTAATAAAAATTCATTTCCTTATAGTTTAGCTCATTTATTTAAAAAACAAGGTTATGCAGTTAATGCTTTTCATATGAATACTAAAGAATATTATTCTAGAGGTACTAACTACAAAAACTGGGGCTATGATAACTATTATGGTCTAGTGGATCAAAATACATATAAAGATAATTCATACTATTTAGATAGAGAACTTCTTTTAAATGAAGAATTTAAAGAAAAAATGTTTGGTAGTGAAAAGTTCGTAGATTATATTATAACTTATACAAATCATATGCCTTTTAATCCTGAAAAAGGAAATTGTAAAATGCTACTTGATTTAGATAAAAAAGAAAATGAAAATGTAAGTTATGATTTAACTGAGGAAGATTGCGTACGAAGACAAGCGAAAGAAACAGATTATATGATGGATCTTTTAATTAAAGAACTAAAAGAAAGAGAAATATTTGATAAAACTACTATTGTAGTTCTAACAGATCATTACCTTTATACATTGTCAGATAAATCAATATTAGATAAATATAAAAATACAAGTAATAACTTAATTAATCATACACCATTCTTTATTTATACTAATAATAAAGATAAAAAAACAATTAAAACAGTTACTTCACAATTAAACGTATTACCTACAGTGCTTAATTTATTTGGTATTGATTATAATCCTAACAACTATATTGGTCAAGATGCATTAAATAATAATTATCGAAAATTAGTTTTCTTTAGTGATTATTCTTGGTATGATGGAAATGTTTATGTAGATGGTGGTGTGGTTACTAATAATAAATATATTAATCAAAATGCTTTAGAAGAAAAAAATTATAATGTAAATTATTTAATAAAGAAAAATGATTTAACACTTAAATATAATTATTTTAAAGATATGGAAAAGAGTTCAAAATGATATGAACTCTTTTTTTAGTATAAATATATTTTCTTACTGTAATGACAATATTTTTTACAACTTAATCATACTATTTGTATTTAGATCAATAAGACATTATTTATTTAAATCATCAATAGTAACTTTACTTTCATGTGGTATTGGTTTCCATTCAACTTTCATAAAGAGTGCTACATATGTTGCATATCTACCTATTATATCAAATATTGGCCATGTAAATGTATAAAGCATTTTTTTCCATATAGACATTTTTTTAATATTTTTATGTTCTACGATAAATAGATAAATAGCTACCCACATATTTTCAATATACATACCTATTCTAAATAATATTCTAAGCCATATTGATGTAAGCATACCAATAAATAAAGCATTAACTCCAGGTGATGCAAAAACTCTTACTTCAAAGAAATGTCTAAGTATTTGTGCAAGATATGTGCCTCCCCCGAAGAAATTAACTCCATCAATTCCTGCGTTATAACAGTAGCATCCATACATAACTACAATAACTATTAACCATCTAGCAATATTAAATACTGAAAATGGTGTAAGTTGCATTAATGTATCAAACGAAGCAAATCTATGTCTAATATTTTCTATAATATTAAGCATAAATTCTTTAAATGTTTTAGATTTTTTCTTTTTATTTACGGAAGTTTCACCCCATTTTGTTCTAACAAACCATTTACCTAAGAAAATGTTAATAAATAAGTATGGACCTGACTCAACGAATGCTTGTAAGTGACCTTTAGCCCATCTCGTTCTTTGTCTTAAAGCAACTTTTAAACTAGTTGGTTGTTCATCATAAAACATAGCATCATTTTGATAAGTTATTTGATACCCTTGAGCAACAGCATCTGCAGTTAAAGCTCTATCTTCAGTAAGGGATGTATAATGCCAACCATTTTTAACTATTTCATTTGTAAATAAAAAACCAGTACCTTGAATATTTGTTGCAAGTCTTAAAACACTTCTTGCTCTATGGTTATATCTAATTGATCTTATCCAGTGAAGTGCATATGTTGATGCAATCCAATTCTCATCAAAGTTTTTAGTATTTCGATATGAAGTGATAATTTTTTCTCCAGAATCAAATGCATCATTCATTTTAGTTATATAATCTTTTTTTAATAAATTATCAGCATCAAAAATAAAATAACCTTCAAAACTCATTCTGCCATAATCTTCTTCAATTCTGTCAAGTAAGAACTCTAGAGCATAACCTTTAGTTCGGTGTTTATCATCAAATCTTTCGTAACATATTGCTCCATGTTTTCTTGCTATTTCTGCAGTATTGTCTGTACAATTATCTGCAACTACGAAAGTTGTAATTAAATCTTTTGGATAATCTTGTTTATTTATACTATCTAGTAAGTTACCTATGACATATTTTTCATTTCTTGCTGCTATTAAAATAGCATATTTATGTTTATTTTTTGCAGGTTTAAACTTACGAGTAAAGAAAAAACCGATAATCCAATATAAATTTTTATACACAAGCATTGCGGATAAAACACTACTTATAGCATAATATACCGTTTTCCAACTTAAGTAGTTATCTCCGATAAAACTAATAATATTTAATGTACTCATATTTACTTCCTCAATTCACTTAAATCAATTGTATCAGATAAATAATTAAAAGTAAATTAAAAGAAGAATTATTTCAATTCTTCTTTTAATTTTTCAACTTCATCCAGCGATAATTTGGTAACTTTACAAATTAAATCTACATTGCAAGTTTCTTGAAGCATAGCTTTGGCAACATCAATAGCCTTTTGTTCAACACCAAGCTTATATCCCTTTTTTACTCCACGTTCTACGCCATCTTCAAATGCTTCTTCTTTTTCATTGCCATCAAATATAACATCTCTGTTATATCTAAGTAAATTATCAAAGTCATCAGAACTACTTTTTACTTCACGTATTATTTTTGCCATAAAATCATCACCAGTTAAAGTATACTATAAATCGCATGTTAAATCAAATGCTTTATTGTGGCTAAAAAGAAGAATTATTTCAATTCTTCTTTTAATTTTTCAATTTCATCAAGTGATAATTTGGTAACTTTACAAATCAAATCTACATTACAATTTTCTTGAAGCATAGATTTGGCAACATCAATAGTATTTTGTTCAACGCCTTGTTTAATCCCCTGTTCAATACCGTGTTTAATACCATGTTCTATGCCTTTTTTATACCCACGTTCTACACCATCTTCAAATGCTTCTTCTTTTTCATTGCCATCAAATATAACATCTCTGTTATATCTAAGTAAATTATCAAAGTCATCTGAATTATTCTTTACTTCACGTATTATTTTTGCCATAAAATCATCACCATCATATACTTTTTTTATTAATCTTTCATCATCACTAATTAAAAGATATAATAATTTCTCTAAAGACTCATTGTCTTTCATAAGTTTAGTATAATCCATATCTAGAATTTTTGCAAGATTTACGTCGTAGATTTCAAAAAATGAATGTATTTCTTCATATGTTTTATCATCTAAAAGTCTACTTCTAACTACGAACCTATCATCATTTGTAACACTATAGGTATTGAGATTTATTTGGCATACCTTCTTAAATCTCTTGCTATAATCTTCAGCATTTTTAGTCTGTCTTAAAACTAAATGACAAATATACATATTATTTTTTCTTTCATTTTTTCTACTTCTTACACTATTTATTTCAACATTAACAAGCATTTCATTACTTTCTAGTGCTATATCTACTTCACTATTTACAGCATTTTCATTTACACTTAAATCTGGATGAAGCAAAGTAAATACTACATCTTCTTCAGGAATATCTAAAACCTTACATACAATTTTACTTAGATATTTAAGTCCATCTTTAGTTGAAGTAAATATTTTCTTTACAATAGTATCTCTGGCATTAATTTTCTTAATTTCTAATCTTTGCATGAGCGAAAACCTCCTTTCAAAGATGCTATTATACATATATTTTTAAGTCTTTCAAGGCTTTCGACAAAACATATCATGGCTCGACACACCATTTTGAACGAGTTAACATTTCTTTACGTTTTTACATAAAAAAAATAATGTAAACATTTACATAAAAAAACTGATAGAAATAATTTATATCTCTATCAATTAATTTTATTTTATATTTATAACATAATTATTATTATCAAGTGATACCACTAAAGTATCTCCAACTTTTAAGTTGCCATCAATTACTTTGTGAGCAATTAAGTTTTCAATATTTTTAGTAATATATCTCTTTATTGGTCTAGCACCATATCTAGGATCATAAGCTTCATTAATAATTTTTTCTTTAACTTCATTTGTAATTTCAACATGAATGTAACTTGGTTTAAGTCTATCATTAACTTCTTTCATAATTTTATCAACAATGTCACCAATAACATCTTTCTTAAGTGAATTAAAGATAATTATTTCATCAATTCTGTTTATAAGTTCTGGTCTAAACGTATTTTTTAATTCATTCATGACAAGTTCATTTGCATTTTTTTCATTATCAAGGATATATTCACTACCTAAGTTACTTGTCATAATTATGATAGTATTTTTAAAATCTACGACTCGGCCTTGACTATCTGTAAGTCTTCCATCATCTAGTATTTGTAGTAAAATATTAAAGACATCCTTATGAGCTTTTTCTATTTCATCAAATAAAACTATACTATATGGATTTCTTCTTACAGCTTCCGTAAGTTCTCCGCCTTCATCGTATCCAACATATCCTGGAGGAGCACCAACTAAACGAGAAACATTAAATGATTCCATATACTCAGAACAGTCGATTCTAATCATGTGTCTTTCATCATCAAACAACTCATAAGCAAGTGATTTTGCCACTTCAGTTTTACCTACCCCAGTTGGTCCTAAAAATATAAATGAACCAATTGGTCTATTAGGGTCTTTAATACCACTTCTTGCTCTGATAATTGCATCGCTAACAAGTTTTAAAGCATTATCTTGACCTATAACACGCGTTTTTAATCTATCAAATAAATGAAGTAATTTATCTTTTTCGCTTGAAACTAATTTAGATACAGGAATATGTGTCCATCTTGAAATAATTTCTGCAATGCTTTCTTCATCTACAACATCTGATAAGATATTATTTTGATTTTGTTCTTGAAGTTTTTTAAGCTCTTGTTCAAGTTCTGGTATTTTACCATGTCTTAACATTGCACTTTTTTCAAGGTCATAATTATTCTCAGCTTGGGCTAAGTCAAAACGAGCACGTTCAAGTTCTTCCTTTTTCTTATTTATTTCATTCTTTGCTTCTTTTTCTTTATCCCATTTTTGATGTAAATCAGCTTCTTTTGCTTTTAAATCTACGAGTTTTTCATCAATTTCACTTATTCTATTTTTACTTATTTCATCTTTTTCTTTCTTTAAAGCCTGTTTTTCAATTTCTAAACTCATTATTTTTCTTGTAAGTTCATCAAGTTCGACTGGCATAGATTCAAGTTGCATTTTTATCGTAGCACATGCTTCATCTACTAAATCGATAGCTTTATCTGGTAAAAATCTATCAGTAATATATCTATCTGATAAAGTTGCTGCAGATACTAAAGCACTATCTTTAATAGTTACACCATGAAATATTTCAAATCTTTCTTTTAAACCACGAAGAATAGTAATAGTATCTTCGACAGTTGGTTCACTTACCAAAACTTTTTGAAATCTTCTTTCTAAGGCTCCATCTTTTTCAATATATTTACGATATTCATTTAAAGTAGTAGCACCTATAACATGAATTTCTCCACGGGCAAGCATTGGTTTAAGCATATTAGAAACATCCATTGCACCATCTCCACCAGCTCCAACTATCATGTGAATTTCATCAATAAACATTATAATGTTGCCATCAGAATCTTTAATTTCTTTTAAGACAGCTTTTAATCTTTCTTCAAATTCACCACGATATTTAGCTCCAGCAACAAGTGAACCTAAATCTAATTCCCAGACAGTTTTATTTTTCAAACTACTTGGAACATCACCTTTTATAATTCTTTGGGCAAGTCCTTCCACAATAGCAGTTTTACCTACCCCAGGTTCACCAATTAAAACTGGATTATTCTTACTTTTACGTGATAGTATTCTAATAATGTTTCTGATTTCTTCATCTCTACCTATAACAGGATCAACTTTATTATCTAAAACATTCTTAGTTATGTCACGTCCATATTTATTTAAAACATCTTTTAATTCATCATTATTTTCAAAGTTCATATAAATCACCCTTTCTTAACTTGAACATCCATATTATAACTCATAAATTAGCACTTGTCAAGTATAAGTGCTAATTATAAAAAAAATAAAAACTGCTTAGATTAATACATCTAAACAGCTTATCTCTTCAAATTTAATTAACAGCATCTAGGTCCATAAATATTTTCACAAACATTTTCCTCACAGCAAGTATATTCTGGTGTAAATGTATGTTTATATACATGATGGTTTATGATTCTTGTATTACATGGCATAATGTGAGGAACTTCATGACAAATATATCTGTGGCATACTCTTTCTTCAGGACACTCATATATTGGATTTTGAACGCATCCAGGCATAGCCATCATACCTGAATCATAAGAAGCACCAGCAAATGAAGTATCTCCCCCGATTTTTGTTTTATCAAAACTTTTCATATTTTTAGTTTCTTCCTTAAAACTTTCATTAAAATAATTCATTAAAAACATTCCTTTCTAATGTATCTTATGAATATTTTGTTTTAATGTCTAGTCAAATACACAAATGTTACTTTATTATACTAATGATATTTAGAATGCTTGCGAATATAAGCCAGAATAAATATGGAATAAGTAAATATGCTGATACTTTGTTATATTTATAATATTTGATAATCATGTATATCGTGATAATAATTAAAAGAATAATCCATAAAAATGATAGTATTTTCATATTAAATGTAAAGAATATGAATGACCAAGCGAGATTAATTATTAAATTTACTTTATATATTGTGAGTAAGTCTTCATCATCTTTAACTAAATAACTTGATATACCAAGCATAATATAAAGAATACTCCATACAATTGGAAAAATGAAAGCTGGAACAATTCCATTGTAGTACTTTGTTTCACCACTAGTTAAAAAGCCAACAATAGCACCACTTAAAAGGGGTACTAAAATGTAAAATAATAATTTTTTTATATCTATCTTTTTCATACTTTTATTATACTTTAAATTTATAGAAAATATGCAATTTATATACATTGTACAAATTTAATTTTTGTGTTATTATTATATTATGTCCTCGTAGTTTAGTTGGATAAAACAAGCCCCTCCTAAGGGTTAGAGCATGAGTTCGACTCTCATCGAGGACACCATAAGCAAAATAAAGTCCGTATTTTCTAATATTATTAACTTAAGAGATATTGTATATGGGCTTTTGTTATAAACAAAGGTGGGCAGTTGTTATGTTAAAAAAAAATAAAATATTATTAATGTTGTTTATAAGTGTATTTGTACTTACAGGGTGTGAATATCAATTAGATGCTATTGAACCATTAAATGAAGACGAAGTAATTTCTTACGCTAAAGAGAAAATTTTTGACGAAACCGGAGATGATATTCTAGTAAAGATTATTAGCAAAGAACAAATTAAATTTCATGATGCCCTTTTTTGGTGGAGTTACCGAGTTAAAGGTGGATATACTTATAAACTTGAAATTGTTAATAATATAAATCCTAATATTTGTGCAACAGCCACTTATACTGATGGGTATAAACGTGGAGATAATATCATACAAAGTATATTTGAAAGCAATTATAAAGAACAACAAACAATATTTCTATCAAAATTATTAAATAACGAATTTGATAAAAACTATGTATATTTAAATCAAGCCCAAAGAATATATGATATTTTTATAGTTTCTTCAGATTATAATAAAATAAGCAATCTAATAACGCAGTTGGATAACGTCATATCTAAAATTAATTATTATAGAATTTATATTTATAAAGATGAAAATGCTTTTGATAGTGCAAAATTCAAATTGTATCATGGTATTGATGGTTTTCCTGACATAGAATTTGTCATTCAAGATATAACTGGAAAATGGCCAACTAGAATTTATAAAAGTGATGCATTTAACTATGAACTTTTTATGTCATCTCAGTCAAATGATTATAATTATTTAATCTATACATATGATACATTTGATAATGATGAAGTTATTTATAACAAATTTGAAATTTTTGGAATAAAATAAAGTCTGCTATGCAGACTTTATTTTATTCACTCATTGCTATAATATTATCACTTTCCGAGGTGTTTTCCATTTTACTAAACCTTAAATTGATTAAGAGTATCATTCCTACTATTACAAGGTAGAAAAATAAAACTCCACTATACTTTTTCATTACTTCTAACATATCCATTACCTCGTCTTTCTGATACTATTCTAATACATATATTTGTTCGTGTCAATAAAATAATAAACAATTGTTTGACTTTTTACAAAATATAGTGTAAAATGTAATTAAGAAAGGAAAATAATTATGGATGAAAAAATTGAATTAACAAAAAGACAAGAAGAAATTTTAAACTTTATAAAAAAATATATTGCTCTTCATGGTTATCCTCCAGCAGTAAGAGAAATATGTGCTGGAGTTGGATTAAGCAGTCCAGCAACTGTGTTTGTACACATAAAAAACTTAGAAAACCTAGGGGTAATCAAACAAACAAGCAATAAATTTAGAACTATTGAATTACTCGTAGACAATGAATATGCTGAAAAGAATGATGATGTTGTTAAAGTTCCTTTACTTGGAAAGATAACCGCTGGTAGCCCTATTACAGCAATCGAACAACCTGATGAGTTTTTTGATTTACCTGCTGCACTTATGCCAAAATCTGGCGAAGTATTTACACTTCATGTAAGTGGTGAATCAATGATAAACCGAGGTATATTTGATAATGACTATGTTATTGTAAAGAGACAACAAAATGCCAAAAATGGTGATATTGTTGTTGCTATGACTGATGAAAATGAGGTTACTCTTAAAACTTTTTATAAAGAAAAAGATCATATTAGACTTCAACCAGAAAATGATACTATGGCTCCACTTATTTTCAATAACATTACTATTTTAGGGATAGCAATTGGGTTATACAGAAAAATATAATAATTAAAACAAAAAATGAAAAAGCAAATTTGACTTTTTCATTTTTATTTACTCAGTTCAATGCTCAAAACCATGTTTTCTTTATCTATTATAGTACCACTTTCAATATTTTGACTTATAACATATCCATAACCAGAATACTCTAGTTTGATACCTAAAAGTTCTGCATAAGTTTTAACTTCACTTAAACTCCAGCCAGTTAAGTTTTCCATCTTAAATTCACTACCATTTGTAAGTAAAAATAATTTTTCACCAGCAAGTAAAATTTTATTTTTTAATGGATATTGGTTTATAATGTATTTACCATTTCCTAAAGTTATAACATTTATTTTTTTATTTTTTAATTCTTCAATGGTTGTAGTAACTAATTTACTCATATAATTATCCATTGTAATTAATTTACTTAAGTCACTATCACTTTTAATTTCAGTAAGTTTTGCATAACTTGCTATTTCTTCGATTGCTGTTGTAATAACTTTGGCCCATGAGCTTAAATTTGATTCTGGCTTTTTGCCTACTGCATAAACTATATATTTTGGATTATCTGCTGGGAATATACCTGCAAATGACTTGACATAGTCATATGTTCCGCTTAGATAGCCACCTTTTGGTGATGCAATTTGAGCTGTACCAGTCTTACCCATAACACTTACATTTTCTACTTGCCAATATTTATTTATTTCAATCATTTTTTTCATAAGTTCATGCATTTTATTAACTGTTGATGCGCTATAAACTTTTTTTACTACTTCTCTTTTACCTTCGTAAGTAACATTACCATTTTGATCCACTATTTTATCTACCAAATATGGTTTTATAACTGTTCCATCATTTGTCATACTTGTTAATGCCTGAAGCATTTGAATTGCTGTAACACTTACTCCTTGACCAAATGATGCTGTTGCAAGCTCCGACTCATAAACCATTTCAATATCACCGATAGCTTCATTTGAAAGCTCAATTCCAGTTTTTTTGCCAAAACCAAGTGAATCGTAATAACCAGAAAGGCTATCAATTCCAAGTCTTAATGCAAGTGTTGTCGCTGCAACATTTGAAGATCTTGCAAAGCCTTCATCAAACGAAATTGTACCCCAGCCTTTTCTTTCGGAGTCACGAATAACAGTTCCATCTTTTAATGTATAAGACCCAGATGCAAATGTTTCTGCACCATCGTATTTTTCTTCTTCAATCGCGGATGCAAATGAAAATACTTTCATAACTGAACCAGGTTCATATTGATAACTTATAAGTGGATTCATATATTCTTTAATTGTATTAGTATCATTTGGGTTAAAGTTAGGACTTGTACTACTTGCCACTATAGCACCAGTTTTAGCATCCATAACTGTAAATACTGCCCAATCTGTATTAAATTTTTCTTTCATCGTAGCAACTGCTTTTTCTGTAATAAGCTGAATACTACTATCAATGGTAAGATAGATGTCCGAACCATTTTTAGCTTTAACAGTTTCTTCTGGACTATTAGGTATTTTATAATTACTTGATGTATATTTTAGATATTTAGTGTAGCCATTTTCACCAGATAAAATATCATCATAGTAACCTTCAATACCCAGTTCACCAACTATTTTACCCTCATCATTATCTTTTGCATAACCAATTAAATACGATGCAAATGTTGATTTATTATAATATCTTTTTTTAGAGTTTTTTATAAAATCTATGCCAGGTAATTCTAGTTTTTCTATTTTAGCTTTAACAACTTCACTTATTCCATAACCACCAGGTCTAAGTTCCACCTGATATAAGTTTTTACTTAAAAGTTCTATTAGTTTTTCTTCAGTCATATTAAGTATTGGGGCCAAAGCTTTAGCTGTTCCTTCTTTATCCTCAACATTAGTTTTATTTGACTTTAAATAAGCGATGACGGTGTAAGAATTTATGGTACTTGCTAGTTCTTCGCCATTAACGTCATAAATACTACCTCGGTCAGCATATAAAGTTTTCTTAACTGTTGCAATGCTGGCTGCTTTTTCTTTTAGATTAATACCATCAACTTTAACACTTAATACAACATATGATAGTTTGGCAATTATGGCCACAAATAAAAGAGCAACAGCTAAAATAATAAACTTTGATATTTTAACTGTTGCTCCTTTTTTCATATTTTTATCTCCTATTCTCCAACTCTTTTTATGTTACTATTATTATACGATAAACCATTTTCTTCTGCAATACTTTGAATGTTTTCTAAGCTTGCTAGTTCATCTATCTGCATAGAAAGACCTTGATTAACTAATTCTTGTTTTTCAATATTTTTATTTAACTTTTCCACTTCATTATTAGTTTCAGATAAAAGTGATGAAGTGTAAACATTAAACATTGGGATTGCTAAAAGTAAGAATAACAATAATACATACATTGCTTTTTCTCCTTTTAGTAATTTTAACTTTTTATTCTTTTTAGCCACTATAATCAAATCCTTTCTATAATTCTAAGTTTTGCGCTTCTACTTCTTGAATTTTCCTCAAGTTCTTTTTCACTTGGAAGTATGGGTTTTTTATTTATTAATTTAATCTTTGGCATGTAAGCTTCAGGTATCTGTACTAATCCCTTAACTAGCTCATCAACCTCAGAATTTTCTCTAAATATGTTTTTAACAATTCTGTCTTCCAAAGAATGAAATGTAATAACACCAATTCTGCTACCTTTTTTCAGTAAATTAATGGCATCTGGTAAAACTTTTTCTAATACTGTAAGTTCCTCATTCACTTCAATTCTAAGTGCTTGAAATATTTTTCTTTCTGGATGATTTTTGTAAAAGTAATTAGCACCAGTTGCACTTTTTATTACTTCAACAAGTTCTAATGTTGTATTTATTTCTTTGCAGTTTTTCTTAATATTTTTGGCAATAACTTTGCTTAATTTTTCTTCACCATATTTAAAGAAAACATTTGCTAACTTTTCTTCACTATAGGTATTAATAATATCTTTAGCACTTACTCCTTCACTAGACATTCTCATATCAAGTGGTCCATCATGCATAAATGAAAAACCTCTAGCATCATCATCAATCTGAGGTGATGAAAAACCTAAATCAAAGATAATTCCATCTACGAGATCAACATTTTCTTTTTCAAGCATTTCTTTTAGATTAACAAAGTTAGTCTTAAATATTTTAAAATTATTACCTATTTTACTTAAAGTTTCTGTTGAATATTCTACAGCTTTTTCATCTTGGTCAAAACCATATAAATAGCCATTTGGTATTTTTTTTAGTATTTCCTTAGAATGGCCAGCATAACCAATTGTAGCATCTACAAAAGTGCCACCATCTTTAATATTTAAACTTTCAATTAGTTCATTTTTAAGTACACTATAATGCATTATTCTTCCCCCTCAAATAAGCTTTCGGCAATATTTTCAATGATATCCTCATTAGCGTTCATAAATTCATTGAAAGCACTAGCATCCCAAATTTCCAGATGATCATTCACGCCGATTACGATGCATTCTTTATCTAAACCGGCGTAACTAATCAATGGAGAGGTAATACTCATTCGACCAGAACTATCGAACTTGCAGGCAGTAGCTCCTGAATAGAAGAAACGTGTGAATGTTCTGGTTACTTTTTTTGTGAAAGGTAGAGTATTAAGTTTGCCAACAAGTTTTTCCCACTCAGATAAAGAATAAACATATAAACATTTTTCAATGCCTCGAGTAAGAATGAATTCTTGCCCTAGTTCTTCCCTAAATTTCGTTGGAATAACAAGCCGACCCTTATCATCAATATTATGATGAAATTCGCCCAGCAACATATTATTCCCCACTTTCTCCCACAGTCTACCACTGTCTTACATATATGTTACCAAACAATTAAAAAAAAGTAAATACAGAATATCTACTTTTTTCAAGAGTTTTTTATTAATTTACAAAATTTTACACACTATTTTTCTATTTTTTCCCATTTAGCTTCAAGTTTGATATTTTTATTAATTGGTTTGCTAAAATCAAATTTTTCATCACCTAAATACCAACCTAAGAACTTATATTCATCGTTTTCTGGCACAGCCGGTTCAGTAATAGTATCTCCCACTTTTACTGTTATCGGAGCAACTCCAGCTCCAATCATTGCAGCAAATTCAACTCTAACAGTTCTAAAATTTATATAATAAATTACACTACCTAACAATATTACACTACATAATATAAGTATTAAACTTGTTTTATTATTCATTTCTATCTTCCCTTTCCCATTTCTATTTCTTCAGTAAGTTCCATAACATGAACTTTTTTTAATTCTAATTCTAGTATATATAGTTTTTTTAAATATTTTTCTATTATTTCTTTTTTTAAACCTTTTTCTCTTAAAGATATTAAATATTTTTTAATTCTTTCTATTTCTGTATAAGCTATTAAAACATCACCACTAGTTGTGTCTTCTTCGGATATTAAAGAATAAATTAATTTAAGCAATTTCTCATACTCTTTATTTATTTTATTTTCCCAGACTTCACTTAACATTTCTGTATCTAAAATTGTAACTTTCTTTACCCACTTATATGTTTTTTTAGGGGTAAATGAATATGATTCTTTTTCTTCAAAAAGCAAAATATCTTTACTCTTTTTATTATTTTTAAGTATATAACTAGTCATTTCTATTCTCCATTAAATCAGGTCTTAAAGTCTTAGTTTTTTCTACTTTCATATTTTTTCTGTACTCATCAATTAATTTGTGATTGCCAGAAACAAGCACTTCTGGTACCTTTAAGCCGCGGTATTCTGCTGGTTTTGTATATGTTGGATAATCAAGCAAATTATCATTAAACGACTCATCATCTAGAGATTCTTTAGTTATAACACCAGGCAAAAGCCTTGCAACAGAGTCAGTAATTGCCATTGCTGGTATTTCTCCCCCAGTTAAAATATAATCACCAATTGATATAACTTCATCTACCCTTGTTTTAATTCTTTCATCAAAACCTTCATAATGGCCACAGATAATAATCAAATGTTTATAATTGCTTAATCTTTTGGCAACATCTTGTTTATATTTTGTTCCTTCAGGAGATAATAAAATAATGTAAGCATCTTCTGCACCTATACTATCTAAACACTCAAATATTGGTTCACACCTAAGTATCATACCTGCTCCTCCACCATATGGAGTATCATCAACTTGCTTATTATTAAGAGGAGAATAATCTCTAAAATTAATTAAATTAATTTTGATTATGTCTTTATCTATTGCTCTTTTGATTATTGAAGTATTTATAAAACCTTCAAACATCTCTGGAAAAAGTGTAAGTATATCTATTTTCATGATAACCTCCTTAAAGAATTAAATCTTTAGCATTTTTAGTATATAATTTTTTATTATTTAAGTCAAATTTTATTATATATTCATCAACGTATGGAATATAGAACTTTTTAGAACCATTTAATTTAATTAGTAAACTTGCTCCACTTTCTATTTCAATAATTTTACCTAAGTTGCTTCCATCCTCATCAATTACATCACTATTTATTAAATCTTTATATAAAAATTCATTTTCTTCTAAATGTAAATCTACTCTTTTTATATAAATATTAAATCCTACATATTTTAAAATATCATTAATATTTTTTAGATTATCTATTTCAAGTAATATATAATTTTTATGATAGCGAATACCACTTATAATATGCTCTATATTATTAATAAGTACTTTATTTCCTATTTTATATGCTTTATCACATTTTTCAAAATCACTTATTACTTTTAGTTCACCTTTTATACCAAATGTACTAACTGTTTTACCAATATAAATCATTTCATTCATGATTTACCTCATACATTATTATACTTGCAGCAACTCCAGCATTAAGTGACTCACATGATTTATTTATTTTAATATTTATAAATTCATCGCATAATTTTTTAACATTTTCTGACATGCCACTTCCTTCATTGCCAATTACAATTGCGACATTTTCTTTACTAATGTTTCTTACATCAACACCTTCATTTACATCCGTTCCCACAATTTTATAACCTAAATTCTTAAGAACAGGAATAACTTCTTCTAAATTTCTTCTTATAATATTTAAATTAAATATCATTCCTTCCGTAGCTCTGACTACTTTAGGATTATATAAATCAACGGATGTATCACTTATTATAATGGCATCAATGTTAAACGCAACACTACTTCTAATTATTGTTCCTAAATTTCCTGGATCTTGCAAATTATCTAAAATAATAATATTACCATTTACACTATTTTCTGGAATAAACTTAACAACCGCGGCATTGTAGCTTATTGATTTTTGATCACTTATTTTTTCCATTATTTCTTTAGTTACATAAAAGTCAGCTTTTTCATCTACACAACTTATAATATATTCAATCAAATTATTCTTTCTAGCTTCTTCGATTAAATGGTCGCCTTCCACAATAAATTTTCTTTCTTTATCTCGCATTTTTTTATTTTTTAAACTAACCCAATACTTAACATTATCATTATGAACACTCGTAATTTTCATGATTTTAACCTCTTTCTAGCTTCTTTATAATTTGGATATGCAAGGCCCACTAAATGCCAAAAATTTTTACTATGATTCGCTTCAAAAAAATGGCATAGCTCATGAATTATAACATAATCAAGTAAATCTATGTCTTTCTTTAAAAGCTCTGTATTTAGGGTTACTGTTTTCTTACTCGGATTACAAACTCCCCATCTAGTTATCATACTTCTAAATTTAAGGGTAAACTCTGGTAAATTAGAAAAACATTTCTTAGCTATTTCAACTTCACTAGTAAATACTCTTTCGACTTCAGCTTTATAAAACAAATCTAAGGCTTTCATAGATGGGGCATATACTTTATCGCCATCAAATTTCACTCCATCGCTATTCTCTTTTATTTCAATAAAATATTTTTTACCAAGATATAAAAATAATTCATTATCGTGTGCTCTTTCATAAGCTTTATCATACATTTTTAAAATGTTTTCTTCATTTTCACCAATCATTTTAAGAATATTGTCTTTTCCTAAATATATTGGACATGTTACATATATTTTTAAATCATCTTTAACTCTGAAATAAATATTTTTATTGTTTTTTCTAACAATTACTACTTCAATTTCTTTTCCATTACTTGCTTTGTACATCATTTTTTAGTAAATCCCTTATTTCTTCTAAAGTTTTAAGTTCTGCACTTTTAGCTGGAGTTTTAGGTTTTTCTTCTTCTTTTTTATTAGTTAATTTATTTATGGTTTTAACAATTAAGAATAAGCAAAAAGCGACTATTAAAAAGTCAATAATACTTTGAATAAAAGCCCCATACATTATTTTTGTATCTTTAAATGTGATAGAAAGACTAGAAAAATCAACACCACCAATAATAAGACCAATAATCGGAGTAAAAATATTATTAACCAAACTAGTTACAATGGAAGAAAAAGCCCCACCAACAATAACACCAACAGCTAAGTCAAGGACATTGCCTCTGTCAATAAATTTTTTAAATTCTTTAAACATCAAAATCAACTTCTCTCATTAGATATTTTAACATAAAAATACTAATATGTATATTCTAAATTTACTTATTTTCAAAAAAATATAGCAGCATTTTTATGCAATTGAAATTTGACAAAAATAATATTTTGTGGTAATATGTATATAGCAAAGGAAATTTGCATAAATTAAAATAGGAAACATTCAATTTTGATAAGTTGAATGTCTACCTTATATGTTTGTTAGACATTTAGTCTTAGGTGATATGAACCCCATTTCTTGGACAAAAAAGAAATGAGGTTTTATTATGAAAAAATTAAAATTAGGAGTAAAAAAACAAATATATCAAGAATATTCTGATGGTGTGTCAATTCAGAGTTTATCTAGGAAATATAACATAAACT
>CAKORY010000007.1 GCA_934101795.1 uncultured Bacilli bacterium
TAAGCAGAAATACTTTAAAAAAATATGCAAAAATTATTGAAGAAAGCAAAATTATTTAATATTGAACATACAGTTCAGAAGGAGAAAAGAAATGTTTATTGAAGCAAGCGATAAAACCTTGTGTGGGGAATATAATAATGTTAATTTAGATTATGTCAAAAGTTATAATATTGAGAATGGTCACAAGTTTAAAAAAAAGATAAATTATATTGTTTTTAAAGTTGAAGGCGAAGAATGTCCTATAAGATTTTCCTTTGATAATTATGATGATGCTTTACTAGCTATTGATGCAATCAGATTTTTGCAAAAAGGAATTACTTATGATTTAAAGGGAAAACAGAAGAAAATAAATCAAGAATGTAATTTATATAATTTAGACGAAATTGTTTTTGGATTAAAAAACAAAAAAGAAGCGTTTTAACGCCTCATTTTTCTAGCATAAGTATTCATGAAAAATTCTGAATGCCAAGTTTCTTTATGAGCAACACAAGTCTTTAACATTGCTAACACATATCCAGGGCAAGTATTTACTCCATTTTCCCAATTCTGAATAGTTCTAAATGGAATACCGGTAAATCTTGCAAATTCTTTCTGATTTTTTCCAATTGACTCTCTGAGTTCAACAAATTCATTTACTTCTTCTTCAGTAACCTGTGGCTTCTCGCCATACTCTGTATATAGTTCTGTATGTCTGATTAATTTGCTATCTACGTGTTTTTCATATTCAACTTTAAACTTCACGCAATCACCATAATATAATGACTGTTCCCATGATTCGATTGATTCTTTGATTTCATCTTCACCGATTGGATAAACTTTATCAGTACTTCCATCTTCGAAATAAATTGTAAAAGTTGTAACATAGTCATATTCTGTCATATTTATATCTCCTTGTATTTGTTAATTAAATTATACACCGATTCGGTGCTTTATCAAGATTTGAATACATATTTTTTATCATAATTGAGAGAGTAAGGTATAAAAAGTCTTATTAAAAAGCTATAGAAATATAGGGTAGCCGAATTCGGCTACCTTTTAAAATCAAAAAATGAAAGAATTTACATTTGAAATATTATACTTAAAAATTGTTTAAAATAAGTGCCATATTATATTGACGTATTAAAAAGCGTCATATAAAATATATGTACATTAAGAAAGTAAGAGGTAGTGCAAAACAACTTATGAGAAAAACAGCAATATGGAATCTTAAAGGCGGAGTAGGAAAAACCACAACGGTAATGCAATTAGCTTTATCATTATCAGGCAGAGGAAAAGATGTACTTCTGATTGATATGGATCCGCAAGCAAATCTTTCTCAATTCTTTTTAAATGAGCAGAGAAAAGAATCAAATTATATTTGTATGACAGATTTATTTGGTAAGGTCGATACAGAAAAGGTAAAACGTAGTATTTATAAAGTGTCAGAACATATTGAAATGATTGGAAGTAATTTAGGTCTTGCCAATGCAGAACTGAATGTAAGGACAAATACTATGATTCCTCAATTAAGTATTCTTGAGAACATTTTAAAAATTGCAGGCAAGAGCTATGATTATGTTTTTATTGATTGTCCGCCAACGATGAATTTACTAACAATCAATGCAGCTTTGACAGCAGATGATGTAATTATTCCTGTTAATGTAGATGAATGGGCTAAAGAAGGATTTGACTATACAAACGCAAACATCAAAGAAATCAATGAAAACTTTGGCAAAAATGTAAGATATAAAGTTTTATTCACGATGGTAAATAGAAGTAAAATTGATTTTGAGATTATGGATAGTATTAAATCAGGATTAGCTGAAACGGATTACTACAATGCAACAATTCGTTATCAGGCGAAACCTATAAAAGATAGCAAGAAGAAAAATATTTCGGTTGTCGATTACAAATCTAATGTCGGCAATGATTATAAAGAATTTGTAGAAGAATACTTAGAAAGAAGATAAAGGAATTGGCTATGAGCGTGATGGACTTTTTAAATACAGTTTCGCAGGATGCTAAAGTGCGTGAATGGAAGCGGATTAGCATTGATAATATTATTCCAAATGAAGATAATATTTATCCAATTTCAGAACTCGATGAGCTTGTAAACAGTATATGTACAATTGGTTTAGAACAAAATTTGGTAGTTAAGGAAACTTCTGATCCAGATAAATACATTCTTATAACTGGTCATAGAAGATTGGCAGCAATTAATCGTATTCTTGAGAGTAATATTGAATGTAAAGAAAAGATTATTAATGAAATCAAGAATCCTATGTGTTGTGTTATTTCAAAAGATGAAAGTGGCACACAAAATACAGACAACGATAAATTAATTGCTCATTACAGACTGCATGAGACTAATATTAATACTAGAAAGATGAGTGATTCAGAACTGTTAATCTGTATTGAAGATTATGTAAACACAGTTAAACAACTAAAAGAAAAGCATATTCTAATAAATGGCAAGGAAATTAAAGGTGAAACTCGTGAACTTGTAGCAAAGAGATTTGGCTTGAGTTCTGGAAAAACACAGCAAGCTCTTGCAGTGATGAAAGCAGATGATAATATTAAAGGAGAGGTTGTAAGTGGGGAAGAATCTATTAATACTGCTTATGACAAAATAGCCAAGAAGGACATATTATCTGTTTATATGAAAGCTGTTCGGACTTTTGAAAAGAAAAGTTCAAAAATTGATGCTGATAAAGTCATAGACAATATGATGGAATCTGATTTTGAAGAATTATGCAATTTAGCTAATTCAATAAATCATTATTTAACACAGATTAAAATTAAATACACAGAAAGAAACAATTAAATCAGAGGGTAGCCGAATTCGGCTACCCACTAAATATATAAAAAGGGAAAAATATTATGCAGCTTAATATTACATTGCAGCTTACTGAAAAGGAACTTTCCACAATCGAAGAAGCGTTATTTATAAGCTCTATGCAGCTATATGATATACAGTATAAAACGAATGATCCTGAAGATGTTGAAGAATATAATAAAATGGTTAACATTTATGAAAAACTAACTGGAAATGATTGCAGGCACTTACTTGCAAATCTCAATATTATGGGGGATAAAATTGAAAATGAATGAATTAGAAATCAAATTAAACTGTCTTTATAAATTGATGGAAGAACTTAATATGAAAAAAAGATATAATGATGCAGCTACTGTTTACTGGGCTATTGCTCAATTAGAATCATATTTTAAAGTAAAAGTAAAATGATAGAAGGTAATGATGAGAATTAATTTACAACTTTTTTCAACAGATAAAAATATTTTAGAACAGTTAGAAAATAAAAATGTGAATAAATTAGTTAAAGAATTATTATTAAAGGAAATCAATAATAATCATTCAAGTCACGTTATACCACAATTTCCAATTCCTATTGGAGCTGAACCAGTAAAAAAATATACAATTCGGTTTAATGAAAACAATGATCAGGAATTGATTGATTTCTTTAATAGAATGAACAATAAATATAAACACTGGAAGAATTCATACATTCGTTATGTATTGAATGAATATGTTAGCAAAATAAATCAAAATAAATCAAACTAAATAAAACAAACATTATGAAAAATAAATTAGTAGCACCCGTTGTTAAATGGGTAGGTGGCAAAAGACAGTTAATGTCCGAAATAGAACCACTTTTTCCAAAAAGATACACCACTTATTGTGAACCATTTGTCGGTGGTGGAGCAGTCTTATTTTCAAAACAACCACGTCACGCAATTGTTAATGATCTCAATAAAGATTTAATAACAACATATCTTGTTATACGTGATGATGTGAGAACACTTATTGAATTACTTAAACAATATGAAAATACAGCTGATTATTTCTATAAAGTAAGAGATTTAGACAGAGACAAAGAACAATATAGTCAACTCTCATCAGTAGAAAAAGCTGCTCGTCTTTTATATTTGAATAAGACTTGTTATAACGGATTATTTAGGGTTAATTCATCAGGCGAATTTAATTCTCCTTTTGGAAATTATAAGAATCCAAACATTGTAAATGAACCTGTATTACTTGCAGTAAATAAGTACTTTTGCAATAATGACATTGCATTTTATAGTGAGGATTTTGCATCGACACTAAAAAGAATTAAAAGAGGGGCTTTTGTATATTTAGATCCACCATATGATCCTGTGTCTGACACATCTAGTTTTACTGGATATAATAAAGGTGGTTTTGATAGAAAGGAGCAAATCAGACTTAAAAATTGTTGTGATGAATTATCAGCAAATGGCATAAAATTTATGCTATCTAATTCATCGACAGACTTTATTAAAGAGTTGTATAATAATTACAATATTACAACCGTTAATGCAAATAGAGCTATAAATTCAAACGGTCAAAAACGTGGGAAAGTTGAAGAGGTTATAATTCGTAATTATGGGAAAGAATGATACTGCATGGGAAGCATTATTTGATAAATATAATATTTTAAGTGAGATTAGTAATACAGGTCGATTTAAAATATCCGCTTCTCAAATAAAAGAATACAGAGAGCCAAGGCTGATGACTAAATTTGATCATCGTGAAAATTTACCAGAAATTTTCAAACATTATAATTTAGCCATTTTGCCAATTAGTAGAGGGGATTATTTAATATCCTCTTTTTATGCATATGAAGATTTATGTTCATTGGATGATATGCAACCAATACCTATACGTATCCCAGATTATCTGCAAACATTGACTCCTAAGTATATAGTAAGTGAAGCTATAGCTTTGAATTTTGCAGATGCTGCTGGTATATTATCAAACTTTTTAGATGATTATGATTTAGCATCAACAGTTAATGGTAGAATGGGATCTAATTGTTTTGATTTCTATATAGATTCAAAAATAGGAAATCAGCTGGTTTCCGTCAACAACTCGCAAGTTGAAATTGATGCTGCTTATGAAGGAGTGAATTATCTTTCTTTACTAGAAGCAAAAAGAGATATGTCATCTACAGATTTTCTTATTCGTCAATTATATTATCCTTATAGATTGTGGATGAATAGAATATCCAAACAGGTGAAAACTGTATTTTTTATTTATTCTAATGGAGATTTTAGACTTTATGAATATTCATTCAATGAACCAAAATATTATAATTCTCTCCAATTGGTGAAATGTCAACGTTATGTAATAGCTGCTGGAATAACACTAACAGATATACAGAACATTATATATAATATCCAGATTGAAGCAGAACCTGAAATACCGTTTCCACAGGCTGATAGCATGACAAGAGTTGTCAATTTATTAGAATTACTTATTGGAAACGATATGAGTAAACAAGATATTACTGCCAATTATGGTTTTGATGAAAGACAAACAAATTATTATACATCAGCAGGTAAATATTTAGGTCTTATTGAAAATTATCAAAATCAAAATACTAAGGAAATCGTATTTAGTTTAACTCCTCTAGCCAGAAAAATTCTGAGTTATTCCTATCGAGAAAAACAACTCGAATTAATAAAATGCATTTTGCAACATAAAGTATTTAATGATGTAATGAAGGCTTATTTACTATGTGGTGAAATGCCAGAAAAAACATATATTATCAATCTTATGAAAAACGACGGTTTATATAATGTGAATTCTGATAGCACCTATTCTCGAAGAGCGTCAACAGTAAGTGGCTGGCTTAATTGGATTATATCTTTGTGTGAATTAGAATAAAAAAGTAATACGCTGAAAGGTGGCAATTTACGTATTACTTTAAATAATTATTTCTACTGTGTGTTATACTTTTAACGAAAGAATTTTTTATTAAAGTCTTTCATTTCTTGGCTACTCTTCTGAAAGCACTACCTAAGAGTAGCCTTTTTTTGTTTGATACGAATTTGATACGAATTAACGAAATCTTTAAGACATTTTAGGAATATAAAAAAATTTAATCACTTAAAACTCAAAGTTTAAGATATTGCATACAATTCTATTTTTTTGTAAATTTATTTGTTTTTACATTGTATGTTTATCCTAAATAAAAAACTGTTATAGTTTAAAGTCATCTATAACAGCATCTTGCATATTTTTACCATCAAAGAATGGTTTAATTTTATATCCGTGTATTTTTGCTACTAAATTTGTGGGAACTTTTCTAATTATTTTATTTAATTCACTAGTATTGCTATTGTAATAGCTTTTACATGAAGTTAATGTTTCATTTAATTTGTCGATTTCTTTTAGGTCTTTATTAAACTCTTTTGTATTTAGTTCTTCATGATCATTTTTTAATTCAAGAATAATGTTGTAAGCTTCCGTAAGTTTTCTATCAAGTTCATAATTACTAATTCTTTTATCTTTTAAATCAATGTATTCTTTCAAATAATCTTTTTTTGTTACTACTTTTTTAATTGCTATATTGAGTTTAGAAATAATATCATATTTTTGACGTAATGATTCATCAATAATTCCTTCAGCTTTTTCTATTTTAAGTTTATAACTAACTAAATTATTATATATAGTGGCATATATTATAGCTAATATACCTGTTATTATAATTATAAGTAATATTATTTCAAATAAATTCATTATTATCACCATTTATATTGTATCAAATGAAGCCTTTAAAGTAAATAAGGTTATATAAAGTTTACATGTTTATTAGTTATTCATATATTAAGTATATGGTGTGGTTTTCTTGAAAAATATTTGTGATAAAATATTGGAAAAGCAAAAACTTTCCTGCAAGTGTTGAAGATATGTTTTATACTAGTTTTTTAGATACTGAAAATGAGGGGCTACTTACTTTTTCATTTCCATGGTTAATTTCTAATCCTTCTTCCTATTTTCAAATTGTTAGTGAAAATGAGGTGTTAGTAAAACCTGACATTTATGAAATAACTTTATCGGGTTTAATAACTGGTACTGATGATGAGCATGGAGGTCATTTTTATTTACAAGACGAAAATAATTCGGAAATAAAGGCTTTGTCTTTTTATTTTCCTCAAGATAGTGGTAAATATGCTCAATCTTATCAAACTACATTACTTAGATTTGAAAATGATACAAAGTTAAGTGTTAATGCTTTAATTTTAGGAGATAATAATTTATCTAATGTTGAATTTTCTAATGTTAATTTAATGCTTAAGAGAATATTAGGAAATATGTAATTACATCTATCTTTTAATAGGTGTTTTTTCTTGTTAAAATAAAGCTATTGTGGTAAACTAAATGTATAGATAGTGAGGAAAATATGAAATTTATAGAAAATGTTGAAATAAATAAATATAGAGAATTTGAAAGTAATCATAAAAAGTCTCATTTTTTACAAAGTTATGAATGGGGATTGTTTTGTAAAAGAGCTAAAGGACAAGTTCCATGCTATGTAGGAATGGAAGATGAAAATGGTAATTTGGTTGCTACATGTTTGATTTTGCTTAGAAAGACTCCGTTTGGTTTTAGTTATGGTTATGCTCCACGTGGTTTTATTTTGGATTATAGTAATAAAGATGTTATTAAAGTGTTTACTACTTATTTAAAAGAATATATGAAAAATAATAAAATTATATATATTAAGTTTGATCCTGATATTAAATATCAAGATATTGATGAAAATGGAAATAAAATAGATGATGGGGAAAATAATTATGAACTATATGATTATATGCTTTCTTTGGGTTATAAACATACTGGTTTTTATAGACTTTATGAAGGAAATCAACCGAGATATACTTTTAGAATTACTTTAAATAAAACTTGGGAAGAGATAGAAGCTAAGTTTAATAAATCATTTATGAAATCTGTTAAAAGAAGTTATAGTTATAATTTAATTGTTGATAATGATGTAAAAGTAGATGATTTTTATAGATTACTTCAAAGTAATAGTTCTAAAGATGATTTTGATCCTCATAGTTTAGAATATTATAAAATATTCAGTGAAGAAATGTCTAAAGATAATAATATGAAATATTTTAATATTAGTATTAGACCTAAGGAATTACTTAATAATATAAGTAAGGAAATAGATGCTTTAAATAAAGAACTTGAAGTAAGTAAGAAAAAGGAAGCAGATATTAAAAATAAAATATCTCGTTTAGAAAAAGAAAAAGAAGTATTTAGTAAAATTGATAAAGATGAAGTGTGTATTTGTTCTTTGATTTGTACTTATACTAAAACCCATGCATGGAGTTTATATATTGGTAGTGATGATTTAGCTAATTTTACTTTTGCAGTTACTAGAAGTTATTATGAAGCTATTAAAGATGCCTATAATAATGGTTATGAGTTCTTTGATTTGTTTGGTACACCAGGTGATCCAAATACAAAATATAAGAACTTGGCTAAACTTCATGATTTTAAAAGAAAATTTGGGGATGAATATATTGAATTTATTGGTGAGTTTGATTTAGTTAATAATAAATTATTATATAAAATGTTACCAATTATGTTAAAAGTCTATAGAAAACTAAGGAGGAAATAATGCTTAAAGTAATAGATGAAAATGAATTTAAAGAATTTGCTTTAAAAAATCCTTATTTTTCGATTTATCAATTACCTCAGTGGGGAACTTTAAAAAGTGGTACTGGTTGGGTAAGACACTTACTTGGATATTATGAAGATGATACTTTAGTGGGTGCAACAATGCTTCTTGAAAAGAAAATGCCATTTAATTTAAGTTTGTATTATTCACCACGTGGATATTTAATTGATGTTAATAACTACGATCTTTTAAAAAGATTTAATAATGAAATAATAAAATATGTTAAAAATAATCATGGATTTATGTTGAAAGTGGATCCAAATGTTATTTATGCTACGAGGGATAGTGAAGGTAATTTAATAGAAAAATGTGGAGAAAATGTTTATTTTAACTTTAAAAAGTTAGGATTTAAACATATGGGGTTTAGTCAAAATTTTGAAGATTTACAGCCAAGGGGACTGTGTAGAATAGAGCTTAAAGATACATATAATGATACTTTAGAAACATTTAGTAAAAGTACTAGAAAAAATATAGCAAAGACTTATGATATGGGGGTTAGAGTAAAAACTATTGATACAAGTAAAATTGATGAGTTTGTTAAATTATTAGAAGATACTGCAACAAACAAAAATTTTATTATTAGACCAGCATCCTATTATAAAAAAATGGTAGATTTAATGAATGATTATATTACACTTTATATTGCTTATATTGATACTAATCTTTATTATGATTATGTTTGGAATGCTTTGGAAAATACTAAAAAAGAATTGGAAACGTTAGAAAATCAAATGAAGAAAATAAATATAGGGGATAAAATAAAAAGACATCATGAAGAACTTTCAAATAAAATAAATAAATTAACTAAAGAACTTGATTATGCTACTAATTTACGAAAGACTAATAAAGAGATAAATATTGGGGCTTTAATGAGTGTATTTACGGGTTGTGAAGGTATTACATTCATGAGTGGTACTTCATCAAGTTATAAAGGTTTTAATCCTAAGTATGCTTTTTATAGAGAACATATTGAAGATTCTATAAAGAAACATTTAAAATATGTTAATTTTTATGGTATATCTCTAAATATGGATAAAAATGGTCCTTATTATGGAATTTATGAGCTTAAGAAAGGATTTAATCCTGAGATAATTGAATTAATTGGAGAATTTGATTATGTTATAAATCCAATTGTTTATTATGGTTATAAGTTAGCTTTAAAAGGGTATAAACTAGTAAAAAGATTTAAAAAATAAACTATGTTTAGGGTGATACTCGATAATTTATGATGTCAATGTATTTTGTTATATAAAAACCTCGATTTCTAAAAACCGAGGTTTTATCATTTTTTATCTTTTTATTTCTTTTCCATCAATAGTTTTTATTGTGTATTTGGATTCACATTTTTGGCCATTTGTACATCCTTCTAATGGTTCATAATTTATGATATCATCTACTTTATAATCTTTAAAGTCCTCTATTTCATTTGTACTTAATGAACCATTATTATTAATTATTTCGTAAACTTTTCCATCTTCAGTTATAGCAATTATATTGAAATCTACTCCGTTAGATATGGTATTTGCACCTTTAATTCGTTTTATATTACTTAATTTTGTAAATTTATTAAGCTTTTTGGTTTTTAAACTGGATGGTAAATCTTGTGTATATTCTATTAGGTCTTCATCACTTTTGTTATCTAGTTCTTTTATTTGATAATAAAGGTATCCATTATCAACAAAATATATTTGTAATCTTAATTTTCTGTTTTGGCCATAATTATCTAAAGCAAATGCGTATCTATCTGATATGTTAATGTTATTTTCATTGCCTTTATTAAATTTGTTTTTACAAAAAATGTATGCTCCTTCGAATGTTGCTATAATGAATAAAACTACGATTATAATAATTTGTATAGTACTTTTTCTTTCCATTTTCTATCACCTATGAGTATTATAAAGTATTTTTGGCCATTGTGTCAACACAATAAGTTAATACGTGGCTTTTTTTTATTTCTTTAAGGTTTATAATGGTAATATATAATGAATGTATTGTAAATGATTTTGATATGATTTCGATATATTTTAATAATATGTTACAATTTGTTATAATTAAAATAAAAATTAAAAGAGTGATTGGGTGGTATTATAGTGAAAAACAAAAGATATTTTTTTTGGCAAATATTTATAATTATTATTTTGTTGCTGATTGTTAGTGGTTTAACGGGTTATATAGTTTATGATAAAGTTAAAGAAAAAAATATAGAGGATAAATCAACGGAAGAAATTAATAAAAATGCTTTTGATTTTAGTAAGGTGATTGATGCTATAAACAATAATTTAAATTTATCTGAACAAGAAAAAAATAAAATATTAGCAAATAGAACAATATTTGAAGATAACTTTGATTATTATGATATAAATGTTTTGACAAAAACTTTAAAGACTTTAAAAATTAAATATGTACATGATATTTGTGTTTCTAATAAAATTATAAAAGGAACTTACGATAGTAATGATAATCTTATTACTTTTTATACTGCTTCTAGTTTAGATGATGTTACTGATGATTTGTTTACTCATGAATTTTCTCATTTGTTTCAATCCCTAACTTTATATTCTTCTGATTGTTCGTTTTTGGTGGAAGCTACAAATGTTTTGGCTAATAATGAATATTATGGAACAGAACCAAATTACGATCCAGCATATTCCGTACAGAGAAATTGTGTAGAGATGTTAAGTCTTATAATCGGAAATAGTGCCATCAAAAAATTTTATAATTTACCTAGTATACACATTATTGTTGATGAGCTTTATAAAATATATCCAAATTATGAAAAAGCGTATGAATTTGTTGGTTTATTAAATTCTTATCAATCATTATTTTTTATTAGCGATAAGGATGAAAATGTAAGTAAAAAAATGGAAGAAATAGAAAAATCAATTAAAGAAATGCTTCAGTTTTATTATAAAGAAAAGTATAAATTTAGTGCAGAAAATGATTTGATTATGCTTTTTAAATTAGATAGCAATAAGTTTAATATGAAAGTAAAGGAAATGCTTAATTTAGATAATGAATTAGTGAATGCAATACTAAAAAGTAATTCTTCTATTATAAATACAACTTTAAATAATAAATATGTTTTTGATATTGAAAAGACAAATATTATAGATTATGAAGATGTACCTATAGATCATGCGATTGATTTAGGTGCAGTAAGTAAATCTGGAGAAATATTAATAAATGGTTGGAGTATTAATAGTGATGGTAAGACTGCTAAAAGACCGATTATGACAAAAGAAAAAATAAAAGAAATTGTAATCGATGATAGTAATAGATATTTAGAATAATTAAAAGGAGAAATAAATATGAAAAATAAAATGTTAAATGTGATAATTATTATATTAGTTATTATATCGGTTGGACTTACAGGCTATGTTATTTATGATAAAATTCTTAATAATCAAAATAAAGAAAGTAACAATACTGATGATAATTATGAAAAAATAGGTAAAGAATTATTTGAAAAATATGGGAACTATGTTTATTCTTCTGAAAATTTAAATTATTGGAAGTTAAGTAATAAAATAAGGTTAGAAATGGCTTTGATAAAATCAAATAATTTTATTTATAATGAAAATTTTAAAAATGATGTTGAAAATATGGATTGGAATAATGTTCAAGTAGATGAAGATGGAATGGCAATTTATCCAAATTACTTTAAGCTAGATATTAAAAATTTTGAAAATTCATATAAAATTTTGTTTGGTCAAGATAAAAATATAAATTATGAAAAATTTTCAACTTCTGCTTTTACCACTGAAGAACTTACATTACCCCTTAATTGTAAAAAAGAAGGTTCTTATTTAGTTTGCTATCCGTTTGATGGTGGTGGCGGTGGAGATTGGACTCCCATGAATGCTTTTAATTACGATTATGCTGAAATTGTGGATGATAAACTAGATGTTTATGTTAACTATTTAGGGTTGAACGAACCAGGTAAGGGTAAATTATGTAGTGATCTTGAGTGTCACAATTTAATAGATGATGTTATATATCAAGATGAAGATTTAAATAATAACAATAAATCTAAAATATTTGAAAAATATAAAGGTAAAACTGGTGTTTATAAATTAGTATTTAATAAGGATAGTAATAACAATTGGTATTGGGTAGAAACCCAAATAATAAAAAAATAGGTGTTAATAATGGAAAAAAATAAAATGTTTTATATAACTTTAGTGTTAGTTGTATGTGTAGTTTTTACAGGAATTGGTAGTTTTTATTTAGGAACTAAATTTGGTGAAAATTCAAGTAATGTTGATAAAAAAGAAGGTATTGACAATAAAGAATCTAATAACGATAATAAAAAAGATGATACTTCATATATTGAGGAATTACTAAGTGTAGATATAAGTGATATCACAAAAATGGGATTATATAATTATTCAAAAAGTGGTAAATCTTCTTTGAAAGAATATTTTAATAGTTTGAATAATAGTCAAAAGTTGGATTTGGCTGGATTGGCACTTGGAAGTGAAGATTTATTTAAAAATTTGGAACAAAATTTAATAAATACGTATGGTAGTAATTTAGGTTTAGAAGCAAAAGACTTTTATTACACTGGTATTAATGTGCCAATGTATATTTATGACTCTGCAAGTGGTAAATATATAGATAATGAAGATGCTCCAGGTATTGAGTTTGCTACAAATCTAGGTGATATTTCACTTTATAACTATCGATTAAAAAATATTAAAAAAGATGGAGATAATTATATTGTTTCATATTATGGTTTATATGAAACTAATATGTATCAACTTGGACCAACGTGGTTAAAAAATAATAAAAACATTGATAGAGCTAATGTAGATAATGCAGAAAGTTATGGTGGAGATGGTACACCAATTGATTATTATTTAGCAACTGCATTTAATAATAATAAAAGTGATTTTTTAGTATTTGAATATATATTTAATAAAAAAAATAACAATTATTATATAGTAGATTTTAAAGTAAGATGATTTAGGAGTTGATGTTATGAATATTAAAAAGAATAATACTTTATTTGCTGTGATAATTATATTATTAGTTTCGTTAATTATATTATTAGTTGGTTATATTGTGTATAATAAATTAGATAATAATAAAGCTGAAATAACTTTAATTAAAGCTGAAAAAGATGCTTTAGTTAAAAATGAAGTTGATGCTTTAGTTAAATTGTTAAATAGTGATAGTAATTTAAATAACATTTGTGGACATTTTGGAGTACAATCATTTGAACTTTCTGAAAATGAAAACCTGTTAGATTACTTTTCTCCATTATTAATGTCATGTAGATATGGTTTAGATTATGTGGAAGTTAAAGATTATTCTCCTGTTAATCCAAAAGCATATTTAATGACTGAAGGTATGTATAACAAATTTAAGGAATATTTTAATACTAAATTAGATGAAACTACAACAATTGATAATGTTTCATATTATGTTGCTGTCAAAGATTGGGATGGTTATGCTATAAGACAATATAATTTTGAACTAGTTGGAAACATTACTGAAAATAATGATGTTTACTCTGTTATGTTTAATATTGTAGAAAATCCGGAAGCTTTTGATATATCTGAAACTAAAACAAAATTGGTTGGTACAGCAGAACTTAAATTATCTATTAAAAGTGATCATATTTATTATAAATCATTTAAGATTGTAAATATTCAGTAAAAAATCATCAAGATGATGATTTTTTTCTTTTATTATGTTATACTTTTATTATGATAGGTGATAAAAATGAAAATAGTTGGTAAATTTAAATTAGGCAGAAATATATATGCTATTGTTTTAAAAAATGATAAATATAGAGTTGGAAGAATTGAAGGTAATTTAGTAAATTATAATTTAAGTGATGAGGAAAAGAAAGTAATCACTGTTGTTGTGGATAAATTATTACCTAAAAATAATGGAATTAAAATAATTTCTTTAAAAATCAATAATACAGTTTATGATATAAATGTTTGTGATAATATTTGTATGTTTAATCCTGTACCTAATGAAAGTGATTTAATAATTTTAAATAATATTTTTAATAGTCAAAGTGAATGTGTATATGCTGGAAGTTTTTTGAATAAAGATAATAAATTTATTAAAAGATTTTTGAAATTAGGAAAAAGGACTTTGTTAGTATTACTTAGTTCTACGATGCTTTTAAGTATGTCATCATCTTTAAAAAGCGATGTAGAAGAGCAATTTGATGAAAAAATAACTAAAGTAGAAGATACTGTTTTAGATGATAATAAATTAATAACTATTATTGAGAAATCAGATGTTGAATTAGAGGATTCGGAGATTATTCAAGAGGATGAATTGCCAACAGAAGTAGTTTCAGAAATTCAAAGTAGTATTGATACTCAAGTGGTTAAAGAAGAAAAAATTCCTTCGATTGATGAAACTGAGCTACATGAGCATTTTGATTTTAATGATATAATCGAAGCGGTTAATAATAATCCTAATATTGGTGATAAAGAAAAAGAACTAATATTGTCTAATAAAACTATATTTGAAGATAACTATGGTTACTATAATTATGAAGATTTATTAAATAAGTTGCAAACATTGAATATTAATTATGTTTTGGAAGACATACCTGGTATTGATGGTACATATAATGTATTTGATAACAAAATTGAATTTAACAATGTAACAAGTTTAGATGAAGTTGATAATTATGTTTTTACACATGAATTGTCTCACCTTATTCAACATACTGGTAATCCTTTTATAAACTATAATCTTTTTTTGCTTGAAGGCACTAATGCTATAGCAAATAATGAATATTATTCTCCTGGACAAAGCAATTATGATCGTTGTTATATTTTTCAACAGTCTGTTATAAAAATTTTAGGGGAAATTTTAGGAAATGATGTTATAAAAAAAACATATATGGGTGGAAAAATAGATTATATTAATGATTCTTTATGTAATCTAATACAAGATAAAGATAGAGTTGAAAACTTTCGTACGCTGTTAATGTTATATCATTCTGCATATCTTGCTGCGCTTGATAATAATGATTTTTTTCTTGATATCAATGATATTGAAAATGAAATAAAACTTGAATTAAAGTACTTTTATGAAATAAAATTTGGTAGATCGATTGAAGATGATTTAATTATGTTATATTATATGAATGAACGAAGTTTTGGAAAATTTAACCTAGAACCATTTGGGGATATGAGTTTTGTAAGATGTGTATCAGAAAAAAATTATATAAATACTACTGAACAATCAACTTTTAAAATTTCATATCCTGCCGAATATAGTAATTGGTATACTTATATTTCGTGGGAAGATGCGTATGAGCAAGGTATTGCTGAAACCACCGATTATGGCCTTATAACATTAAAAGATGGGTATGAAATAAAAGATGATTATATTCATAAAGTTACGCGGATGCCAGCTCCAGATACAGAGTATATTACTGTTGTTATAGATGAAAGTAATAGATATTTAGATCAAGAATTAAGTAGATAAGATTTTTATGAAGTGGGTAGTAAAAGGAGTAATAATTGTTCTTTTAAGTGCTTTATTATTTATTATTGCTAATAAATTTAATTCTTCTATAATTGAAATAACTAATACTTTTTCTAAAGTTATTGTGGGTAAACCTGATAGTTATAATTTATATAAAGAAGATATTTTAAATGGTTCTGATCCTATTCTTTATGATAATTTAATTGCTGTTAATTATGTTGATGGCGGTTGGGTAAAAGCTGATTTAACAAGTGAGTGGTATAGTTATGAAAATTTTAATTGGGCTAATGCAGTAGTGGTTAAAAATAGTAAAAAAGACTTTTATAATAATTCAGATGTTGGAACTCAAATTTTGAAAGATGATACTTTGGGTTTCTTTGTGTGGATTCCAAGATTTGAATATAAACTTTTTAATGTTGAATTTAAACCTATTGAAGAACAGATGATAGATGTTAGATTTGTAAATAAAAATGATCAAAAGAATACTATTATTAAAAATGGTTTATTTTATACGCATCCTGCATTTAGTACTACAAATAGAGAATTAAGTGGCTTTTGGATTGCAAAATTTGAACCTTCTTTAAATAATGGAACTATTGAAATTCTTTCTAATAAGGAAACTTTAGTTAATTTGAATATGGCAGAAATGTGGAAATATGCTACAAGTGTAAGTTTTTTTTATGGTCTTAACGTGCCTTCAAGAATTATAACTAATATGGAGTATGGGGCGATTGCAACTTTAACTTATTCACAATATGGTAAAAGAAATAATGAAGATTATTTAGGACTAGAAAAATTAGTTTTTTTGAATACTGCGATGGGAAATTCTGATTGGGATAAAATTTTGACTGGATGTTCTGCTGGTACTGCGATTAATGGAGCATCGTATCGCTGTCCTTATAGTTATGATTATCCTTATTATGGAACTGGTGCTTCATCTACTGGTACAATTTATGGTATTTATGATTTGGCTGGTGGATCTTGGGAATGTGTTATGGGTATTGTAAGTAGTTATCCAATTAGGGATTATTTGGGAGGTTATAATGGAGTGTTACCTAATAATAAAAGGTTTTATACTTTTTATCGAGCAAGCAATATGTATGATTATAGTAGATCAATAGTTGGTGATATGATGGGAGAAGTTATTTCTATTTCTGATATTAAAAAAACTTGGAATGGTAATAATGCCTATTTCGCTACTTTAAGTTATCCTTGGGTTAAAAGAGGCGGTTCTTTTAGAGGAGGAAGATATTCAGGAATATTTGATTTTGGTATTACTGACGCTATAAAAAGAGGTGATAAAACTTTTAGAGTTATTTTATCAGAATATTAATAAAAACCATGTAAACAAATTGACCATTATTTAAAATTATGATAAAATTTATATATCAAGTGTTTCTTGTGAATAGGAGTGGTTTTAATGGAAAAAAATAAGTTAAAGAAATTATGCTTTTTAAGTGTCACTTTTTTATTCTTGTTTTTGGTTAATATAAACGTTAGAGCTAGTGTATTAGAAAAAATAAATGTTAAAAATGATTTAGTTAGAGCAGTGGTTAGTGCGGAAAATGAAAATTGTCCTGCCTTTGGAGATCCAAATATTGAAACAGATCCTGCTTATTGGATTCAATGGGTATTAAATTTGATGAAATATATGGCAATTATTGCTTTATTAGTTTTGGTTATATCAGATTTTTTTAAGGCTATAGTTGAAAATGATAAAGATGCATTAAAAAAAGCAGGAAATAAAGCTTTAAAGAGATTTATATATTGTGTTTTATTGTTCTTTTTACCAACAATTATAAGTTTAATTATGACTATGTTTGGGGCTTATGGAACATGTGGTATAGGATAGGTGATTAATGTATGAAAGCTGATGCAATTGGCTTATTAATGTGGATAGATACTGTTATCTATGGCTTTGTGGATTATGTGTATGATATTTTTAATGCTTTGGCAAAAGTTAAACTTTTTGAAGAAAGTAGTTACCAAAGCATCGTGAGAAATATTTATGCTGTTTTGGGAATAATTATGTTATTTGTTTTAGCTTATTCTTTGCTTAAAGCTGTTATTAATCCTGATGAATTTGCAAAGGGTGAAACTTCATTTCCAAAACTTATTAAAAATGTTGTAATTTCTTTAGCAATAATAGCTGTTTTGCCAACTGTTTTTACTGTGGCGTTTAATTTTCAAAATGCTATTTTAAATAAAGACACAATACCAAAATTGATCTTTGGGACTGGTACTGATTATAATAATGAGAATGCCGGTAGTGAAATGGCATATTATGTTTTTTCAGCATTTTTACATCCGAATTTTACTTGGTGTGAAGAAAAAAATTATCAAGTAAATGATCCTAAGATCGGAGATGTTAATTTAAGTGAGTGTGCTGATAACATAAATGCAGATGGAGATGTAGGTGTAACTAATGGGCCAACTTTAAAGGCTGTTTCAGATGGTGTTTTAGCTGGAGGCAAAAAATCTGAAAGCGGAAATTATAGTATATTCGATTTTAAATATGGTGAATCTGTTGCAGATGGAAAAGTAACATACAATATTTTTATTTCAACTATTGCTGGTGTCTTTTTACTTTATGTTTTAGTTAATTTTTGTTTTGATATGGCTGTACGTGTTGTAAAACTAATGTTTTTCCAAATTATTGCACCAATTCCTGTTATTTGTAGAGTTATACCTGGTGGAAAATTAAAAGATGTTTTTAGTGATTGGATGAAGAAAACAATAAGTACATATATTGATGTATTTATTAGAATTGCTACTATGTATTTTGGTGTTTATATGATTAAATTAGTAACTAATAACTTTTCTGGTATTAATTTTGGTGGTTTAGGATTATCTCAAAAATTGATTGCTAAAGCGCTTATAATTATGGGGATTGTAATATTTATTAGACAAGCTCCAAAACTTATTAGTGATATGTTCCATTTAGATTCTGGAGGAATGAAACTTGGACTTATGGATAAACTTGCAATGGGTGGTGCTTTAACAGCTGGTTCTGTTGCTGGTGGTGCATTTGGCATGTTAGGAAGAAATGCTGTTTCAGCAGTAAAAGGTTTCAATGATGCAAAAGGTAAAGGATTTAGAGAAAGAGCAAAAGCCCTTGGGTTTGGCGCAGCTTCTATAGGTGCTGGAACATTTTCTGGTGCTGTTAGAGGATTTAATCGTGGTAAAGGTGCTAAGAATTTTGCTGATATGAAGAAAGCTTCTGGTGGCGCTGTAACTGCTGCTACTGCCGCTAAGGCTAAGCGAGATGCCTATAGAGCAAATTATAAAAATACACATCCTGGTGAAGGTGCTATTCAAGGTTTATTTGGAATTGGTGGTTCTCATATTTTGGATAAAGCAGAAGGTGTAGGAGAATACTTTGGAATTAATGATGGACTTTCTGCATTACAAGCGGAACAAGCAGTATATCAAGAAGGAATGGGGTTCAAAAAGGAATTGTTTGATTTGGTTTCTGATAATGAAAGGGTTTTAGCTTATCAGGGTATGAAAAAAAGTGCTCAAGAAAAAGATATAAATGCTTATGTTAGCGATATTGAAAGTGGAATTCGTGCTTCTGGATTTAGTGGGAGAGATAATACTGGCTACTTCAAAACTAATAGTATAACTGGTCAAAAGGAATATTACAAAGATTCTGCAGGAAGAGTTTTAAATGATTTAACTGGTATGGCAATTGAACGAAAAACGGCTGATATTAAAAAATATGATGATGCTATAAAACTTGCATCACTTAATGCTATTGCTGAAAAAATTACTAAAGGCGATGGACGTTTTACAGCAGTTTTGAAAAAATCGGATGTATGGAAATCACAACATGCTGATAATAGTACCGTTTCATCTATGATGTCATTGAAAAATCTTGATTCTTCTCAAATAAATGCTATTAGTACAGCTCTTGCTTCAAATGATTCCTCTCGTATTAAACAAGTTCTTGATGCATTTGAAGGAGATTCAGCTGCTATGAGTGCTTTAGGTATTTCTTCTCTTGGCATTATGGCAAATGATAAAAACTTAAAGATAGCTAATGGTGCTGTTCAAGAAGCTATTGCAGAAAAAATACAAGAAAAGAAAAAGGATAATAAATAATAAGAAAGGAATGAAAAGGGATGAATAATTATTTAATACCTGCAAATTCAAAAAAATCACAATTAATATTAGGTTTTTTTACACTAACTGATATTATACTTTTTGGATTTGGTTGTGGACTTACAATATTACTACTTATGATAGTGCAAAATGCAAGTATGTTTCAAATGATTTTGATACTTATGCCTGCGGTTATAACTGGATTTTTAGTAACACCTGTTATGCACTATCATAATGTGTTGCAGTTTATAACAAACGTGTGCAATTTTATATTTAATCCACGCAGATATTATTGGAAAGGTTGGTGTGTTAAAGATGAATTTGAAGAATAATTCACAAAATGGTGTAAATTTTACTGAAGATTGGTTACCTGTTAAACAAATATTAAATGGTATGATACAACTTGATAATGGTTATTATGTAACTGGCGTCAAGGTTATGCCAAAAAATATATTTATAATGGATCCTGGGACACAACAAAATACTATATATCAACTTAGAAATTTTTATAATAGCATAGATTATGAATTTTGGCTTCTTATAGCTGATAGACCTGTTGATATAGATGTTTATTTGTCTCAACTTCAACTTATGTATAATAATGCTCAAAGTAATATTACTAGAAAATTAATAATGCAAGATATAAATAAAGCCAATTTATTTATGAGTAGTGAGTATAATGTTGTTGATACTGAATATTATATTTTATTTAAAGAAAAGAGATTAGAACTTGTTCAAAAGAAGTTACATAATTTAATAAGTGGTCTTGCTAATGCTGGACTTCAATCTACACAAACAAGTAATAATGATTTAAGAGTAGTTCTTGATAACTTCTTAAATGGTGGAGAAACTACTACTTTTGGGGCGGTGATGTAATATGACAAAAATTAAAAGTGAAATAGCTCCTAAAGGGATGGAGTTTAAGCCAACAGAATTTATGTTAGGTGGAAAATATTCAACTATTTTAACTGTAATTTCTTTTCCCAAAAATATAGCACCTGGTTTTTTATCTGATATTACAAATATTCAGGGTGTTAAAATAGCTATTAAGCATATACCTATTCAATTTAGTGTACTTCAAAAAATGCTTAATAAAGAAATAGCTGATTTAAAAACAAGGTATCAAAGTGAAAAAGATCAAACAATGCAAGAAAGAATAAGACAAGATTATGAGTCTTTGGAACAATTTATACAAATGCTTGCAGCTACTCAAGCAAGAATATTTGATTTTCAAATGCATTTAATGATTACTGCTGATAATAAAGAGGAATTAGAACTTAGAAAGATACAAGTAAGAAGTTATCTTGATGCACTAGGAATGAGAGCTATTGCTTTAATGTTTGAACAAGAAAAGGCATTAAAGTCAATTCTTCCAATATTCCCACCTCAAGATATTGAAAATAGAATTGGTACTCCGATACCATCAGTTACAGTGGCTGCTATGTATCCATTTGTTTTTGATAGTATTAAAGACCCTGGAAGTGCAACACTTCTTGGTGTAGATTTCTCTGGTGGAGTTATATTATTTAATCAATTTTTATATCAAATAAAGAAAGAAAATAATAGAAATAATGCTAATGTTATTTTACTTGGTATGAGTGGTAGTGGTAAGTCTACTGCTGCAAAAGTACTTCTTAGAACTCATATAAGAAATGGATTTAAAGTTGTTTGTGTAGACCCAGAAGGTGAACTTGGAGAAATGTGCATGAGTATGGGTGGAGATTTCTTAGACCTTGGTAAGGGTGGAGAATTTGGTATGATAAATCCACTTGAAATTGTTATTGATGCTGATGAAGAAGAAATTTCACAAGGGCTTGGTTATACTGTTTTAACTAGAACATTACAACAAGTTAAAGCTTTTATGAAATATTATTCACCTAGTATTGAAGATGATGTTTTAACAATGTTTAGTGATGTTTTACAAGAAACTTATAAGAGATTTAGAATAGATTATAATACTGATTTTACTAAATTAACTAGTCAAGATTATCCTACTTTTGATGATGTTTATGCAACAATCAAGGGACATTTAATTGGTATGACTGATGCTACTCACGAAAGAGATGTACTTGAAAGACTAGAACTTAAAATTAGACCTTTAGTTAAGGAACTTAGATATTATTTTACGGGTAAAACTACATTAAATATTGAAAGTGACTTTATTGTATTTAATATAAAAGAACTTATGAATAGTGATGAAAATATTAAAAATGCTTTATTCTTTAATATTTTAAAATATGCTTGGGGTCTATGCTTAGATAAAGATATTAACACTGTTATGATGGTTGATGAAGCACACGTTTTACTTGCTGGACATAATGAACTTGGTGCTGAATTCTTAGCACAAATGCAAAGAAGAAGTAGAAAATATAATACGGGTACAATTATTATAACTCAACAACCAACAGACTTTGCTGCTCCAAATATTATTACTCATGGTAAAGCAATATTTGATAATGCTTCATATTACATTGTAATGGGACTTAGAAAGCAAGCTGTTGAAGACTTAGCTAAGTTAATTGATTTAAATGAAAATGAAAAAGAAACTATTAAATATTATAATCAAGGAGAGGCATTATTTATATGTGGTAACAAGAGAATGAAAATTCAAATTGTTGTTACTCAAGAAGAATTAGATTCATTTGGTTCTGGTGGAGGTTTTTAGATAGTGAATAGTAGAAAAAGTGATAATAATAAAAATAAATTATTATATGATCCTAATCAAGCAAACTTAAGAAGATTAGGTGCTTTTTCTAGTGTACAAAACTATGATGAAAATGAAATTGATGATGTAAGAGATGAAGAATTAGAAAATAATGATTTTGAAGAAAAAAACATTACTGATAATTCTTCTCCTTCTTCAAGTGCTTTAGATGATGCTAAAGAACTTGGAAAAGGACAAGCTAAAAGCACTGTTTCAAATGCTGCTAAGCAAGTTGGTAAGCAAGTGGCTGCTAAGGGAAAAGCTGTGGCAAGTGCATTGGGTAAAAAATTAATAGCTTTTATTGCTGCTAATCCATGGGTGCTTGCAATATTAGCAATTGTAATTGTTATTTTTTTAATTATTTTGTTTATTGCAGGTGGTGGCGCAAATGGCAATGGTTATTATAGTCAAGAATGTAATTTTAATGCATCTACGGTTAGTTTAACAACATGTAATGAAGGTGATAATGCCATTACTTTAGATTTAAAAAGTTATGTTCTAGGAACTACTTATAGCTTAGCTAATCAAAAAGAATTAAGTGATGATGCTTTAAAAGCACTTATGATTATAGTAAAAACAAATGCATTAAGTTATGGGGGGTATAATAATAATTCTAAATTATTAACATTAAATACTTGTGATTTTACTTATGAAAAATTTGATTCTAATAATGAAGAATATGAAAAGTATAATTCTTTATATGGGAATATTGAAAATTATTTGTTTTTATCTGCTTCATATAATTCAACAATTGATAGTTTAGATTCTTTTAATTCATTAACTTTAACACAAGAACAATTCGATTTTTTAGAAAATACTACAGACTCTTTTAACGATATTTTAAATAAATTATATAATATGATTGAAGATTATGGAGATTCACTTGTATATGTTAATAATTTATTTATTGGTGATTCAAGGATGAATCAAATGAAAAACTATGGAATTGTTGATGATTCAAAGGTAATATATGGTAGTGGTTATGGATATAACTGGTTTATTGGAAATGGTACTTTTAGTGCTAGTTATACTAATGCAATTAATGGTGCTATAGAAGAAGTTAAAAATAAAGTTAAAAAAGATACTAATTACAATATAATTATTTGGTTAGGTGTTAATGATTTAGCATATATTGATGCAAGTGAATATTTTAATAAATATTCTGAATTAGCTCAAAACGAATGGAGTAATTATAATTTATATATAGTTAAGGTTGGTCCTGTTAGTGATGATGCTGATATTTCTAACGATAGTATTGATAATTTTAATAGTTCAATGAAAGATTTAATAAATGGTAGTAACCTAAGTAATATTAAATATATAGATATTAATTACAATATTACAACATATGATAGTGAAGGATTACATTATGCTTCTGAGGATTATAGTAATATATATAATCAAATTATAAAGCAAGTAGGAAATAATAGTAGTATGAGTTCACGTTATAAAATATATAATTTAGATGATTATTGTGAGTTTATAATTGTTGATAAAACTGGTGAAAGTAATGCTTGTGAAGCTATGTCAATATCTTCAACTTCACTTAGTAAAGACCAATTTATTAGTAAATTGAATTCATATTATGGTAGTTCTAGTGCTTCTTATACTAATTTATTTAAAGAAAATGCTGGATCTATTTACGATTTAGCAGTTAATAATGGGATTAATCCAGAATTAATTGTTGTTAGAGCTTCTTTAGAGGGGTATAGTCCGGCTTCAAAAGGATATTCAAATTATTATAATTATTGGGGAATTAGATGCTATAATAATCAACCTCTTAGTACTTGCGCATCTTATAATTCGTTTCAAGATGGTGTTTTAGGTTTTATTAATAATGTATCTAAATATTCTTCATTAAGTTCGATGATGCAAAAATATGCATATATTGGAGCATATTGGTATAATCCTGGAAATGCTGGTTCAGGTGGATGCTATTATTATCCATATATAAAAAAATATATGTCAGCATCTCGTTCAAGTGAAGTTGAGACAGCATGTAATAGTGCTAATGTTTGTAGTGGTTCTAATTGTATGAAAACTACTGATGAAGATCAACTTGCATATTCTATGTGGCAAGTTGAACAAATGGCTAATCAAAGAAATAGCATATTTAATATGACTAGTGATTTGTGTGATGGATATTCACAAAATTGTACGATATATGCTCAAGGTGATAGTAGGTGGAAATCAATTCCTCTAGGTAAATCTAATACTACTATGGGAGCATCTGGTTGTGCTGTAACTTCAATTGCAATTGGAATTTCTTGTTCTGGAACTGAAATTACTGTAGCAAATTTTGATGCCGGTAAGTTTGTTGAAGGTTTAAATGCTGGTTCTTGTTTTACAGCTGATGGTGCTATTATTTGGGGATGTAGTGCTATTACTAAAATAGCGCCAAATGTAAAATTATTATACACTGAGTCAGGAATAAAAGATAAATCTAATGAATATAAGATTGATGCTATTAATAAATATAATGTTGATAATAATTTTATTCTAGTACATTTTAAAAATGCTAGTCATCGAAGAGGACATTATGTAGTTGTTACAAAATTAAGCGGAAATAATATAATTGCTAAAGACCCATCCGGTGGAAAAGTATCAACTATTTCTTTAGATGTAGTTGATCAAATAGTGGTTTATTCATCTTAAGGAGGTATATTATGAATAAAAAAGTTCCAATTATTATAATATGTGTATTGATGTTCATAATAATTTTATTATTAATAATTTTTAAAGATCGAATTAATGATGATAAAAAAATTATTGAATCATCTTATTTAGTTATTGGAAATGAAAGTGTTTGGATGTATGATGATAAGTGGCAAAAATCTTCATATAATTTAATTGAAAATAAAAAAATGAATGTTTATATTGATAGTGTCTATAAAGGAAATTTTACAATGAAACATGGTAATAAATGGAATTTATTTCTTAATAATAATTATTATTCATATGATGGAGAAATGATAGCTTTTTCAAGTGATTTTATTCATTTAGAAAATTTTTCTGTTACTAATATTGATAATAAAGATTTGAAAGAAATTAATAAAATTTTAAAGTATAATTATAAATTGGATAATTTTTCAACTGCTGAAAAAATTGAAGTTGACTTAAATAAAGATGGTAAACTGGAAAGTATAATTAATGTTTCAAATTTAGATAAAACAAATCAAAATACATATTTTAATTTACTTTTTGTTTATATTGATAATGATGTTCATGTATTAATTAATGAAGATATTAGTCCAGCAGATTATTTTAATTCTCCCGTTTATAGTATAAATTATATTTTAAATGTGAATAATCAAAGTAGTATTTTGGTAAAAAAGGGGTATTTCTCTGATGCTGGAAAGTCTGGAAATGTAATGTATCAATTAAGAGATGGAAAATATAAAATTGTTATGGAAGATTAGAAAAAAATGTAGTATAATAAATTAAATGAAAGGAACATGTGTTATGAAATTTAAAGTTGAACCAAAGGATTTTTTCCTTTTTGTGTTATATTGTATATTATTATTTTATTTATGTGCAATAGCTGTTCTTAATTTTTCTTCTTTATCTACTGATGGAACATTTTATGGACTACTTCCATTTAAAGCTTTTACGCCAGAATTTTTTCCTGCCACTATTGTATTATTTATAGTTGCGTTAGTTAGTATTTTTACTAGTGTATCTTCTTATATTTTTAAAAAAGATAAAGATGGTGGTTTTGGTTTAATTTTTAAGAAAAAATCTAATGATGGTTATTCGAGTTGGGCTAAAGATAAAGATATAAAAGAACAATCTGGAGTAGAATGTGTTCATCCAACTGATGAAACAGTTAGTGCTGCTGGTATTCCTTTAATAAATAATGGTAAGGATATTTGGGTTGATAATGGTGAATATCATAATTTAGTTATAGGTTCCACTGGTAGTGGTAAAACACAAACTATAGTTAAACCAATGGTTAATTTGCTTGCTAAAAAGGGTGAGTCAATGATTATTACAGACCCTAAAGGAGAAATTTATAAATATAGTGCTGGTTATTTAAAAGAAAAAGGCTATAGAATTATTGTTCTTAATTTTAGAGAGCCTCAAAGAGGAAATAGTTGGAATCCTCTTTCTCTTCCTAATCAATATTATAGAGCAGGTAATAAAGATAAAGCAATTGAACTTTTAAATGATGTTGCATTAAATATTTTGTATGATCCATCAAATAAGAATGAATCTGATTTCTGGGAAAAATCCGCAGCTGACTATTTTTCTGGACTTGCTTTAGGTTTGTTTCAAGATGCTAAAGAAGAAGAAGTTAACTTAAATAGTATTAATGTAATGAGTACTGTTGGTGAAGAAAGATATGCAACAAGTAATTATATTAAAGAATATTTTGGTATGAAGGGTGAAAAATCTAATGCATATATGTTTGCATCTAGTACAATTAATGCACCAAATGATACTAAAGGCGGATTACTTGCAACATTCAGACAAAAGATAAGAAATTTCTCAACTGGAGAATCTTTAAGTGAAATGCTTTCTTATAGTGATTTTAATATGAAAGATATTGGAAATGGTAAAACTGCAGTATTTATGATTATTCATGATGAAAAGAAAACTTATCATCCTTTGATGACAATATTTATTAAACAATGTTATGAAACTTTAATTGATGTTGCTCAAGAAAATGGTGGTAAACTTCCAGTTAGAACTAATTTTATATTAGATGAATTTGCTAATATGCCACCACTTAAAGATGTAGATGCTATGGTATCTGCAGCTAGAAGTAGAGATATTAGATTTACGTTTATTATTCAAAACTTTGCCCAACTTAATGATGTATATGGGGATAATGTTGCTGAAATTATTAAAGGAAACTGTGGTAACTTAGTTTATTTAATTAGTACAGAAATGAAAGCGTTAGAAGAAATTAGTAAGATGTGTGGTGAGGTTAAAGTTACTGATGAAAAAGATAAAAATGCAACTAGACCACTTATAACAATTACTGATTTACAAAAGATGAAGTTGTTTGAAGCTATTATTATTAGACTTAGGACTAGTCCATTTAGAACAAAGTTAGAACCAGATTTTAAAATGGAATGGGGTATTGAAAGAAAAGAAGAAGATTATCCAACAAGAATGAAACATGAAGTTGAAATGTTCGATTTGAAAAAATTTGTTACTGAAGAACGTAGTAAAAGAATGGCACAAAATGATAATAATTTTGGTGGTAATAATCCTTTTAGACCTGTAAGTGATATGCCATCGTTTAGTCCTTTTGGACCAATGCCTTCACAAGGTATACCAAGTGCTTTAGGTAATATGGATATTGACAGTATGCTTAAGGATTTGGATGAAAAATTTAAGGAATTAGATCGTCAAGAAGCTGAAAGAAATAAAGCTAAAGAAAATGCTTTTATGCCTAAGGATGATATTAAGCTTCCTAGATTAGATGATAAAAAAGAAGATAAAAAGGATTCTATAATTGAATTTAAAGAAGAACCTCAAATAAAAAAGGATATAATGGTTGCTGAAAATCCTAAAATTAATGTTGATAAAGATAGTAAGGTAATAGCTGATAATGTTATATCTGATGATGAATTCTTTGATGATTTCTTTGGAGAAGATTAAAACACAAGATTCTTTGTGTTTTTTTCTAAAAAAATTTAGAAATTTAATGTTCTGTATATAATTCGACATTTATTGCACCTTTAATATGGTAGGATAGAAATTGTTTCTACGAAAGGGGGTGTGATTATGCCAGTAGAAACTAAAGAATTTATATGGCTCACTAATGATTTGGTATTTAAATATATTTTTAGTCATGAAGATATATTAATGGATTTTTTTAATTCTTATCTAGAGTTTGTGGGTTCTGATTTAAGAGTTTTAGATGCACATATTACACCGCAGAAATATGTGCAAAATGATCATATTAAACTCCATGATTGTTATCTTGATATATGCGTAGTTTTATCAAATAGAGAAATTATTAATATTGAGATGTATAATAATTTTGGGATGCCTGAATGCAAAAAGAGTTTAACTTATGCATCAATGCTATATTCACATCAGCTTAAGAAAAAAGAACCATATGATAATGCTAAGAAAGTAACTAGTTTAAATATTATGAAAGGTAATTTTAATGAAGAAAATAATAGCTTATTAAATAGGTATGAGTTAATTAATTTGAAAAATCATAAAAAGTTGCTTGAAGATGGATTAGAAATGTTATTACTTAGACTTGACATTTTAGAAAAAGAAGAGTATTCTAAAGATAAATCAAGATGTATAAGGTGGCTAAAATTTATGAATGCAAAAGACTATGAAGAAGCAGAAGAAATAGCGAAAGGAGATAAGAATTTAATGAGCACAGTTGAAATGGTAAGGGACTTTGTAAGCGATCCAGAAGTTAGAAGTTTGTTTGACAGAGATAAATTAAAAGAAGAGTCAGCAGAACTACGTGGTAAGGAAGTTGGAATAATTGAAGGTAAAGAGCTTGGAATAATTGAAACAGCTAAGAATATGTTGAAGGAAAATTATTCTTTTGAACAAATAAGTAAGATTACAAATTTATCAGCTTCTGAGATTAAAAAATTAGTGTAGTTAAGATAGAGAGAAATCTCTATCTTATTTAATTTGTTTAAATAATAAGTAGTTAATATGGCATTGATATAGTAAACTTAAAATAATTAGGTGTTTGTTATTTGGTTTTGATAAAAATATTCATATTATATATTGTGACTATATATGAATAGAATTAAATTAAGTGAATATAATCCGGGAATGGGAATTTTAATTGATGTTCAACATCCAGAGGATTACATGAAAAATCCTACATTAGGTAGTGTAAACATTTATGCTGATAAATTACTTTTTAATAGTAAAAATTATTTAGATTTTAGTAAAAAATATTATATTATATGTAATAAAGGACATTTAAGTGGAAGAGTAGTTGCTTATTTAGAATATCTTGGATATAATGTGACTCAAGTATTACATTAATTTAGTATTTTAAACAAAATGTGATATAATAATAAATGTGATTATTATGAATGAATTATTTAATAGTTTTTATGAATTTATTATGAGTACAATTGAGGCATTGGGGGTATATGGTCCTTTTCTTGGGTCTCTTTTCATTATACTTGAAAGTATTATACCTCCATTACCTTTATTTGTTTTTATTACAATTAATTTTTTAGCATTTGGTGGAGTATTAGGCTTTTTTATTTCATGGATATGTACATGTATTGGTTGTATTATTTCATACTATTTAGTTAAAAAATTTCTTAGAAATTGGATCGTTGATAAAATTAAAAATGTTAATTTACTTACAAAGTGTATGCATTATATTGAAAATCTTTCTTTGAGTCAAGTAACTGTTATTTTATCTATCCCGTTTACCCCTGCTTTTATGATTAATATAGCTGCTGGATTATGTAATATGAATTTTAAAAAGTTTGTAGTTGCTATTTTGATTAGTAAAATATTTTTGGTTTATTTCTGGGGAGTTGTTGGTACCAGTCTTTTAGATAGTTTACATAATCCAACAAGTATTATTACAGTTATAGTAATGATGTTAGTTGCTTATATTTTTAGTATTATAATAAAAAAAGTGCTTAAAATTGATTAAACACTTTTCTAATTAGTAACATATCTTTATTTGGTATATCATGAAATTTTAATGCTTCATTGATTGTATTTTGAAAAATTTTATTTATTATTTCACAATTTTCATAATTTATTTCAATATTGTTATCTATTATATACTCTTTAATTATCTTAATAAGTGATTGAACTTCATAACATGGAGTATCAATTTCTTTTTTTTCTTTTTCAATAGTTATTTTATATTCTGAAAATTCATATGGATTTTCAAAATCAGTTCCTGTTAAATCAATTGAAGCTTTTTGATAATATTTTATACAATTTAAATTAAATAATACTAATGTGCTAACTGAAAAAGAATTTATAATATTTTGGAATCTATGAATGTCTATTTTTCTTAAAGCATTTATATCAATGAATATTCCATCAAAATCTTTTGAAATCTTTTCGTAATCAATCCAGTTGTTACGTGGATATTTACTTTTTAAATAATTAATTTTTTCTATACTATCAATAACAAAAATAGTACTGTTATCTTTTAATGTGAAATGGATGGCTGGAAGTAAGTATGGATTATTAAATTGATGATAAAAAAGAATGTGTGGATGATAACATAAATATTCAACCCATTCATTATAATTTGAATATCTATTGTCATAGATTGTAGCCCAAAGACCTCCGATAGGTTTAACTCCATTAGAATTTTTAATTTCCAAAAATAAATCTGATGATAAATTATTTGTACCAATACTTAAGTAATTCATAATATCCCCCGTTTAGTGATTATTATTATAACATAATTTTTAAGAATTGCAAATTTTTTAAAATTTTGATATTATTATAGTGGTGGTATAAAATGAAAGAATTTTTAGACAAATATCTTGATAAATTTATTGCTATTATATTAATAGTGGCAGTTACTATAGTTATTAATTCAATTTTAGACAAAATAATTGATAGAACTATTAGAAGAAAAAGAAAGAAAAATGTTACAACATTACTCATGTTTATAAAAAGAATTAAAAAGTTAGTTCTATATGGACTTATGATACTTCTTGCTTTAGGGCAATTTGAAGCTTTTCATAGATTTTCTGTTACTTTGTTATCAGGATTAGGAATAAGTTCAGTTGTTTTGGGACTTGCTGCACAAGAAAGTTTAAAGGATTTTTTTGGAAGCTTTGCACTTGTTATAGGTGATGCTTTTGAAGTTGGTGATTTTATAGAATGTTCAAATCAAGGTGTTAGTGGTACTGTTGAAGATATTACTATGAGACATACAATTATTAGAACCATTAATAATCGAAGAGTCATAATTCCTAATAGTCAAATGAATTCTTATACTATTGAGAATTTTAACTATTCAGATAATGAAAATATGAAATTAGTTGATTTTACAATATCTTATGAATCTGATGTTGATAAAGCAATGAATATAATTAAAGAAGAAATGTGTAAGATGTATCATCCAAATCCTAAAGGAAAAAATAAAGATGTTGAATTTCCAAAAGTTAGAGTGGCTAGTTGGAATGATTCTTCAATTAGTATAAGAGCTTGGGTTTGGGGAGAGAATAATGGAGATACTTTTGAGAATATGTATAATTTAAATTATATTATAAAAAAAAGATTTGATAAAGAGGGAATTGAAATACCGTATCCTCATGTTGTTACAATAAAGAAATAGTTTACATTAATTTGTAAATTATTTTTTTATATAGTATTATTTTATTTCAAAAAGTGTTATACTATACTCATAGTAAGGAGATGTTGTTATGAAAGCATGTGCAATTAAAGGTGTTAAACAATTTGAAATTAAAGAAATTGAAGAACCTAAAGCTGATGGCAAAAAAGTTATAATTGATGTTTTAAAAACTGGTATTTGTGGTTCTGATATTCATTATTGGGTTAATGGAGATCCTAAAGGATTAGTCTTGGGGCATGAATTTTGTGGTAGAGTTGTTGATCCCGGAGATAGACTGGATTTAGAAGTTGGTGATAGAGTTACTGCTCTTCCTATTTCACCTTGTGGTAAGTGTGAAGCTTGTCGTAAAGGAGAGATACAATATTGTAGTGCAACTTGGAGTGAAGCTGTTGGACTTTCAATTAATAATCCTGGAGGGCTTACAAGACGTATTGCTGTTAGAAGTGATATGGTTATTAAAATTCCTGATGATATGAAAGATGAAGAAGTAGCGATGGTTGAACCTACAGCCGTTGGTCTTCATGCAGCACATTTAGGAAGAATTGCTGTTGGCGATGATGTTTTAGTTATTGGTGGAGGTATTATTGGTCTAGTTAGTGCTATGTTTGCTAAACTTGAAGGTGCTAGTAGAGTAGTTGTTACTGAAACTAATGAAGAAAGAGGTAAAAAAGCTGTTAAACTTGGTGTTGCTGATGAATGGAGAAATGCCTTAGATGAAAATTTAGTACCTGATATGATGGCAAAAACTAATGGTGGCTTTGATGTTATTATTGAATGTTGTGGTAATAGTGCTGCAGTAAATAGTGCTCTTTCAATGGTTAAACCAGGTGGAATTGTTGTTCTAGTTGGTGTTGCTATGGATGCTGTTCCAACTTATACAATTATGGCCGTTATGAAGGAATTAGTTGTTCAAGGTGCTATTGCTTATACTTATGATGAATTTAAGTCTTGTATTGATTTAATTGCTAATAAAAAGTTAAATGTTATGAAGTTTGTTGATGATATTGTACCTTTAGATGGTGTTCAAAAAGCTTATGAAAGACTTACAAGTGGTAAAGATTCAGCAGTTAAAATAATTGTTGATCCTAATAAATAATATAAAACCTAACTATAACGTTAGGTTTTAATTTATCATATAATAATAAAGGAAGTGCTTTATGGATGATTTAAGTATTGATGTTTTAGTTAATAAAGAAAATATGTTAAGTATTGATTATATTCCTAAGAATATGTATATTGTTGATAATAATGAAAATAATTTTCATAATTATTTAATTGATAATATAAAACCTATGCTTAGAACGGAAGTAAAACCTTATATAGAAAAATTAATTTATGATGCTAATAATAATGGTATTAATATAATTATTGATAGTGCTTTTAGAAGTGGTACTTATCAACAAATAATACTTGATAAATTAATTTCTGAAAAAGGAAATGAAGCTTATAAGTTAATTGCTTTACCTGGAGCATCAGAACATCAAACTGGTTTAGCTGTAGATTTTGCTATTTATGAAAATGGTATATATGATGATAATATTAAAGAAGATGATAAAGAAGCTATTTGGCTTAAAGATAATGCTTGGAAATATGGTTTTATTCTTAGGTATCCAAAAGGGAAAGAGAATATTACTGGTTATAATTTTGAACCTTGGCATTATAGATTTGTTGGAGTGGATTTAGCTAAAGAATTATATGAAAGAGATATTACTTTAGAAGAATATTATAAATAAAATAACGTTTCAATTTTGAAACGTTATTTCATTAAATCTTCAATAGAAGTTTCTAGTATTATAGATAGTAAAACTATTTTTTTTAGTGGCATTTTCTTAGTAGAATCATTTTCACTTTCAAATCTTTTGTAGTGTGTATGATTATAATCTAATAATGCTGCAATATTTTCTGTAGTATAAGGATTAATTGCACTGTTTGAACTTATTTTTTTAAATTCTTTGTACTTTTCTTTTCTTATTTTTTTAATATTTTTACATATTCTATAATATAGGTCTTCATTATTGCTTTTTGCAATTTTTTCTTGTAATTCTTGAAAACTATAAACAGCCATACTTTACACCTCGGATATATTATCCCATAATATAAAAAAAATACAAGCCACTTATAGACACATTTTGACAAAAATAGCTATATTTTTGTTTGAAATTAGCTAAAAATGCTATATAATTATGTTAGAGGTAATAAAATGAAAAGAAAAAATATGCTTTTAACAAGCTTGATTTTGGCACTTATTATTGGTGTTTATACTTATTATACTGATAATAGTAGTGCTTATGTTAATAATAATGATAATACTATTTATAAATATGATGTGTCTGATGTTGATAAATTTACGGGTTATAATTATATTGAACTTAATGGTAACGTTCCTGTTTTTGAGAAAATAGATACATCTAAATCTTTTGAAGAGTATAGTAAACTTGATAGTTTAGGAAGAGCTGGAGTTGCTTTTGCTAATATTGGAGTAGATTTGATGCCTACGGAAAAAAGAGGTTCAATTGGAATGATTAAGCCTTCTGGTTGGCATACTATAAAATATGATATTGTTGATGGAAAATACCTATATAATAGATGTCATTTAATTGGATATCAGTTAACTGGTGAGAATACTAATCCTAATAATTTAATTACTTGTACAAGACAAATGAATACAAAGGGTATGCTTGATTTTGAAAATAAAGTAGCAAATTATGTAAAGAGCACTAATAATCATGTTCTTTATAGAGTTACTCCAGTATACAAAGATGATAATTTACTGGCAACAGGTGTTATTATAGAAGCCAAATCTGTTGAAGATAATGGGGAAGGCATTTTATTTAATGTATTTGTTTATAATATTCAAAATGGTATAAAAATTGATTATAAAACTGGAGAAAGTAATTTAAAATAGATGGAGGTATAATTTATGAGAAAGCTTGAGTTAAATAGAGTTTATAAACATTTTAAAGGAGATTTGTATTTAGTTTTGGATATTGCTATTGATAGTGAAACTAATAAAAAGATGGTTGTGTATAGAGCTTTATATGGTGAAAATACTTTGTTTGTAAAAGATTATGATATGTTTTTAAGTGAAGTTGATCATGTAAAGTATCCAGATATAAAACAAAAATATAGATTTGAGCTTCAGGATATTAAAAGTATTAAGAAATAAATTGGTATTTGATGGTGCTTTTATGAAGTTGGAAGATTTAAAGAAAGAATATGATAAATTACAAGTAAAATATGGTGCTAAAGAATTAGATTCTATATATAATGGAGGATGTGAAAATAATCCTGACATTTGTTTTATATTTATGAATCCGACGGGTAGGAATGTTGCAAGTTTAAAGACTTGGAAGGGAAGGAAATCTCCGTGGATTGGTACTAAGAATATATGGAAGTTATTTAAAGAAGTAAATTTAATAAGTAATGATACATTTGAAGTAATTCATAGTAAGAAGCCTAAAGATTGGGATTATGAATTTAGTGATTTTGTATATGAAGAGCTTACTAATAATAAAGTTTTTATTACTAATCTTGGTAAATGTACTCAGGTAGATGCTAGAGCACTATCTGATGAAGTTTTAAAAAAGTATCTTTTATTACTTTTTAAAGAAATTGAGATTATAAAACCTAAAGTTATTATTACTTTTGGTAATCAAGTTAGTTCAATTGTTTTAAATAAAAAAATATCTGTAAGTGAAAATAGAAAATTGTGTCATGAACTTAAAATAGGTAAAAATAAATATAAAGTATACTCTGTTTATTACCCAGTTGGAAATGGAATATTTAATATAGATAAATCTATTGAAGATATTAATTGGATTATAGAAAATGAAATATTAAAGAATTGATAAGTTTATTAAAAAGATGGGTGGAATTTACTTTTTCAACGTAGGAGTTTTATAAAATGTTAAAAATACGTTAAAGTGATGCTTTTGCATACTTATATAGCAACGTAAGAATATTATGCGTGAGTTTGTTAAACCAAAAAAGGGTATGGTATAGTATATAAACATACTTTTCAAAAAGATGGAGATAACTATTATTGGGTATCAAATGAAGCTGAGTAAAAATATTTAAAAAGCAATCGAAAAATACTTTTCATTTGTTTTTTTATGTGATAAAATTATTTTGTAACATAGGAAGAAAGCAAGTAAGGATGTGGCATTTATGGAAAAAAATAAAAAACAAGCATTAATTCTTAGTATAGTTGGGGTTTTAACATTAATTACCCTAGTGGCTGGTGCAACGTATGCATACTTTAAAGCGCAAGGGGGAGAAGGTGGTTCATCAAAGGTTGATGTTACAACAGCAACAACTGATTTGTTAACATTTAAAATTGATAAAGCCATTAACATTGGTATTACTCAAAATGAATTTAAAAAAGGTAATCCAGATGCTAGTGATTCAACCGGTGCACATGCAACACTCACTGCAAGTAATTCAAAAAATGTAGAAAAAACAACAAGAAGTTATAACATATATTTTGTTATTGATACAAATGATTTTGAATATACAACACAGGATGGCACTCCAGAGTTATATTTAAATGTAACTGATCCAAATGGTAATAAACTTGAAAATATTACTGGACTAGTTCACTATGAAAAAGGTTTTGATATTACAACTAGAACTGGTGGATTTTTATTAGTGCCAGATTATGATATCGAAGCAACTCGTGGAAATACAATTACTCAAGATTGGAAGGTTGAAGTTACATTTGCTAATCTTGATACTGATCAATCTAAGAATATGGGTAAAAGCTTATCAGGTAAATTATTTGTTACCAGTGATAAAATGAATAGTTATGAGTTATCTAAAATAACTAATATGACAACTAAAACAACTTATAATAGTATTGATACTACTTTAGATGTAGAAAAAGGTAGTGCAGAAGTAAATAAATACTTTTATGGTATAGAAAAAACATCAAGTAATGTAACAGGTTATGTAAATAATAGTGGTGTTAAAAAAGTAGCTTTAAAAGATGTAACTTTTGTAGAAACAGATAAAAATACATATAAATTTGATAATTTAAGTGATAACTCTGTATATAAAGTTTATAGTTATGGAGTAGATAAGAATGGTATTAAAACTAATTTATATGAAACTGAAGTAACAACAAGTGAGTATAATAATCCAGTTGTAAATAGTGTAAGTCATACATCAACTTTAAATAGTATAACACTAAGTGTTAATGCAACTAAAGGAGATAATGATATAGTAAAATACTATTATTCAAAAGATAATGGACAAACTTATGAAGAAAGTGATTCAAATAGTTATGTATTTAATAATTTAAAAGATACAACAGAATATAAAATAAAGGTAAAAGTGCTTGATAGTTATGGAAGATATTCAACAGAATTTGTTAAAGCAATATCAACAGAAACATATATATTACCAAGTGTAACAAATGTTACACCAACAACAAAATATAATCAAATAAGTGTATCTGTAGTTGGAGCAAATGGAACAAATAATATATCAAAATATTATTATTCAATAAATGATGGAGCATATACAGAAAGTACTAATTCATCATATACATTTACAGGATTAAATGAAAAAACAAATTATTCAATAAAAGTAAAAGTAGTTGATACTTTAGAAAGAGAATCGAATGTATATAGTTTAAGTGTAACAACAGATGCATATGTACTTCCAAAAGTAACAAATGTATCAACTTCATCAACAGATAGTTCAATTACCATAAGTGTAAGTGCAAGTGGAGGAACAGGAAATGTTGTAAAATATTATTATTCAAAAGATAATGGATCCAATTATGTAGAAAGTACATCAAGTAGTTATACATTTAGTAATTTAACAAGTGATGCAACATTTTATGTTAAAGTTTATGTAAAAGATAGTAATAATAGAACAAGTAGTGTGTCTGCTACTTCTATTAAAACTAAGAGTAATAGTTTAGCTTCGTATATAAAATCTAAATATACATCACAAGGGTCAAATAATTTATATTATCATACAAGTAGTCTTTCTAATAGTGCTGGAGATTATTCATATAGATATGCAGGACCTTCTAGTCAGGTAAATAACTATGTTTGTTTAGCTAAGAATGGTTCTTCTTGTCCATCTGATAATTTATATAGAATAATCGGAGTATTTGGAGATCAAGTTAAAGTTATTAAAGCAACATCTGCTGGAAATCGAGCATGGGGTAATAATAATGCGTGGGCAACATCGTCTATGAATAATTATTTAAATGGTCAATATTTAAATAATTTAAAAAATATCTTTAATGTAAATAAAATAGTTTATACAACGTGGAGGGTTGGTGGTTATGTTGATGCAAAAGGTACTAAATATACTCCGGCTAGCGCATATCAGAAAGAATTTAATAATCCAGCATCAGGTAGTCCTGATGGAAGAACTACATATAATGCATATATAGGTTTAATGTATGTTAGTGATTATGGATTTGCTGCATCTCCGAGTGCGTGGAATACTGATGTATATGAATATAGTGGTTCATCTATACCTTCGAATAATTGGTTATATACAGGTAATTATGAATATACTATTACAAGAGCAGCTAAATATAGCGATGAAATTTTTGGAATATTTAAAAACGGGCTTGTAAGTTTATTTAAACTTCCTAATAATAATGATACCTTTAGACCTACATTTTATTTATCATCTTCTGCTTTATATGTATCAGGTACAGGAACTTTAAGTAATCCCTATACTTTTAATTAAAAAACATGGCATTGTCCATGTTTTTTTGATATAATAAAATTAGAATTGAGGTTAAAAATAGGATGGATCAAGAAAAAATTGGGAAATTTATTAAAGATTTAAGAATAAAGAATAATTTAACTCAAAAAGAATTTGCTGATAAATATAATGTTACTTATCAAGCAGTTAGTAAATGGGAAAATGGTAAGAATATGCCTGATCTTAGTTTATTAAAAGATATTTGTAAAGATTTTGATGTAAGTTTGGATGATTTATTTAATGGGGAAAAAAGTGTTAAAAAAAGTTATAAGAAATATATTATTATAGGTATTATATGTATAGTAATTGTATTATTTTTAGTAATAAAAAATAATAATAATGGTGACTTTAATTTTAAAACAATTACTAGTTCTTGTGACGCGTTTAATATATCTGGTAGTATTGCTTATAATGATAAGAAAAGTGCTATTTATATAACTAATATTAAGTATTGTGGTGGAGATGATACTAAAGAGTATGAAATAATTGAGTGTACATTATATGAATCACATGAAGATATAGAAAAGAAAATTAGTTCTTATAAATATGATGGTGATAAGAAAATTAAATTAGAGAAGTTTTTAGAAAATGTAACTTTTAAAGTTGATGGATATAAAAAGACATGTGATGAACATAATAGTTTATATTTATTAATAAATGCAACTGATGATAGTAAAAATATAACTACTTATAAAGTACCACTTGAAACGCAAAGTATATGTGCTAAATAAAAGGAAAATATTATTATGAAGAAAAGATTAAATGTACAAAAATTAATAAAAATGGCTTATAAAGAAACTAAAAGAAGTTCTTTAGCTATATATTTAATATTAAGATTTTTAGTTATATTATGTATGATTTTACAAATACTTAGAGGAGATTTAAATAATGCTTTACTCTGCTTATTATCCCTTGTTTTATTGTTTGCTCCATTATTTATTCAAAATAAATATGAAATAACATTACCTGATGGCTTAGAGATTAGCATTTATTTGTTTATATTTTCTGCGGAAATACTTGGAGAAATAAATAATTTTTATGGTATAATTCCTCATTGGGATACTTGTTTGCACACTATTAATGGTTTTTTAGCCACGGCGGTTGGCTTTTCATTAGTTGATTTACTTAATAAAAATAGTAAAGACATTAATTTATCCCCATTTTATCTGTGTTTAGTTGCTTTTTGTTTTTCAATGACTATTGGTATTTTATGGGAGTTTTTTGAATATGGTGGAGATAAATTTTTAAAGTTTGATATGCAAAAAGATACTATTATTACAAGTGTATCTTCGGTTGCAATGAATCCTAGTGGTGAAAATAAACCTATTATTTTAGATAATATTGGTAAAACTTTAATATATGATACTGATGGTAATTTACTTTATACTGTAAATGATGGTTATTTAGATATTGGCTTAAATGATACAATGAAGGATTTATTTGTTAATTTTCTCGGGGCTGTTTGTTTTAGTATTTTTGCTTATATAGGACTTAAAAATAATAAAAAAAGTTCTGTTGTTAAAAAGTTTGTTCCTACGAAAGAAAAAAGAAAAATGGCTGAGTCTGTTAAAAATAGTTTAAATAAGTAAAATGGAGGATTATTATGGCTTATATAGAGTTTAAGAATGTAAATAAAGTATATAAAATGGGTGAAGTTGAAATAAAGGCTTTGTCTAATACTTCTTTTGAAATAGAAAAAGGAGAACTTGTTTGTATTTTAGGGCCTTCTGGGGCTGGTAAAACAACTTGTTTAAATATTTTGGGAGGTATGGATACTTTAACAAGTGGAAATGTTTATGTTGATGGTAAATGTGTTAATAAATTAACTGGTAAGAATTTAATAAAATATCGAAGAAATGATATTGGTTTTGTTTTTCAATTTTATAATTTAATACAAAATTTAACTGTTATTGAAAATGTAGAACTTGCTACTCAGCTTTGTAAAAATTCTTTAAAACCAGAGGAAATATTAGATAAAGTTGGACTTGGAGATAGAATGAATAATTTTCCAGCTCAACTTAGTGGGGGAGAACAACAAAGAGTTGCAATTGCTAGAGCTATTTGTAAAAATCCTAAGCTTTTGTTATGTGATGAACCTACGGGGGCCTTAGATTATAAAACGGGTAAACAAATACTTAAATTGCTTCAAGATACATGTAGATTAGAACATATGACGGTTGTAATTATTACACATAACTCTGCGATTAGTCCAATGGCTGATAAAGTTATAAAGTTTAAAAATGGTTCTGTTAGTGATATCATTATTAATGAAAAACCTACGGATATAAAGGATATTGAGTGGTAAAATGAAAACTATGTTATTTAAACATATATTTATGAAGATAAAGCAAAATTATAAAAGGTTTTTATCTTTATTATCTATGGCCCTTCTTGGAATTGGTTTTTATGCAGGGATTGAAGCTTGTAGCCCTGATATGCTTAAAACTTTAGATAAGTTTTATGATGATAATAATGTTTATGATATAAAAGTTGTTTCTAATCTTGGACTTGATGATAAAGATATAAATAGTTTATCTAAAATAGATGGATTTGATAAAGTAATAGGTTCATATGAAACAGATACTTATTTAAAGCTAAATAATGAACAATATGTTGTTAAAGTAATGGGGTTAAATAATAGTATTAATAAAGTTTATTTAGAAGATGGTAGTTTACCTAATGGTAATAATGAAATTGTTGTTGAAAAAAAGATGCTTTTAGATAATAATTTAAGTATTGGAGATTCTATTAATATTTTGGATAGTAATAAAAAAATAGTAGGAACTGTTATAAGTCCTTTGTATTTTTCTTCTGAAAGACCTAGTACTAATTTAGGTAGTGGTAAAGTTAATTATTATGCTTATACTTTGGAAGATGTATTAAAAAGTGATTATTATAGTGCTATTTATATAACCTTAAATAATACTAAAAATATGCTAACTAATAGTAAAGAATATAAAAATGTTATTGATGATGCTATTAATAAGATAGATGTTATTAAAGAAGAAAGAGAAGATGAAAAATATAATGAGTTATATGGCATAAGTATAAATGAAAATGAAGTAGTTAAACCACATTGGTATCTTTATGATAGGTTAGATAATAATTCATATAAAGAATTAATTAATGCAAGTGATAATGTAAAGAATTTAGGAAATGTTTTTCCTTTAATATTTTTTGGAATTGCTGTTTTAGTTAGTCTTATTTCAATGATGAGGATGATTGAAGAAGATAGAACTGAAAATGGTACATTAAAGTCTTTGGGTTATAACAATTTTTATATTACTTTAAAATATGTTATTTATTCACTTTTAGCAACTGTTATTGGAGGTATTTTAGGTGTTTTTATTGGTTCTTATTTAATTCCTTATGTTATTTGGAATATTTATAAAAAATTATTTAATATGCCGATATTTATATATTCAATTAATAGTGCATATAATATGATTGGTTTTTGGATATGTATATTATGTATTTGTGGTACAGCATGTTTAATATGTATTTATAATTTAAAAGATGTTCCTGCAAATTTAATGAGACCTAAAGTACCTAAATCTGGTAGAAAAATATTACTTGAAAAAATATCATTTATTTGGAAAAGGCTTAAATTCTCTGATAAAATAACTATTAGAAATATTTTTAGATATAAATCTAGAGTTTTAACAACTATTTTTGGAATTGCTGGATGTACAGCACTTATTTTGGCAGGCTTTGGTTTAAAAGATTCTATTAAAAATATAAATGATTATCAATATAGTAAAATATTTAAATATGATAAAATGATGATTATTAGTGAAAATGGTGATTATGAAAAGTTACTTAATAAAATTAATAATGAAAAAATTGTTAATAAAGCAGTAGATGTTAATTATCAAAGTATTAGTGTTTTAAATGGTGATATAAAACAAGATGTATCTTTGATAGTACCAAATAATTTTAATAGGTTTAATGAGGTTGTTTCTTTAATTGATTATAAGAAGGAAGATAAAATTTATGATGATATATTAGATGATAGTTGTGTAATTAGTGAAAAAACTGCGAAACTTTTAAATGTATCTATCGGAGATGATGTTACTTTACTTGATAATGATAATAATAGTTATACTATAAAAGTATCTTATATTGTTAAAAATTATATTAATCAGTATATGTACATAAATAAGAATACTTATAATAGTTTGTTTGGTAATTATAAAGTAAATTCTTTTCTAATAGATTTAAATGAGTGTACTTTAGATGATAGTAATGATTTTGATATGGAATATATTGCTAGTAAGGATGCTATTTCTATTATTAATAATAGTGATGTGAAAGATGTATTAAATGATATGTTATCATCTATTGATTCTATAGTGGCTATTTTAATTATTGCAGCAGCAATGTTAGCTTTTGTGGTTTTATATAATTTGTCTAATATAAATATTAGTGAAAGAAAAAGGGAAATAGCTACACTTAAAGTATTAGGTTTTTATGTTAAAGAAGTTGATAAATATATAAATAGAGAAACTATTATATTGACAATACTTGGTATATTAATTGGTCTTTCATTTGGCTCTTATTTATGTCATTATATTATTTCTACTTGTGAACCTGATTATTTAATGTTTGATAGAGAAGTGTTTCTTTTAAGTTATGTTTTTTCAGCTTTAATTACTATTATTTTTACTATTATTGTTATTGTTGTGACTCATTTTAATTTAAAGAATATTGATATGGTTGAATCTTTAAAGAATGTTGAATAGTATATGGTTATTTATGGACATAAAACTAGCAAGCATGGTGATGGTGAGTTATTAAAGGAAACAAAAACTAAATCAACTTCTGGTAAAACTGCATACAATGGAAAAGGCATCTCTGCTTGTTATTTAGATAACAATGATTATTATCAATATCAAGTAATAACAATTTGATAGTGAGATTAGTTTGAAATATAACTAGTCTTTTTTTTATATAACAAAAAACTAACTATTTCTAGTTAGCATTTATTAATTTCAGAAATAAATTTTCCGAGTTTCTTATCAATTTGGAGCAATGACATGGGTCATTTGTGAAAAAGTAGAAACAAGTAATTGATTAAATCAATCTCCAGCAAGGTTGTATCCAATAGATAGACCTCAAAAATATATATAAGATAAATATAATAAATTTCCTAATATAATTAATGATGTTCCTGTTTTTAATTTTCTCATAAAATATGTCACTTTCATTTACTTTTTTAAAATTTTTTTGAATATTAATATTGCTTTTGCAGAATTAGTTATAGACATTGTTACTAATTCATATCCATCTTCCAGCATCTCATTAGATATTTTTTCTACTTTTTTTGCCATGGTGTCCGCCTTTGGAAAATACTCTATATCGACAGTTTTGTACAATTTTTCTACACCTCCTAATAAATAATAAAATAATAAATTACTATTTATAAAAACAGGTAGTAATTATAACTTCAAATGTATATTTACAATTTTATATATTCTAATCTTTAAACCATTTTACTAAAAATGGCTTAATTAATTCGTAAATAAATATTGCCAT
>CAKORY010000008.1 GCA_934101795.1 uncultured Bacilli bacterium
GCACAATAGATATAGCAAGGATGTTATATCTATTTTTTTGTATTTTAAAAACTGTCCGTAGGTAAGCTCAATAAACTGATTGACGGACAGTTTTAAAAAAACATCGGTAAAATCTAACAAAAATGAGGTAAAAAGTTCGACCAGTGTTGAACGATTTACCTCTTTTTTTGAGTTATAAAGATGCTAAAATCATATAAATTTGTTATAAAAACTACATTTTTACTCATTATTTATAAAAGAAATATAAATTATTGCACGCAAAAAAATTTTAGTATTGTTTTAAATTTTATATGTCATACAAAATAAATTTCATTGGAATTCTAATGTATATTCTAGAATTAATGGCTCGTTTAAATAAAGTTAATCCAGTATTAAATAGGGATAGAACTCTAACTAGACCTTTACTTTTGTATTTTTTATGAGTAACAATTTTTATATTCTTGTAACATCTAGTGTTTTTAGAATAATCGGTACCAATGATGGTGTGAAATAAAATACATGTACATACTAAAGCATACATGGTTTGATATGACTTTTCAGTAGCATTAACAATGTTTTCTATGTAAAAGCCATTTGATTTTTGATTTTTGAAAATGGTTTCAATACCCCCGAAACGGTAGCCATAATCAATAATTGTTTGTCTGTAATTTCCGTTAGTTGCTAATATCCATGCATCATCAGTGCCATGTCTTTTGCTACATACAATTTTACATTTAAATTTACTTTCAGTAAGTAAAACATCATCATAAAGTGCTGAATGCCACTCATATGTAGTAAGTTCATCTAACCATTTCCAAATTTTATGACCTTCTTTTTTGTCATATATGAAACATTTAATATTTTTCTTAAGTCTAAAGCAGTAAATATGACCAGCATTTTCGATAGTTTTCATAAGATTGGTGGAGTTAAACCATCTATCAGCAAGAAAGGTTAATTTATATTTTGTATGTTTAAATAAATCAATAATGTAATTGATACCTTCGATTATTAAACTTTCTTCAAAGGCATCATTAACTTTTTTGCCTTTAAAAGATCTAAACCAAAGAGGAATACCTTGTTTACCAACTCTCATTGACATCATGATAGTAGTGTAATTATCGTGAGAAAACATATGGTCAAAAGTAATATGAATTCTGTTATCTTTATGTTTTTTTCTTATATGAAGAAATGACATGAAAAACTAAAGAATTATAAAAAAAATTCTGGGTTAAATATTTTATTATTAAAAAATCTGCGAATTCTCTTCTGAATAGATTCAAGTTGAACATGAGAAAATTCATTTTTTAGACATTTTGCTATATCAGTAGATACTACAGATTCAGAAAAAATCATACCAAAAATAATTTCTGGAATGATATTTAGTTGTGTTTTTCTTAAATTTGGAATATTATTTTTTAAAAATTCACGAATTTCATTTATAATTTCTGCTTGTGTATTGTGGCAACTCCTTTTTATTTTTTGCTTTTAATATTAGAGTTGCCATTTTTAAAGAGTTTCAAGAGGATTTGATATATATCATTTTCTTTTATTTTAAAAACTGTCCGTAGGTAAGCAGGATAAATTAATTGCTGAAATTAAATGCTAAAACTATATTTGACAAACATAAAAAAAAGTAATATAATCAAGAAGTAATTGATGAAGAAATTATCTAAGTAGTTAATTTAATACTTTCTACAGGAAATTGTAGTTATAAACTGAGAGCTACAAGAAAAAGGTAAATTAATGAATTTCAATAATGGAGTCAAACCGTGAAAGAGCGTTAATCTAATGAGATAGTAGAAATACTATGAAAAAAGGTGGTACCACGAATAAGCTTCGTCCTTTTAAGAGCTTGTTCGTGTTTTTATTTGTATCAAAGAAAGGATTATTATGAAAGAAAGATTAGAAGAAATTAAAACTAAAGGTTTAGAAAAAATAGAAAATGCTAAAACTTTAGTAGAACTTGAAGAAGTTAAAAAAGATTTAACTGGTAAGAAAAGCAAGCTAGCAGAAGTATTTAAAAACATGGGTAGTCTAAGTGCTGATGAAAAAAAATCTGTTGGTATGCTTACTACTGAAATTAAAAATGTATTTGCGGAAAAATTATCTAGAAAGGAAGAAGAAATTATTTCTAGTATGAGTGTTTTGGATAGACCAATTGATATAACTATTCCAGGATCTCCGGTTAGTAGTGGAGCTCTTCATCCAATTACCCAAATGCGTAATGATTTAAATGAAGCTTTTGCTTCCCTTGGTTTTGAAGTATATACTGAAGATGACATAAGCAGTGAGAAGTATGCTTTTGATAATTTGAACTTTGCTAAGGATCATCCAGCTCGTCAATCAATGGATACATATTGGATTGAAGGAACTGAGGACAAAGAAGGCGCTGAAAGACTTTGTTTAAAACCTCATTTAACTGGTGGTTCAGTTAGATACTTATTAAAACATGGTGCACCAGCTAGATTTGTTTATCCTGGTAAAGTGTTTAGAAATGAAACAACTGATGCTAGACATGAAAGAGCATTCTATCAATATGAAGCATTAATTGTAGATAAAGATATTTCATTTTCATCTGGTATGGTTATGATCCAAACAATACTTGAAAAAGTATTTGGTAAAAAAATAAATACTAGAATGAGAGAAGGTTTCTTCCCATTTACTGAACCCGGTTATGAAATTGATATGGAATGTTTAGTATGTGGTGGAGTAGGTTGTAAAGTATGTAACCATAATGGTTGGATTGAAGTTATGCCCGGTGGTGTAATTCATCCAAATGTCTTAAAATCTGCTGGATTAAATCCCGATGAATGGACTGGCTTTTACATTAATATTGGTTTAGATAGACTTGTAATGATGCGTTATGGCGTAGATGATGTAAGACTTTTCCATAGTAGTGATTTAAGATTTTTAAAAGAATTTAAGTAAGGAGGATAAAAATGAGAGTTAGTTTAAATTTAATAAAAAAATATGTGGATTTACCTAAAAATATAACTAATGATAAAATTGCTTATGACATGACCCTTAGAACTGTTGAAGTCGAAGGCGTTGAAAATGTTGGTGAAAAATTTCATGATATTATCGTTGGTAAAATTTTAGAAGTAAAAGCTCACCCAAATGCTGATAAATTACGTATTTGTATTGTTGATATCGGGGAAGATGCACCTGTTCAAATAGTATGTGGTGGCTCTAACCTTTATGTAGGTGAATATGTAGTTGTTTGCAAGCCTGGTGCTGTAGTAGTTTGGCATGGACAAGGTGAACCAGTAAAAATTGAAAAAACTAAAATGCGTGGCGAAGAATCATTTGGTATGATTTGTGCTGCTGAAGAAGTTTTCTTAAGTGATTTCTTTCCACAAATGGATGAAGCTGAAATTATTGATTTAAAAGGTATAAAATGTGCCCCTGGTGATAATATAGCTGATGTTCTTGATTTAAATGATACTGTTTTAGAAATAGATAATAAATCTTTATCAAATAGACCAGATTTATGGGGACACTATGGTATTGCTAGAGAACTAAGTACTATTTATAATGTACCACTTAAAAAATTAGAAAGTTATGATATAGATAAAAATTTACCTAAATATAATGTTGAAATTGAAGAAACAAGTAAATGTAGTAGATATGCTGCGGTAGAAATAGATGGAATTGATGAAAGAAAAGCTCCAATTTGGATGCAAGCAGCTTTAGTTAAATGTGGACTTAGACCAATAAATGCCATCGTTGACATAACAAATTATGTTATGATAGCAACTGGACAACCACTTCATGCCTTTGATAAAACTCATGTTGATGGCGAAAAAATAGTTGTTAGAAATGCTAAGAAAGGTGAAGAATTATTACTTCTTGATAATAACTCTATAAGCTTAACTGAAGATGATTTAGTTATTTGTGATAAGGATGAACCTTTAGCACTAGCGGGTATTCGTGGTGGTAAAAAAGACTCAATTTTACCTGATACAAAAGGTGTACTTCTTGAAGTAGCATCATTTAGTGCAACAGCAATTAGAAAAACTGGCAAAAGATTTGCAGAAAAAACAGATGCCTCAATGCGTTATGAAAAAGGAATTGATACGCAGAGAGTTGATGAAGGTTTAAGTTTGGCTCTTGCTTTAATTAAAGAAATATTTCCTGAAAGCAATATAGTTAAATATAACGATGTATGTGCCAATGAAACAAAGAAAAATGTTATCGAAGTAAGTAGACAATTTTTAAATGAAAGATTAGGAAAAGTAATAAGTGATGATGTAATTAGACAAATACTTACATCTTTAGGTTATGAAGTTACTTTAGATAATGATGTTTACAGATGCATTGTTCCAACATACAGATCAACCGGTGATGTCACAATTAAAGATGATGTTATGGGGGATATTGCTCGTATTCTATCATTTGACTCATTTGAAGCTAAACCAATAACAATTACATTAGAATATTCCATTAATCAAAGAAAAGTTTTACTTGAAAAAAGAATTATGGAATATTTGGCATATAGATGTGGTTTTTATGAAATATTTACATATCCATGGATTGATGAAAAATATATAAAAGCTGCAGGAATAGATACTAGTGATGCTGTAAGACTTGCAACACCACCAGCACCAGAACTTGCAATACTTCGTAAATCACTTATACCAGGTACTTTAGAAGCAATTTCTAAAAACTTGAGATATTATGATGAATTTAAAATATTTGAAGTATCTGAGGTTTATAAAAAGGGTGACTATAGACCATCAAGTGATGATGAAATACTTCCAATTCAACATAAATCTTTAGCTGGTGCTATCGTAGGTAAAGATGCTAAAGAAATATTCTATGAATTAAAGGGTGTCTTAGAAAATATGGCAAGATACACTCATATGGAAGCTATAACACTTGAAAAACGTGAAAAACCAAGCTGGGCAGATATTAATGCTTATTTAAGTATAAAATTAAATGATGAAGAAATTGGTTATTTTGGACTTTTAAATGTTAAAACTATGAATGAATGTAAAATTAAAAGAACAAATGCAGCTATCTTTGAACTTAATCTAGATAGCTTAGTGCCATTTGCATCACGCACTAATAAGTATGAAAAATTGCCTGAACTACCTTTGATAGAAAAAGATTTATCTATTATTGTAGATGAAGATGTAAGTTGGGGTATTATACATCAAACTATAAAAAATAAAGTAAAAGAAGTAGAATTTGTTGATGTATATCGTGGTAATCAAATTCCTGAAGGTAAAAAATCAGTTACTTTTAAAGTTAGAATGATAAGTGAAGGAAGTACCATGACAATGGAAGAAATAAATGAAAAAATGGCAAGTATCTTAAAATCACTTGAAAAAAGATGCGGTGCTAAACTAAGAGAAGAATAAATATTAAATGTGAAAAAGTATTTTTTCACATTTTTAAATTCTTAAAAATATTATTTAATAAAAATAATATTTCTTGCGTTTATTATATGAAAAAGTTATAATTTAAAAGGAGGTAAATTTATGAAGTATCCAAAATTTATAAGTGAAAAAAGTATAATTGGTGTTCCTGCACCATCAGATGGAGCAGATAGTAAAGCTAAAATAAATAGATATAAAAATGCCTGTGAACGATTTAAAAAATTAGGATATGACATAGTCATCTCAAATAATTTATATAAATCAGATAAGGGAAGAAGTAGTAGTGCTCAAAATAGAGCAAATGAAATAAATGATATGTTTAAGTCAAGTATTGATTTTATATTGTGTGCATCAGGTGGTGAATTCCTAGTTGAAATACTTCCATTTGTTGAATTTGATCTTATAAAAAATAATCCTAAGTTTGTTGCAGGATTTTCTGATCCAACTGGACTTTTATATGTGATAACTACAAAATATGATATTGCTAGCATATATGGGAAAAACTTTTCTAATTTTGGAAGCAGTATACTCCATGAAAGCGAAAAAAACTTTTTAAAATTAATGAAAGGTAATCTTGAACCTCAAGAAAGTTACCCATTATATGAAGATGAATACATAAAAAAAGAAACTGGTTTAGAAGGTTATAACTTAGATAAAGAAGTTATTTGGAAGACATTAAATAATGAAGACATAAATATAAAGGGAAGAATTATTGGTGGTTGTCTTGATATAATATCAGAACTATCAGGTACTAAGTATGATGGCGGCCAAGAATTTACAGAAAGGTATAAAGAAGATGGTATAATATGGTATTTTGATAATTGTGAGCTTTCACATGAAGAAATCATAAGAGTACTTTGGAAGTTTAATGAACTAGGATATTTTAAATATACAAAAGCTGTTATATTTGGACGTTTTGGGGTAAATAACACAAATATTGGTTATAATACTAAAGAGTGTTTAAAAGATTGTATACTAAACAGTTTAAATATTCCAATAATATACGATGCTGACATATCTCACAAAGGTCCAAGTATGAACATTATAAATGGTTCTATAGCAAAAATAGAAGTAAAAAATGGTAAAGGAAAGATTGAGTTTATTTTAGAATAATATTATATAGGTGATTATATGCAAGATTTTATATTTATGGTACTTAACAAGTATAGTTATTTTGGTGTTTTCTTTCTTATATTTATTGAAAATATATTTCCTCCGATACCATCCGAAGTAATACTTCTTTTAAGTGGCTTTATGACAAGCTACACAACTCTTAATGTTCTACTTATGATAATATTCTCTAGTTTAGGAAGTTTACTTGGTGCCATCTTACTTTATTATATAGGTAAAATATTAAATAAAGATAGACTAAAAAAAATAGTGCGTGGTAAAATAGGTAAAGTTTTATTTTTAAAAGAAAAAGATATTGATAAGGCTGATATTTGGTTTAATAACAAAGGCAATAAAAGTGTATTTTTCTGTAGATTTATACCTATTGTTAGAAGTTTAATTTCAATTCCCGCAGGTATGAGTGAAATGCCCATAATAAAGTTTATAGTTTATACTTTTTGTGGTTCTTTAATATGGAATACAGTTTTAATATGTTTGGGTCATACATTATCTGACAACTGGAGCATTATGCTTGATATTTTAGATAAATATAAAATCATCGCTATAGTTATAATGCTATGTATATTTATTTATGTACTGTATAGATTTTATAAAAATAAGCCAAATAATTAAAGACAAAAGAATAAAGAGGTGTTATAATATTTGTTATAAGTGAGGTGTTAATATGGATGGAGTTACACTACTTCCAGCAGATAGATATGTAGTCATAAACAAAACTATTTTAACTGATGCTGATCGCAAGTATTTAATATCTTTTTATGAACCTATTATTGGTCATCTTGCTATATCTTTATATCTAGTTTTAATTAATGATCTTGAGGAAAGTAAAGGAGTTTCCAGAGATTTTACTCATCATCATTTAATGAGTCTTTTAAAAACACCTTTAAAAATTTTAAGAGAAGCACGAGAAGCTTTAGAAGCCACCGGCTTACTTAAAACATATTTTAAAAAAGGAGATGTAAACAACTATATTTATGAAATATATTCACCATTATCTCCGAGTGAGTTTTTTAATCATCCCATTCTAAACATTGTTCTTTACAATAATATCGGAGCAACGGAATATGAATATTTAAAAAAACAATATCAAAAATTAAAAGTTGACACTAAAGAGTATATTGATATCACTAAAAAATTAGATGATGTAATGGAAAGCGGCATAAATGTATCCGTGATAGATGTCAAAGAAAGAAGTATTAATGATATTTTAGTAAAAGATCAAGTGGATTTTGATTTAATTTTATCAAGTATTCCAAAAGGAATTATAAATGAAAAAGTATTTACAAAAAAAACTAAAGAGTTAATTAATAATTTGGCATTTATTTATAAAATAGATACATTAAAAATGATCGAATTAATTCGCAGTGTCCTAAATGAATATGGTATGATAGATAAAGATAATTTAAGAATTAATGCTAGAAAAATGTATCAATTTAATAATGGAACATTGCCAACTTTAATATATAGATCACAACCAGAATATTTGAAAAGTCCAGTCGGAGATAATTCTATGCGTGGTAAAATTATTGAAATGTTTGAAAAGCTTAATCCCGTTGATTTTTTGAGAAACAAGTATGGTGGTGCAAAACCTACGAATAGAGATATTAAATTAATTGAAGGATTAATAATAGATTTAGAGATGCCCCCAGCAGTAGTTAATGTACTTTTAGATTATGTTCTAAGAAAAAATAATAATAAACTTGCCACTAATTATATTGAAACAATTGCTGGACAGTGGAAAAGAGCAGGTCTTAAAAACGCTAGTGAAGCCATGGATTTTGCGGAAAAAGAAAATAAGAAATTTACGAAAAAGTTAGATACAGTTAAAGCCTCAAAAGAACCAGTATGGTTTAATAAAGTAGAAAAAATAGAAGAAATGTCCGATGCTGATAAAAAGGAATTAGAAAATTTACTAAAGGAGTTTAAATAATGGAAAAAGTTAACATGACACTGAGTGAAAAAATTGAAAAAGAACTAAGTAAAGAACTAGAAAAATCATTAAAAGATAGTGATTTTTGCTCTTTAATAAAAAGATGTAAACTTCCTAAAGAAGAAGTATTAAAAAATAATACAAAACTCATGGATACTGTAGATGAACTAAAAAATTGCAAAAATTGTAAAGGCTTATTTATGTGTAAAAATAAAGTCGAAGGTCATGTTTTATACCCAGAGTATGATGGTTCATTAAAATTTATTTTTATGCCTTGTAAATTTCAAAAGGAACTCGAAAAAAAGCTGCATGAAAAAGAAAGTGTGTTAAATGAAATAAATAATGCTAGAATGAAAGATATTGATATTAATGATAAAAATAGAGTCAAAGTAATTAAATGGCTTAAGAATTTCTATGATAGTTTTGAGAAAGTAAATACTCTAAAAGGTTTGTATTTACATGGTTCTTTTGGAAGTGGTAAAACTTATTTAATTGCTGCCCTTTTAAATGAACTTGAAAAAAATAAAGATGCAAGCATTGAAATTGTTTATTTTCCTGAAGTGCTTCGAAATATGAAAGAAGACTTTAGTTTAGCACAAGACAAAGTTAATTATTATCAAAATGTTGATATTTTATTAATTGATGATATCGGCGCTGAAAAAGTAACAGAATGGGGAAGAGATGAAATCTTGGGTACAATCCTTCAGTATAGAATGAATAATAAACTTACAACATTTTTTACTTCAAATTTAACTATTGAAGAATTAGAAAACCATCTTGCAACCACTAAAAATAGTGAAGATAAAGTAAAAGCAAGAAGAATAATTGAAAGAATAAAACAATTAACAGAAGACATAGAACTTGTAAGTATTAATCGAAGAAATTGAAAAAAACTTAATTTTTACTTTTTAATTTATAAGTTTTGTGGTATTATATAATAAAGATAGGGTGATTAGTGATGAAAAAAATAGAACCACTTTTAAAAGATGAAGAAGATAAATTTTATTTTTTACAAGATAAAAAGGAAGAAAAAGGTAAAAAGAAGTTTTCAAAAGAAACTATAGGTACAATAATTATTAGTGCTTTAGTTCTTTGGCTTATGTGGTATTCATTTTATCCGTTTTATGTAGGTTTTGTAAACTATGATGAAGGCCATGATATAGTAACAGAAACAAAAGAAAAAGAAGAAGAAATACCAACAACATCAGTTATAGTAAATGATGCTTATAGTTATATTGATGCTACAAATAGTAATGCTTTGAGTAATGCTTTTACAGAAATATATTCAGGTCTTAATATAACTGCTGATACCATTGATAGCAATTTAAAACTTGCCATAATATTTAAGTATCTTGGTATTACTTGTGAAAATACTGAAGCTATAACAACATTAGATAAAATAACAAATGTTGCAGAAAAAATATTTAAAGATACATCATTTGTTCAAAATATTAGTAATTTAAATGGTCAAAAAATATATGGATATAATGTTACTTTTGAAAATGATGGTTATAAAATTACATTAGATGCCTGTAATGCTTCAAATGACTATACTTATAAAAAAATAAATAAGGTTACAGCAAGTGAAAATTATTTAAATATTTATGAGTCATTCGGATATTTTATGTCCAATGAAAATAATGGTTACAATGTTTATGATACTGCTTTAAAACAAAATGTATTAACCACATATTCTGGTAACGTAAAAGATTTTAATAATACTAATTTATTAAAAGAATATAAATGGACATACAAAAAAGATGCAAATGGCAACTATTATTTTGTATCCTTAAGCTATTCCAAATAAAAAGTAACTATTTAATTTCAGTTACTTTAATAATTTGATTAAATAAAATACGATAATTTGTTAAATAGATAAGTTTATTAGAACTATCTATTTTTTTAATTTTACCATTATATTCATAGATATATCCATTTTTATAATAAGTAATATTTACTTTATTTTGCATATAAAAAGCATCAATTATAGCTTCTTCGATTACATTTTTTTCATCATCACTCATGATAGGTTTATTTACTTTAGACTTTTCTTTCATAATAGATAGAAGAACTTCTTTATTACTTACAACAGAATTAAAAGGCATCCATTTTATCATTCCCCGATCTTTATTCATGATGTCCTCCGATTTTCTCATTTCTAGCTATAGCAGTTGAATCAGGAAGAAGACTACTTGCTTTAACAATACTATTTTTACCAAATTTACTTTTTATTTCATCCACCGCAGTATTAACTTTTACTTCTTCATTTTTATTTTCAATTGAGTCAAATAAATTTAGCTGAACACCAGACTTTTTAGTAAGACCACCACAAGAGATACTTACTTTTCTAATAGGTAAATTATTATAATATCTATCAAATATTAGAAAACAAATATTAGTTATTTCTCTAGGACTATCTGTTGATGTTTCCAATTTTATTGAGTGATAAAAACCTCCATCAACATCTTTAGAATAACCAATGCCAAAACCAATTACTCGTGATTCTTTACCTGAAGCTCTTAGCCTTGCACATATTACATCAACCATTTCAGCAATAATAAGTTTAACATTATTTCCATCATAATCTTTGAATAGCACTTGTGAATGACTATAAGATTTATCTTTTGGTATTACTTTAAAATCACTAATTTTGCTTAAATCTATGCCATTAGCATGATTCCAAAGTTCAAGGCCCATAACACCAAATTTATCTTTTAAAATATTTTTATCATAATGGGCAAGTTCTCCGATCGTATAAATATTTAAAATATTTAGTTTTTTTTCCATTCTTGGTCCAATACCCCACATTTTAGAAAGGGGAGTAATTGACCATAATTTTTTTTCTACATCATCATACGTCCATTTAGCAATTCCATTTTTATATTTCTTAGCTTCAGTATCCATAGCAACTTTAGCAAGTAAAAGGTTAGGACCAATACCACATGTAGCGGTAAGACCTGTTTTTTCTTCCACAGTTTTAAGTATTTCTTCCGCTAGTTCATAATCAGTTTTTTTATATAATTTTAAATAATCAGTAACATCTAAGAAACATTCATCAATAGAATAAATATGTAAATCTTCAGGTGCTACATAATCAAGATAAATACTAACTACTTGTTTGCTTTTTTCAATATATAATTTCATTCTCGGTGGTACTATTTCATATTTGATATTTTGAGGTATATCATAAAGTCTAACTCTTCCTGGTATACCTTGCTTTTTTAAGGCTGGAGTAACTGCCAAAGTAATAGCACCATTTCCTTGTTTCTTATTAGCAACCACCAAAGGCACTTTAAAAGGATCAAGTCCACGTTCTACGCATTCACATGATGCAAAAAAACTTTTTAAATCAATACACATAATATTCCTTTTTACATACATATCATCCATAATAACGCCTCCAAACGTTTGTTTATGTCTATATTATATGTCATAACAACATAATAATCAATTACTAAAATTTGGTAAATGATACATATTAAATCTATCATAAAGTACAAAATAAAACAAGCACATTAGCTTGTTAAAAACTCATTTGTTTTTAGGATAAGGTTTTCTTTCATCAGTTAAACCAACTAAATAATCAATACTTGTATCATAAAATTTGGCTAGACTTGCAAGCTTTTCAATAGGAATAGTATTAATACCCATTTCATACCTACTATACTGAGCTTGTGTAACTTTTAAATATTTAGCAATGTCAATTTGTTTATAATCTTTATCTTCTCTAATTTCTTTAAGTCTATCTATGTTCATGTTCTATCACCTAAAAACATTTTACAAAATATACGTACTACGCATTGACATATATACGCATTACGTATATAATTTAACTATAAAATACGCGATACGTATATGAAGGTGATTGATATGAAAAAATATAAAATTATAATTTTAGTATGTATATTTATTTTATTAGGAATATTTATTGGTAGAGTAATTAAGGAAAACAATGTTTATAAAGAAAATGAAAATAATCAAATAAAAAAACATGTGGATACAATTTCGATGATGCTCGAAAAAGATATAAAAAGTGGAAACTATGAAATGACAACTAGAGAAACTTGGCCAACGGAAGGTTATGTATTTAATTCAACACTTTCAAAATGTGAAAATGGTGGAGAACTTTCCTGGGATGATGAAAATAAAATAGTACTCATGAGTGGAAATACTTCTGATAAATGCTATGTATATTTTGATAAATATGTTTCCAAAATATCTGATGTATGTAGTAGCAATGAAAACTTAGCAAGTTGCGTAAAAAAATTTGGGGATAAAGGTTCAGTAATTTCAAATATTTATCTTCATAATTCTAGTTTAGAAAATAGTGCAAAAGATAATTCATATAGATATTTCGGAGCAAATCCAGATAATTATGTATGCTTCGGTAGTACAGAAGAAGTGTGTCCATATAATAACTTATATCGCATTATTGGGGTATTTGGTAATCAGGTAAAATTAATTAAATATGACTATGCAACCAGTAGTGAGTTAGGAACTGATGGCGATTATGCAGGTCTTTATAAGGATAATTCTGAAAATGATTCTAGTAATACGTATTTTGGAAACAATTATGAAAATATGGCAGTTTATTATTGGAATTATAAAAACGATACCTCAATAAATAGTGGTTATGGTTTAAATGATTGGAATACAAGTTTACTAAATAAAACAAACTTAAATACAAATTTTATAAATTATATTGGTAAAAATTGGAGTAGTAAAATTGCAATAGCAAAATGGCAAATTGGCGGTTGTATTTGGAATGATGTTGCCAATAATATTCCTTATAATTTATATGACAAAGAAATTTTAAATCCATTTGAAAATATATTGTATGAAGCAAAAATCGGATTACCATACATGTCTGACTTTTTTTATACAGCAGAACAAAAATATTGGACTGAATTAGTTAGAGATGACAATAATGATATAAATGATTATCGAAAATTTGAAAAAGAATTATGGATTAATATGGGACTTACTGAATGGCCGATTACATCTGAAAAAACAAGCAATGCAGTGGTTTTTCAATACGGAAATGTGTTAAGTATCGCCTATGTAAATGGAGGAAGATTGATTAGGCCCACATTTTATTTAGACGCAACTGTAAATTATTCATCTGGTGATGGTAGTAAAAGTAACCCAATTCGCATTGAGGTATAAGGTAGCAATAGCTACTTTTTTCTTTTGAAAAATTATTTTCAAAAGATGCGTGAAATGTGATATAATTGATTTAGTTATGGAGTGTGAAACATGAAATACAAATACACAGATGTAATAACATATTGGCAAAGTTTAAAAATCGATAGTAAAGAAAAACTAGAAAATGTATTAGATAATTTTAGAATTTTATTTGCTTATAATTCGGGAGCAATTGAAAATGCTGAAATAACCTATCATGACACAAGAGAAATATTTGAAAATGGAAAAATTATTAGTTTTACTGGAAATCTTAGAACTATATTTGAAATTAGTAATCAAAAAGCATGTTATGAATATTTGCTTGATAAAATAATAAAGAGAGAAAAAATAAGTGAAAACTTAATAAAAAAGGTCCATGAACTGTTAACAATTGGAACATATGATGAAAGAAGATATATTTCAAATGGAGAAAGACCTGGAGAGTACAAAAAACATGATTATGTAACAGGCAGAGAAGAAGTTGGAACAAGTGCAAATGAAGTTGCAAAAGAAATAGAAAATTTAGTAAATGAAGTAAATGGTGTCAATACAAATGATGCTGAAAACATCATAAAAATTGCTACATATTTTCACAATAAATTTGAAAACATACATGCCTTTGCGGATGGAAATGGTAGAGTAGGAAGAACTCTTACGAACTATATTTTGATGATTAATAATATACCACCTTTAATTGTATATGATGAAGATAAAAAATATTATTATGCCGCGTTAGAAAAGTATGATAAAGAAGATGATATAAAATCTATGATAGAGTTTTTTAAATATGAAATAGAAAAAACTTGGCAAAAAACATTAGAAAAAAATTAAGAAAAATATATAAGAATAATAATGCATTAAATGAAGGAGGTGTTATTTTATGCAAACATTACAAATAAGAAATTCGACTGCAGAATTCTTAATATTTACAAAACAAAACAAGGAAAAAACAATAGAAGTAATTGTAGATGAAGAAACCGTATGGCTTAGTCAAAAATTGATGGCCGAGCTTTTTGGAACTACAAGAAATAATATCACGATGCATCTAACCAATATATTTAATAACGAACTTAACAAAGATTCAGTGTGTAAGGATTTCTTACATACTGCTTCAGATGGTAAAAATTATAAAACTAAATATTATAATTTAGATGTCATTATTGCAGTTGGATTTAAAATTAATAGCGAAAGAGCAATAGAGTTTAGGTTATGGGCAATTAGTATATTAAAGCAATATTCCATCAAGGGATACGTTTTAGATAAAGAAAGGCTTAAAAATGGTACATTTTTAAATGAAAATTACTTTAATGAGTTGTTACAAGAAATAAGAGAAATAAGGATAAGTGAAAGAAATTTTTATCAAAAAATTACGGATATATATGCAACAAGTATGGACTATAATGTTACATCTCCAATAACTAAAGAGTTTTTTAAAACGGTCCAAAATAAAATGCATTATGCTGTACATGGTAATACTGCGGCAGAAGTAATAATAAATCGGGCAAATCACAAAAAAGATCATATGGGACTTACAAATTGGAAAAAATCTCCAAATGGTAAAATAACTGTTTCAGACGTCGTGATAGCTAAAAACTATTTAACTGAAAAAGAACTTAAATCATTAGAAAGAATTGTTACGATGTACTTGGATTATGCTGAGGATCAAGCCGAAAGACATATTCCTATGACTATGGAAGATTGGAAAGAAAAGTTAGATGTGTTTTTAAAGTTTAATGAAAGAGAAATATTAAACAACCCTGGACGAATATCTCACAAGATGGCTGAAAGTTTTGCATTGTCAGAATTTGAAAAATACAGAGTCATACAAGATAAGATGTTTGAGTCTGACTTTGATAAATTTATGATTGAAACAAAAAATGGAAATATTACTGATTAAAAAATTAAGAAAGAAGTTGATAAAATGATAATAGGTTCACATGTAAGTTTTGGTGCTGAACAATTACTTGGAAGTGCTAAGCAAGCAGTTAGCTTTGGTGCAACAACATTTATGTTTTATACTGGTGCACCTCAAAATACAATAAGAAAAGCTATAGATAAAAATTTAACAAATGAAGCCCTTAAATATATGAATGAAAATGGAATTGATATAGATAACGTTGTATGTCATGCCCCATATATTATAAATTTAGCAAATAGAGAAAATGAATCATCTTGGAATTTCTCATGTTCATTTTTAAAACAAGAAATTTCTAGAATAGCACAAATGAATGTTAAATATATTGTGGTGCATCCCGGCAATAGTTTGAAAATGGATAGAAATGTTGCAATGGATAATATAGCAAGTGCTATTAATTTAATAATAGATGAAAATACTAAGCCAATGATTTTACTTGAAACTATGGCAGGTAAAGGAACTGAATGTGGCACAAATATAAATGAACTTAAATTTATTTTAGATAGAATTAATTTAAAAGAAAAAGTTGGAATTTGTTTAGATACATGTCATTTAAATGATTCAGGTATAGACATTTCAAAATTTAATGAATATTTAGAAGAATTTGATAAAGTAATTGGACTAGGAAAAGTTAAATGCATTCATTTAAATGATAGTAAGAATGAAGCTGGTAGTCATAAAGATAGACATGAAAATTTAGGATATGGTACCATAGGTTTTGAAAATTTAATAAATATTTGTTATATGGATGTTTTTAAAAATATACCTAAGATACTAGAAACTCCATATATAGATGGAAATCCACCATACAAGTTTGAAATTGAAATGATTAAGAATAAATTATTTAATAAAAATTTAATAAATGATGTAAATGAATATTATAAGGAAAAGGTGAAATAATGAAAAATAAAAATGTAGTATTTATGGGAACACCAGATTTTTCTGTACCAGTTCTTGAAATGCTTATTAAAAATGTTAATGTTATTATGGTAGTAACACAACCAGATAAAGAAGTAGGACGTAAAAAAGAATTAGTATCTAGTCCAGTTAAAATAAAGGCTTTAGAAAATAATATACCTGTATTTCAACCAATTAGAATTAGAAAAGATTATGATACTTTAAAAGAACTTGATATTGATTTAATTGTTACATGTGCTTATGGTCAAATACTTCCTAAAGAAGTTCTTGAGTTACCTAAGTATGGCTGCGTAAATGTTCATGCCTCACTTTTACCAAAATATCGTGGTTCAGCGCCGATTCAATGGTCACTTTTTAATGGCGATGCCAAAACTGGAGTTACAATTATGTATATGGATGAAGGTATGGATACCGGGGACATTATAACTAAAGGGGAAATAGATATTTTAGATAGTGATAATGTTGGAACTCTTCATGATAAACTATCTGTACTTGGGGCCAAAACTTTAAAAGGTGTTTTACCAACTTTATTTACAGATAATGTCAAAAGAGAAAAACAAGGTGATGACTTTACTTTAGCTCCGATGATTAAAAGAGCAGATGAAAGACTAGATTTTAATATGACTGGTAAAGAAATAATAGGTAGAATTAAAGGAATGAATCCATGGCCTCTTGCTAATATTATGATTAATGATCAAGAAATTAAAGTTCTTGATGCCGAATTTATAAAAAGTAATAGTGAAAAAGTAGGTAAAATTATTTTTGAAAAGAAAAAAATGGGTATAACATGTAAAGATGGAATTATATATTTAAAAATGATAAAACCAAGTGGTAAAAAAGTAATGAATATAGAAAGTTTTATAAACGGTATAGATAAAGAAAAATTTAAAGAGGTTTAGTTATGAAAAATGAATTTTTACAGTCAAAAGAAGGAAATGCATTTGTAAAGTTAGTTCTTTGGTTAATATTTATCGGAGTATTATTTTTTGCTTTTGCCTTTCAAAAAAAAGATAATGTAAATAAGCCAAAAGATAATAAAGAAGAAACTAAAACATTTAAAAACATAGAAAATATGGAAAATGATATACTTCAAAAAAGCTTGAATTATGAATATATAGTAAATGATAATGAAATAATTACCATCTACAATGGTATGAAATGTAATAATAAAGAAACATGGTACAAAGAAACTAATGAAGGAATAACTAAATATCTAAAAGAAGATGGTAAAACATATAAAATAACTTTAAATGAAAAAGAAGAATATACTGAAGAAGAAAATGATTTAAGTAAGTTATTTAGTCTTTTAAAGGAATATAGTTATAATGAAGTTAAAAATGATGCCGAAAGAGATATCAAATATAACTTAGGTACAATTGAAGTAAATATTAAAACTAATTTAGAAAATATTACAAATATTTTAGTTATTAAAGATAATATACGTTATAAAATGCAATTTACAAATATAGGAATTTGTGATAATATAAGTCTTGAAAATTAAGTTTTGTGAGGAAAATCATATATGAATAATAATAAGTTTAATTTTTTGATTACTAATTTTGTAACAATGCTTAGAGTAATAGGTATTTTTGCCCTTATTCCAATATTTAAAATTTATGGTGGTTTGGCAACATTTATGCTTTCAGCAAGCTGTTTTTTAACAGATTGTATAGATGGTTTAATGGCTAGAGGCTTAAAATCATCAACTTTTTTTGGTAGTTTATTTGATGCCTTAAGTGATAAAGCTTTTTTAGTAGTTAATATGATTTTGCTTATGAGCATATCTCCGCTTGCTATTATTCCAGTATTTTTTGAACTTGGTATTGCGTATATTCAAAGTGTTAAATACAATAAAGGCATGAATATAAAGTCAAATAAATTTGGTAAAGTAAAAATGTGGGTAGCGGGTATTGTTATTTCCTTATCCTACCTTTTAGTAGACAAAACATTTTTAAATTATTTAGGTTCTAGTTTAGCTATTAAAATAGATAGTTTAAATGAAATAAAGTTATTTAGTGCTTTATTTATGCCTCTTGTATTAAGTGAAATATTAACTTTAGGTAGTTATATAAAAGAATATTTTGATGAAAATAAGAAAATGACACCGGAATTTATAAAAGAAAAAGAAGAGGAAGAAAAGCAAATTGAAGAAGAAATAAGTAATGTTTCATTTAAAGAAATAATGTTTGAACATGAATATTATGAAAAATATAAAGATTATGGAAATTTAAAACTAGTTAGAACATTATCTAAGAAAAATAGGTGATCGTATGAAAAATATATTTGGTTTAACACGTGAAGATTTGGAAGAGTATTTTCTTTCTATTGGTGAGAAAAAATTTAAGGCTCTTCAAGTTTTTGAATGGTTATATATTCATAAAAAATGGAATATAAATGAGTTTAGCAATATAAAAAAAGATGTTCAAAATAAATTAAGTGAAGATTTTAGTACTGATTTTATTAAAATAGAAATTGTAGAAGAAGGGCCTTTAGTAAAAAAGTTTTTATTTAGACTTTTAGATGGTGAAAAAATTGAAGCAGTTTTGATGGAACATGATTATGGTTTATCAATTTGTGTTTCGAGCCAGGTTGGTTGTAATATGGGATGCCGTTTTTGTGAGTCTGGAAGACTAAAAAAGGTTAGAAACTTAGAGACATATGAAATTGTAGAGCAAATACTTCTAATAGAAAAATATATTGGTAAAAGAATTGATAGTGTAGTAATGATGGGTATTGGTGAGCCTTTTGATAATTATGATAATATTATTAAATTTATTAAAATTATAAATGATGCTAAAGGTTTAGCTATCGGAGCAAGACATATAACTGTTTCTACATGTGGTTTAGTGCCAAAAATAAAAGAATTTAGTAATTTAGACTTACAAGTTAACTTAGCTTTATCGCTTCATGCACCATCTGATGAAATAAGAAATAAGATTATGCCTGTCAATAAAGCGTATAGTGTTGACACAGTTATACAAGCAATTAAGGACTATATTGCAAAAACTAATAGACGAGTGACTATAGAATATGTTATGCTTAATATGGTTAATGATAAAAAAGAAGATGCCATAGAGCTTGCAAAATTATTACGAGGTATGAATGTATATGTAAATTTGATACCATATAATGAAACAAACAATATAGATTTTGCAAAAAGTGATAAAAAAAGAATAGATATATTTTATGAAACACTTAAAAATAATGGTATAAATGTAACTGTTAGACGTGAGTTTGGTGGAAACATTAAAGCTGCATGTGGACAGTTAAGAAGCGAGAGTGATTAAAAAGTGAAAGCGTTTTATTTAACTGATACAGGAAGAGTTAGAGAACATAATGAAGATAGTGTAACAATTTTAAAAAATATAAGTGGTGAATACCTATGTGTTGTTGCTGATGGTATGGGAGGACACCGAAAAGGAGAAGTAGCTAGTGCATTAACTGTTGCTCATTTAGGCAAAAGGTTTACTGAAAGTGCAAAAGTAGGTACGAAAATAGATGCTGTTAACTGGCTTTCTGATAATATTGCGGAAATTAATAAAGAAATACTTGATTATGGTGAAGAAAATGAGAATTCCAAAGGACTTGGTACAACAGTTGTAGCAGCAATTGTAACTAAAGATTTTTTGATATTTGCAAATATTGGTGACTCATCTGGATATGTTATGAAAAATAAAAAACTACATAGAGTAACTAAACCACATACACTAGTTAATTTGCTTGTTGATGCTGGAGATTTAACCCCAGAACAAGCACTTAATCATCCAAAGAAAAACGTTTTAATGAAAGCTTTAGGAGCTGCTGAAAAATGTGAACCAGATATCTTTGATGTTGATAATGAAAGCAGTGAAGTATTCCTTTGTAGTGATGGCCTAACAGGAATGCTTAGTGATGAACAAATTGAAAAAGTATTAAATGAAGATGGCTTAAATGTTGAAGAAAAAGTTGTAAAACTTATAAAAAAATGTAATGCTAGAGGGGGAAATGATAACATATCAGTTGCATATTTAGTTAGAGAAAGTGGTGATTTTGCATGATAATGAAGGGGCAAAAAATTAGTGATAGATACCAAATAATCAAATCAATCGGTGAAGGCGGAATGGCTAATGTTTATTTAGCTTATGACACTATTTTGGATAGAAATGTAGCAGTTAAGGTTTTGCGTGGTGATTTAGCAAATGATGAAAAGTTTGTAAGACGCTTTCAAAGAGAAGCTTTATCAGCAAGTAGTTTATCTAATCCAAATATTGTGGAAGTTTATGATGTTGGTGAAGATAATGGTGAATATTACATTGTCATGGAATATGTGGAAGGTAAGCACTTAAAAGCACTTCTTAAAAAACGTGGAAAACTTACAGTTCCCGAAGTAATTGACATAACACTTCAGATAACTAATGGCCTTAGTGTTGCTCATGACTCATACATTATTCATAGAGATATAAAACCTCAGAATATCCTCATTCTTGAAAATGGCATGATTAAAATAACAGACTTTGGTATAGCAGTTGCTATGAATGCCACACAACTTACACAAACAAATTCTGTAATGGGTAGTGTTCATTATCTTCCCCCAGAACAAGCAAGTGGAAAAGGGGCAACACTTCAAAGTGATATATATTCAATTGGTATTTTAATGTATGAACTTTTAACGGGTAAACTTCCATTCCGCGGAGATAATGCTGTAGAAATAGCACTTAAACATTTGAAAGAACCAATGCCAAGCATCAGAGATGAAATTCCTGATATACCTCAAAGTGTGGAAAATATCATTTTAAAGGCAACAGCTAAAAATCCTAAAAATAGATATAGTGATGCTAGAGAAATGCATGAAGATTTAAAAACTTGCTTAGATGAATCCAGAGCTAATGAACTTAAGATAACATTTAAATATCCTGAAAATGATTATGATGATACTAAGCTATTAAAAACAGTAAAACCAGAAAAGAAAAAAGAAATTAGTAAAGAAAAGGTTGGTGAAGAAGTAGTGGCCAAAAAAACAAAAACTAATGATAGTCAAAATAAGATGCTTATTACTTTAGCTAGTGTATTTGTAGGTCTTGTAGTAATTATTACAACAATATTTGTTCTTATTCCTAAAATAACATCCTCAAAACAAGCCGCAGTGCCTGATGTAACAAATTATACAGTAACCGAAGCTATTAAAGCACTTCAAGATGCTGGTTTTGTAGTTTCAGATGAACAAAGAGAAGAAGCAAATGAAAATGTTGAAGAAGGCAGAGTTTCTAGAACATCGCCAGCTATTGGAAGCATTAGAAAAGAAGGAACAGAAATAATAATTTATCGATCACTTGGTGATGTTAAAGTTGCAATTGAAGACTATACAGGAAAAAATGCATCAGAAATAAAAGGCAAACTTGAAGCATTAAAATTACAAGTAATTATAAGTAAGAAAGATATAAATAGTGATGAAGCTAGTGATTATAAAGAAGGAATTATAATTGAACAATCTATAGCTGCGGGTGAAAAAGTATCTGAAGGAAGTTCAATAACATTATACGTTCCAAAACTTGATAATAAATATCCAGATTTTGTTGCTGATAATTATAGTGTATCAGAAGTTGAAGATTTCTGTAATGAATATGGTGTTAATTTAACAAAACAAGAAGTTGAAACTACTGAACATGCTGCAGGAACTATTTTCTATCAAAGTAGAGCTGCCGGAACAACAGTTGTAAGTGGTGCTAAACTTACTATAAAAATTGCTAAAGAACCAAGTGGAAATACCGAAAATCCAGATGATGGTGGACTTGACTAATGATCGAAGGTAGAATAACAAAACAAATAAGTAACCAATATAGAGTTACAGCTAGTGGAAAAGACTATGTTTGTGGTGCTAGGGGAAAGTTCAGAAATTTAGGACTTTCCCCTTTGGTGGGTGATATAGTTAAAATAGATGAGAAAACTTTAACTATTGAAGAAATACTTCCTAGAAAAAATGAACTTGATAGACCTGTAGTTAGTAATGTTGATATTGCTTTAATAGTAACAAGTGTTAAAAAACCAGATTTATCACTTAGTTTACTTGATAAAGAATTATCTGTAGTTTTAGCAAATAATATTAAACCTGTTATATGCCTAACTAAACTTGATTTACTTTCTAAAAAAGAATTAAAGGAATTAAAAACCTTAATAAAATATTATAAAAAAATAGGTATTCTAGTAACTGATAATAACCATTTAGGTAAATTAAAAAAAATACTTAAAAATAATTTAGTAGTTTTAACAGGTCAAACTGGAGCAGGTAAATCAAGTTTACTTAATAAATTAGATAAAAAATTAAATTTAGAGACTAAACCTATAAGTGATGCTTTAAATCGAGGAGTACACACCACAAGACACACACAAATATACAAAATAGGTAAAATATATTTTGTTGATACACCAGGTTTTTCTGCATTAGATTTAAAGAATATAGATAGTGAAAAATTAAAAGAAACATTTTTAGAATTTAATAAATATAAATGCGATTTTAAAGACTGCAACCATTTAAAAGAAAAAGAGTGTAAAGTAATTGATGCAGTATCAAAAGGAGAAATACTTCCCTCAAGGTACATCAATTATACAAGATTTATAAAGGAGAGTCATGAAAATAACCGTAAGTTATATAAATAGTTTATATGATATAAAAAAAACAATAGATTTAATTAATGAGACAGATGCAGATGGCTTACATGTTGATTTAATGGATGGTATTTATGCTGGAACTAAAAACTTTGATATAGATTATCTTCAAGAAATGTTGAAAGATAATACTAAAAGGATAGATATTCATATGATGGTAGATAGACCTAGCAAATATTTAGATAAAATACTTTTATTATATCCAGATTGTGTATATATCCATCCAAAAACTGAACCGGGTGCACTTGGAATATTGAACGAATTATCTAGTTATGAAGTAAAAAGAGGAATTGCTATAAATCCAGATGAAAAATTAGAAGAATTTATTCATTATTTTCCCTATGTAGATAGAGTTCTTTTAATGAGTGTTATGCCAGGCAAAGGGGGCCAAAAATTTTTAGAAGAAACAGAAAATCGTTTAAAAGAATTGCTATATTATAAAAATAAAAATAACTTTGAAATTTATATAGATGGTGGTATCAATGATAGAACAATAAAGAAAGTGTTAGATGCAGATGGCGCTGTGGTAGGTTCATTTATCTGTAAGTCAAAAGATTTTGAAAAGCAAATAGAAAAATTAAGGCTCGAGTAGAAAAATACTTGAGCTTTAATTGTTATTCATGATAAAATATATTACATGGAGGCTTTAATGTACGCGAAAGTTATTATAGAATATAGCATAAAAAAATTGGATAAAGAATTTATATATATGATTCCAAATGAACTTTTGGATGTACTTAAAGTGGGAATGAAAGTCATAGTTCCTTTTGGTTACCAAGAAGTCATTGGTTTTGTAACTGATATTTTAGATTCTACCCCAGATATTTCATATGAAATAAAATATATATCAAGTATTGCAGATGAGAAATTAGTATTAAATAAAGAACTAATGGATCTAGGAAAATATTTATCTGAAAATACTTTATGTACATTAATTACTGCATATCAAACAATGCTTCCTTCTAGTTTAAAAGTAAAAAGACAAAAATCTAATTATGATTTATATGATGAATATGTATATATTAAAGATAAAAATAAAGCATTAGAATATAAAGAAAAGTATCAAAATAAAAGAAAGAGTCAAATAAAAATAATTGATGAATTATTAGAAAATGGTAAAACTTTAAAGAAAAAATATAGCTTATCACTAGTTAAAACTTTGCTTGAAAATGATGTGCTAGATATAGAAAAAGTACAAAAATATCGAATTAATAAAGATACAAGTAATATAAAAAAAGAACTTACCGATGATCAAAATAAAGTGTTTTTAAAAGTAAAAGAGTCATTTGGAAAATATGAACCATTTTTACTTTATGGCATAACTGGTTCTGGTAAAACCGAAGTTTATATAAAATTAATCGAAGAAATTATAAAATGTGGCAAAACGGGAATTGTGCTTGTTCCAGAGATTAGTCTAACTCATCAAATTGCAAAAAGATTTTACGAAGCTTTTGGAAGTGATGTTGCCATATTACACAGTTCATTATCGGAAGGCGAGAAATATGATGAATATTTAAAAATATATCGTGGTGAAGTCCATGTTGTGGTAGGTACCAGAAGTGCTATATTTGCTCCTTTTCAAAACTTAGGTATTATAATTATTGATGAAGAAGATGCAAGTAGCTATAAGCAAGATAATAATCCAAGATATCATGCCAGAGATATAGCAATGTACCGGGGAAAATATAATAATATTCCTGTTTTGCTTGCAAGTGCAACACCTTCTTTAGATAGTAAAGCTAGAGCAGATAAAGGTGTTTATACATTACTTACTTTAAAAAATAGAGTGGGAACTGCCATGTTACCCAAGATACATGTTGTTAATATGGAAGATGAAATGAAAAAAAGAAATATGATATTTAGTGATTTACTTATTTCTAAAATGAAAGAAAAAATATCTAAAAATGACCAAATTATTTTGCTTTTAAATCGCCGAGGCTTTTCAACATTTATTACGTGTAGCAATTGTGGTTTTACATATAAATGCCCATCATGTGATATAACTTTAACATATCATAAAAGCACTAATAATTTAATATGTCATTACTGTGGTTATCAAAAGCATTGTGAAGATATATGTCCAAAGTGTCATGAAAAAGCTTTAAATTATTATGGTCTTGGTACTGAAAAACTTGAAGAAAAATTAAAAGAATTAATGCCTAGTGCAAGTATTGTTCGAATGGATCAAGATACAACCAGAAATAAAGGCACTCACGAAAAAATAATAGAAGATTTTAAAAATGAAAAATATAATATTTTACTAGGAACCCAAATGATTAGTAAGGGATTAGATTTTCCTAAAGTAACTTTAGTTGGGGTTATAAATGCTGATACAACTTTAAATATTCCAAATTTTAAAGCAAGTGAGAATACTTTTTCTCTTCTTCATCAAGTCGCAGGTAGAAGTGGCAGAAGTACATCACCTGGTGAAGTTATTATTCAAACATTTAATCCAGATAATTATGTGATAAAATGTGTACAAGAAAATAGCTATGATAAATTTTATCTTCATGAAATGAATTTTAGGCAGAAACTTAAATATCCGCCTTATTATTATTTAGTAAGTTTAAAAGTAATTGGTAAAGATTATCAAAAAACAATAGATACTAGTAAGAAAGTTAAATCTTATTTAGAACAAAATTTAAGCGATGTAATTGTTCTAGGACCTACAACTGCACAAGTATTTAAATTTAATAATGAGTACCGAATGCAAATAATATTAAAATATAAAAAATGTGATATTTTAAGGAAAACCTTGAAAGAATTAGATAATTTGTTTATAATGAATAAGGATATAAGATTAGAAATTGATTTTAATCCAGTTAATATTTAAGACTTAAGAAAGGGTGAGTTTAGATGAAAAATTTAAGTCGTATTTTATGGGGAGTTGTTTTGGTGGTTATTGGTGTTATTTGGGGATTAAACAGAACTGGTGTAACAGACATTAACATATTCTTTGATGGTTGGTGGACACTATTTATTATTGTACCAAGTGCTATATCTTTGGTTAATCCCCAAAATAATGGAAAGTTATCATCTGTAATATGTTTAGTGATTGGTATTTTTCTTCTTTTAGGTAGTTTAGATGTCTTTGATTTTGACATTCTATGGGAAATTTTATTACCAGCTATTGTAGTTATCGTAGGTCTTTCTTTAATATTTGGCAATAAGATTAAAGCTGATGTTAAAGAAAAAATTGATAAAGCTGATTTTTCAAATGTTGAAGTAATAACAGCTACATTCGGAGAACAAAATATTAATAAAGCTGGAGAAAAGTTTGAAAAAGCTAATTTAGATGCTGTATTCGGTGCTATTAAATTAGATTTAAGAGATGCTGATTTAAAAAATGAAACTTATATTAAAGCAAGTGCTATCTTTGCAGGTATAACTATACTTGTTCCAAAAGATGTTGAAGTAAAAATTAAATCTACACCAATATTTGGGGGAGTAACAAATGAATGTCTAGATGCAAAAACAAATAAAAATGCCAAGAAAACAATTTATGTCGATGGTTTTGCACTATTCGGAGGCATTGAGATAAAATGAATGAAACAACTCAAAAATTAATTAAAGCTTTTGCCATATGTTTAGCAATATTTATAATTGTAAGTATAATTAATACTGTTGTTTATTTTGCATCAAGTATATTTTCAGTTAATAATGATGTAAGTATGAATGAAAATTATTCTAGTGAAATAAAGAATGTTAAAATTGATATAGGTACATCTAATTTAGTTATTAAAAAAGGTGATACTTTAAATGTAACTGCAGATAATGTAAGTAAAAGATTTAAAGTAAATGAAGAAAGTGATACTTTAACTATTAAAGAAAAAAGTGTAAATATGTTTAGAAACAAGAAAGCTAGTAAAGTAATAATTACTATTCCAAGTAATTTAAAAGATTTAAGTGTTGACTTTGGTGCTGGAAAACTTGAAATTAGTGATATAAACACTAGTAAATTTAACTTAGATCAAGGAGCTGGCAAAGTAGCTATCACTAATTTAATATCTGGTAAAACAGATATTGATGGAGGTGCTGGAGAACTTAATATTACTAATTCAGCACTTGAAGACTTAGATTTAAATATGGGAGCTGGAAGGTTTTATTTCAGTGGTCATATAGTTGGAAATAGTAAAATAGACCAAGGGGTTGGAGAATTAATACTTGATTTATATGGTGAAGATTATACTATTAAAGCAAGTAAAGGTCTTGGAAGCATAACTATTAATGGAGAAAGCTACTCTAAAGATGCAACAGTTGGTGAAGGTGTAAATGACATCAAAATAGATGGTGGTATTGGAAGTATTATAGTTAATACAAATAAGTAAGAAGGTTTAGTTTAAAACCTTCTTTTAATATTTTCTTTTTCTTGTTCCTGTTTTTTCATCAATTCTAGTAATTGTTATTTCTAGTGTTTTATCATCCTTTAAAAGTATATCTGCAGTTATATTTAATGCATTTGCAAGTTTTTCTATTGTTTCTAAAGATGGAGAAAATTTTGCTCTTTCTAAGTCTGATATGTATTTATCAGTTAACCCAATTTTTTCTGCTAAATCTTCTTGACGAAGATTTTCTTTAATTCTATAATATTTTAAATTTTTACTAAATATTGTTCTCAAGTTATTCAAAGTAACACCCTCATTTCTATTAAAATTATAAAAATAATATACTAAAATAAAAACATAGTAAAACTTTGATTAATTTACTTGAAATTAACTATTTGTTATGATATACTGTATTTATAATATTCAAAGTAAGACTTTGAATAACTGCGATAAATGGAGGATGTAATGGAAGAAAAAAGCAAAAAACAAGCAATAATACTAAGTGTGGTAGCAGTTGTAACCTTAATTATTTTAGTAGTGGGAGCAACATACGCATACTTTAGTGCCCAAGGAGGAAGTGCAACATCAACAAATTTAAATGTAACAACATATACAACAGATGTGTTTACATTTGCAGCTGGGGATGAAATAAACTTAGAAATAACACAAAGTAATTTTGCAAGTGGGAAAGGAAATGCAGTAGGAAGTACATTTGCAAGTGCAACACTCACAGCAAATAATAAAACAAATACCGCAACAGAACATTATTATTTATATTTAAATATAGAAAATAATGACTTTGAATATACAGTAAATAATACAACACCAGAATTAATGTTAACAGTAACAGATAGTGAAGGAAATGAAGTAACAGATATAGCTGAATTAACACATACAACGGTAACTGATGCAAGTGGAAAAGTAGTAAGTGGGTATGATATAACAACCAAAAGTGGGTTACTTACATTATTTAATAACAGAGAAATAACAGCAACACCAAAAAAGGAAGAAAAATGGAATATCACAATAACATTTGTAAACTTAGATGCAGACCAAACAAAGAATGCAAATAAGAGTTTAAATGCTAAGGTGATGATACAAAAAGAAAAAATCACATTGCTAGTAGATTATGTAAAATCACTATATACGGGAACACAAGGGAAAAATAATATCTATTATCATGATGCAAGCTTAACAAATGGAGCAGGAGATAATAGTTTTAGGTATGCTGGAGGAGATTATGTCTTAACAGAAGTAGGAAAAGCAACCGGCGCTACAATGATGATAGGAGATAATGAAATGGTAACAACAGCATTAATAGACTTTTATTGTGATGGAACGAAACAATATGTAGGTTATGCAGATCATTGTATTACTCAATATTACCTAATAAAAGGTGATACAACACGGTATCAAACATATAAAGAAACATTAAATAAAGCGTTAGAAAAGGGATACTTGACAAAAGATAATGTAAAGAACTTTGTATGTTTTGGTTCAACAGAAACCCCATGTCCAACAGAAAATCTATACAGAATAATCGGAGTATTTGAAGATAAAGTAAAGTTAATCAAATATGATTATGCAAATAGTAATTTATTAGGAACAGATGGAGATTATTATAATACAGACCGGACAGATGCATTACCCTATATGGGAAGTTTAAGTATAATAGATACATATCACTGGAATAACTCAACAAGTACGAATACCTGGAGTGAAAGTTTACTAAATAAAACCAACTTAAATACAAATTTTATTAATAATATAGGAAGTGAATGGGCCAATAAGATAGCAACAACAATGTGGAAGGTTGGCGGAAATACATATGCAAATATAAAAAATGCAGTACCTTCAGTAGCATATCAAAATGAAGTGGTAAATCCAGTAATGACAAATTCAACAGATAATGCCACAGAATATAGTGCAAAAATAGGATTAATGTATGTAAGCGATTATGGATTTGCAGCAGAACCAAGTGCATGGACAATGGAACTAGTGGAATATAATAGGCGTGTGAATGATTCAGTACTAAGATCTTTAAATTGGATGTATACGGGATTTTATGAATGGAGTGTTTCACGCCTTTCGGACACTACGAATTCTGTGTTACGTGTTCGCTGTGAAGGTGAAGTACAATCTAACGAAGTCTACTACAATAGTGGTGCTAGACCAACATTTTATCTTACATCTTCTGTAACTTATGTATCTGGTGATGGAACATCTTCTAATCCATACCGAATAAATTAGGTTATATGAACAAAGGAAAAAGTATTTGAAGTAATGTAAAGTTACTTCTTTTTTGTTGCAATAATCTTATAATAAAAGTATAATGAATATATGAACAGATATTCATATAAGGAGATAGTATGGAAAATATTAAAATAATTAATGAATTAAGTGAGTTCTTTAAAGTATTTAGTGATACAACAAGACTTAGAATACTTGAAGTATTACTTGAAAAAGAAACATCAGTTGGTGATATATCAAACAAAATAAAAGTAAGTTCTTCAGCTGTATCTCATCAATTAAGCTATTTAAGAAGCACTAATTTAGTTAAAACTAGAAAAGAAGGACAAGTAATATATTATAGTATTGCTGATAATCATATTAAAGTAATAATAGAATGTGGACTTGAACACATTAAAGAAGGAATAAAACTATGAAAAAGATAAAGATAAACGAAGATTTAATTAGAATAATAATTAGTATTGTATTTCTTGTATTAGGAATGATTTCCAATGAAAATATATACCTTTTAGTAATAAGTTATGTTTTTATTTCTAAAAAAGTTTATTTTAATGCTTTTAAAAACATTAGAGAAGGGAAAATATTTGATGAAAACTTTCTTATGATTATAGCAACTTTAGGAGCATTTTATATTGGTGAGTATCCCGAAGCTGTTTTCGTCATGTTATTATTTTCAATTGGTGAATATTTATCAGACTTAGCAGTAGATAATTCTAAAAAAGCAATAGTGGAATTAATGGATTTAAGAAGTGATAAAATAAATTTGAAAGATATTGGTGTTACAGATGTAAGTAATGCTAAAATCGGAGATATTTTTGTAGTAGCACCTGGTGAAAAGGTTGCCCTTGATGGAATTATAATAAAAGGTGAAAGTCACTTAGATACTTCAAGTTTAACTGGTGAAGCAGTACCACGTGCAGTTTATAAAAATAGTGAAGTTTTAAGCGGTACAATAAATTTAGAAGGCGTTCTTGAAGTAAAGGCCACTAAAACATTTGAAACAAGTACAGCTAGTAGAATAATAGAAATTTTGGAAAAATTTGAAGAAAAGAAAACTAAAACTGAAAAGTTTATTACTAAATTTTCTAAAGTTTATACTCCGATTGTAGTCCTTCTTGCCATTTTAATTATAATTATTCCCACCATTTTAGGTGGAAACTTTAACACATGGTTATATAGAGCTTTAGAAATGCTTGTTATTTCTTGTCCATGTGCTTTAGTTATATCAGTTCCTTTAGGTTATTTTTCTGGTATAGGTAAATGTAGTAAAGAAGGTATACTTGTTAAAGGTAGTAACATATTAGATGATTTAGTAAATGTAAATACAATTATATTCGATAAAACTGGTACAATTACAGAAGGAGTATTTGAAGTAACAAAGATATATAGTGTAAATAATAAAGATGCTGAGCTATTAAAGCTTGCAGCAGAAGCAGAAGCTAACTCTAATCATCCAATTGCCTTATCTATTAAAAAAGCTTATGGAAAAGAAATTAAAAGTAAAATAATTAATGTTAAGGAAATAAGTGGAGCAGGTATAAGTTGCATTATTGGTAAAGATAATATTTTAGTGGGTAATAAAAAATTATTAAAATATAACAACATAGATGTAGAAGAAAATAAAGAACTAGGTACAATTGTATATGTTGCTAAAAACAAAAAGTTACTTGGGTATATAGTAATAAGTGATAAAATAAAGACAAATGCTAAAGAAAGTTTAGATAAACTAAGAAATGATGGTATAAATAATTTAATAATGTTATCTGGTGATGCTGAAGAAGTAGTAAATATTATTTCAAAAAAGTTGAATTTAGATAAAGCATATGGTAACTTACTTCCTCAAGATAAGGTAAATATTTTAGAAGAATATAAAATGAAAAATAAAACTGCTTTTGTTGGTGATGGAATAAATGATGCTCCGGTTATAAAATGTGCAGATGTTGGTATAGCTATGGGAGGAATAGGTAGTGATGCTACAATTGAAGCTAGTGATATAGTTTTAATGAAAGATGATTTAAGTAATCTTGCTGATGCTATCAAAATAAGCAAAATAACAAAGAAAATAGTATTGTCTAATATTATATTTGCTATTATGTTTAAAATAATTATGTTAATACTTGCTATTTTAGGTATAACACCGATATGGCTTGCTGTATTTGCAGATGTCGGAGTAACTATAATATCTGTGTTAAATAGTTTAAGAATATTTATAAAGAGAATATAAGTATTCTTTTTTTTGACAAATTTTCACAAAAATATCATTTTTATATTTACAAGACATAAATTATATAGTATAATTTTATTACGTCATTGAGATGTAAAGAAAAAAATAAAAAGAAATTTTCAAAAAACTATTGCAAAACTTAAAAAAATAGTGTAAAATGAAAAAGGTTTTGTTAGTGGGCTTGTAGCTCAGCTGGTTAGAGCGCACGCCTGATAAGCGTGAGGTCGGAGGTTCAAGTCCCCCCAAGCCCACCATTAAGTATGGCCCGTTGGTGAAGCGGTTTAACACACATGCCTTTCACGCATGCATACATGGGTTCAAATCCCGTACGGGTCACCAATTTTGAGTATAACTCCATAATAGGAGTTTTTATTTGCAATAAAGGAGTTGTATTATGATATATTGCTATGATAAAAGAATTATAAAAAATGAAGATATTATTAAAGAAATTAACAATGTTAGAAAAAAATACCCTGTAGTTTTATATGATGAAATTAACGATAATTTTTACAATTTAAAAGGAAAAGTTTGTTCTATCAAGGGACAAAGAGTTTTTCCTAGAACTGGAGCTTTACAAGTTGAAATTATTATAAATGCTATTGAAAGTAAAGGTGGTATACCGATTAATAATATAGATATGGTAAATAAAGTTGAGCTTTGGCCTTTATATATTAAAACTAATAGAGATGTTTTAGTATTTGAAGGAAGAGAATTATTAAAAGAAGAAAATATTAGATATTTAAAAGAGTTATTTGGAGAAAAAATGTTTATTAAAACTGTTGAAAAAAATTTTGTAGGAGTTATTAATCCAAATATTTTAGAAAGAACTAATTGTAATTTTTGTAAAGCTTTAAAGCTTCATGAAAATGAACTATTTATAGTAAGCACTTTTGTAGATATTAAAGAAGATAAAATAGGTACTAAAGAATATAGATGTGTTGTTATTGATGGTAAAATATATAATATATCAAGATTAACTTTTTGTCAAAACCATAAAATTGAAAATAAAGTGCTAGATTTTGCTCTAAATATTGTTAAAAACTATCCAGGTACTTATGTTGTTGATTTAATGGAAGATTCTGAAGGACTTATTGATATAGTAGAATTTAATCCAATCGAAGCATCAGGAATGTATTTGTATAATTCTATATATGATAAGTCACTTGATTTAAAGCATGATAATATAGATTTAGATAAAAAGATAATTGATGCCGAAGTCATAAAACCTGTTTTAAATTCTAGATGTAAATGGAATAATTATGGCATGTTTGCATCCGATCTTAGAAGCATTTGCATGATTGGAGAAAGAGGAGCTTTATTTTTCTCAGATTCATTTGATGATACTAATTTATATGGCTATGAAACTGAAAGTCTTAAACTTTCAAGACAATTTGAACCAATTAATGATTTATAAACAAAAAAACTTCCATAAATTTGGAAGTTTTTTAATTGCTTAAATGGCGGAGTAGAGAGGATTTGAACCTCCGCGCCAGCATTCGCCGACCTAAATCCTTAGCAGGGATCCCTCTTCAGCCTCTTGAGTACTACTCCATAAGCTACTTCTATATTTTAATATAAAAGTAGTCTCTTGTCAATTATCTAATGCAAAAATTTCTAATATTATCAATAAAATTTTGCATAACAGTCAAATAATCATCATTATTATTACTATCTACATTAATCATTGACTTAACATCAATAGTTTTAGCTTTATAATCATTTACAATAGAATTTATATTATCTGTATAGTTATTATCTAATACAAAGATTGTTGTATAAGTTTCTTTCTTAAAATTATTCTTTATTGAATTAAGTGTTCCTTCGGTTAAAGTTTCTTCATCTAAAGATACAATATTAAATCCATAATTTTCTAAAAATTTAAAAGTATTATCACTAACTACCAAAGTATTTGTACCTTTACTTTGTGCTTCTTTACCAATTGCCCTTAAATCAGCATCTTTTATAGATAAAATTTCTGATAAATCATTATATTTTTTATCTACATATTCTGATATAATTTTACTTTCTAAGTATTCTTTTAAATAATCTTTGATGTTTTTAGCAAGCATTAAGTAATTATTTGGACTCATCCATAACTCTTTAATACCATAAGTATACGAAAGTCCGCTTGAAACATCTATAATAAGAAGATTTCTATTTTTATTAATTAAGTTTTTAGTTATAGTTTTTTCATTACTCAAACCATTATAAATAAATAAATCTCCTTTAGCATAGTTTTTTATTTGTTTATCGGTAAGCTCATAAGTTGTTACATCCGCCCCAGCTGGGTAAATACTTTCAATTGTTGAATAATCTTTGTACATAAACTCTGTCAAATACTTGATTGGATAAATAGTAGTGTAAATTGTAGCATTTTCTAAATTATCCTTTTTCAAACTACAACCTGTTAGTAAAAATAAGCTAAGTATTAATAAAAATATTTTTTTCATAAATTTTTTCCTTCCTTTTTAAGTTCATCGTAACCAAATTTACCAAATGGATTACATTTAAATATTCTTTTTACGCCAATAATTAAGCCCTTCCATAAACCATAAGCTTCTAGTGCCTCAATCATATACTCACTACAAGTCGGAGTAAAGCGGCACATACTATGACTATGAAGAGGTGTAACTTGATATCCACGTATCAAATAAATGATTAATTTTTTCAAATATATCACCTTTATAAATTGTACTATAAAATTATTCGTTTGTAAATGTTTTCAAATTAGAAAAAATTTGTTATAATGTTATAGAAATGGATATGATATTATGAAATTTTTAGAAAAGATGGGTATTAAAATCAACAATGAAGAACTTTTAAGGACAGCTCTTACACATAGTAGTTATTCAAATGAACATAATTGTGAAAATTATGAAAGACTTGAATATTTAGGAGATGCTATACTCGAAGCTGTAACTAGTGAATATCTTTATTTAAATACAGATTATAAAGAAGGAGAAATGACTAAAATTCGTGCAAATTATGTTTGTGAAAAAGCATTAGCATGTTATTCTCGTGATATTGGTATTGATAAATGTATTAGACTAGGGCATGGGCAAATTCATAATTTAAATGATACAATTATTGCCGATGTTTTTGAAGCCGTTGCAGCAGTTATTTATCTTGATCAAGGTTATGATGTTGTTAAAAAGTATTTAGATGATATAATTATTCCTTATATAAAAGAAAAAAGAGATTTTAATACAGATTATAAAACAATGCTTCAAGAAGCGGTACAAACAACAAGACGCTCACTTGAATATGTTTTATTAAATGAATATGGTGAAGCTCATGATAAGACATTTGAAATGGCAGTAAAAATTGATAATATTATATATGGAAAGGGAATTGGCAAAAGCAAAAAAGAAGCAGAACAAAATGCAGCTTTGGATGCTTTAAATAAAAGTGCGGTGAAATAAATGTATTTAAAAAGTATTAGAGCACAAGGCTTTAAGTCTTTTGCAGATAAATTAGATTTAGAAATAAATCCTGGTATTACTGGGATTGTTGGACCAAACGGTTCAGGAAAAAGTAATATTGTTGATGCAGTTAGATGGGTTTTAGGTGAACAATCTGTTAAGTCTTTGCGTGGTCAAAACAATATGACTGATTGCATTTTTAGTGGAAGTGAGTCAAGAGAACCTCAAAAAAGAGCTATGGTTGCCTTAATTTTTGATAATAGCGATCATTATTTACATAGTGATTTTAAAGAAGTAGAAATAAAAAGAATTGTTTATTCAACCGGTGAAAATGAATATTTTATAAATAATGCTAGAGTTAGACTTAAAGATGTAACCGATTTATTTATAGATTCTGGAGCCGGAACAAATGCTTTTAATATCATAAGTCAAGGGAATGTTACAGATATTGTTAATTCAAAATCAAGTGATCGAAGAGTTATTTTTGAAAGTGCCGCTGGAGTTTTAAAATATAAAAAGCGTAAAGAAGAGTCTTTAAAAAAACTTGAAAAAACTGAAGAAAACTTAATGCGTATTAAACTTGTTATTGATGAACTTGCCACCACCGTTGAACCTTTGAAAGAACAAAGTATTGTGGCCAAAAAGTATTTAAATATAAAAGATGAACTTGAAAGTATAGATATTGCTTTAATTGCAAAAGATATAACAGATTTAAATCTTGAATATACTAAAATAACCGAAGAAATTAAAAATTTAAAAGAAAAATTACTTACTTTAAAAGATAACACTGAAGATAGTAAATTAGAAACACTTAAGTTTAGAAGCTTAGAACTAGAAGAAAACTTAAATAAAAAGAAAGAAGAACTTTTAAAAGTAACAGAAAATTTAAGTGATTTAAATGGTGAAAAAAAACTTACTATTGAAAGACAAAAATATGAAACAAATAATGATGTTCTGGAAAATAATTTAATTAAACTTAAAGAAAAAGAACTTGAATTAAATAAAAATATTACTCTTTGTGAAAGAGAAGTTTTAGATATTGAAAATAGTATAAATTCAGAAAGAAGCAAGGGAGAAGACGTTAAGAATAATCTACTTGTTTTAAAAGTTAAGAAAAGTACAGCAAGTAATACATTAATGGATACAACTAAAGCTAAATTCTTGCTTGAAAATAAAATTCAAATTCTAGAAAATAATATTCTAAGTGCAGAATCTGCTCCAGTATCTGTACGAAATATTTTAAATAATCCAAGACTTCATGGTATTCATAACACGATTGGTAAACTTATAGATATTCCCGAAAAATATTTAGTTGCAACTGATATAGCATTAGGTGCAAGCAGTAACTTTTTAGTAGTAGATGATGAAAATGCTGCTTTAAATGCCATAGATTTCTTAAAAGATAGAAAACTCGGTAGAGCTACATTTTTCCCACTTAATGTTATAAAAGGAAAATATGTAAATAATGAAGTAATTGATGACATTAAAAATATTAATGGTTATATTGGCGTACTAAGTGATTTAATAGATTTTGATCCAAAATACCGAAATATAGTAGAAAACCAACTCGGCCAAGTGGTAGTAGTTGATAATGAAAGAACTTTAAATATTATAGGTAAACTTATTAACTATAAATATAAAGTTGTATCACTTGATGGTGAAATACTTCATGTAGGTGGTTCTATCACTGGGGGTACAAGTAAGAAAAATACAATGTTAAACGAAAAGAATGAACTCAATAAACTTAAAAGTGAACTTCAAAAAATGGATATTAAAATTAAAGATTTAACAGATGAAGTTAATGACATTACCAACAATATGGAAGAACTTGAAGAAAGAGAAAATGTCTTAAATAAATATGTAATATTATTAAATGATGAATTATTTAATAAAAAAACAAATTTAAGTAGACTTAATGAAGAACATAAGAATGTATTAAGTGAACTTGAAGGTATAAATGATATGAAGTCAAATAAACTTGATGATCATTTGATGAAATTAATGGAAAAAATAAATAATCTAAGTAAAACACGTGAATTAATTGAAAAAGATATTAAGTTAATTACTAAAGAAAAGAATGATTTAAACGATGAAATTAATATTTTGGATAAAAAACTTAGAGATAGTAGTAGTTCTTATAATATAGTAAATAATGAATTAAAGAGTAAGGAAGTTGCTTCAGGAAAATTAGAAGTTAAACTTGATAATTTACTTGGTGATTTAAACAATAATTATAATTTAACCTATGAAGCCGCATCATCAAGTTATACTTTAGAAATGGATGCTGATATAGCTCGTGATCGTGTATCTAATTTAAAAAGAGAATTAAATAAACTTGGTAATGTAAACTTGGGCTCAATCGAAGAATATGAAAGAATTTCGAAAAGATATGAGTTTTTAACTAGTCAAAAATTTGATTTGGAAAGTGCATCTATGGAACTTAAAGGCATCATTAAGGAAATGGATGATATTATGGTTGAAAAGTTTGCTAAGTCATTTGAAAGTATAAAACAAGAATTCAGCAAAATATTTAAGATGATGTTTAAAGGCGGAAAAGGAGAATTAGCATTAAGCGATCCTGATGACTTGCTTAATACAGGTATTGATATCGTAGCTATTCCACCGGGAAAGAAAATAAACTCACCAGTTGCCCTAAGTGGGGGAGAAAAAGCACTAACAGCAATATGTTTACTATTTGCAATGCTTGAAGTAAAACCATCACCATTTGTCATTTTAGATGAAGCAGAAGCTGCACTTGATGAAGTAAATGTTGATATGTTTGGTAAATATTTAAGTGAAGAAAAGACTAGAAGTCAGTTTATAGTTATAACTCACAAAAAGAGAATGATGGAATATGCTGATTCATTATATGGTATTACAATGCAAGAGTCTGGTGTCAGTAAAATAGTTAGTGCAAAATTAGAAAATTAAGCCTAAAATATGGCTTTTTTTCATTTTAGTGTGAAAAATTTGACAAACGGTGTCGAAAGTGTTATAATTTAAATCCAATGTGGAAATACTATGAACAATATGATAAATTTACGCGAATTTGACAAAAATTGCAGTTTGTGGTATAATATAATTGTTCGAGTAATTAGGGGGTATGGAAAAATGAAAGGATACGTTTTAGAATACGTTTGTGAAAACGAATTTAAAAAATTGGAAAGGGCCTTAAAAAAGTATAATATGTTAGCGTTTAAAAAATTAAACTTTGACTATTATCCAGCACTTAGAAATGGTAACTTTGTAGGTGAACTTATTTCTGTAAATAAGAAAAATGGCACAGAAACATATGAACTTAAATTACCAAGTGATAAGATGTTTGCTCAAATCCATGGTGAAGTTAAACTAGTTTACACAGTACACAAAAAAGATGAAGTAGTAGTTCTAGAAACTATTACACCATCAGATATTCTTTTAGAAGGTCATAGATCTGAACTTACAACATATAAAGGTATTATGATTTCTAAAGCTAACGCATCTAAAGATATGTTTAAAATTGATTTACTTAACATGTTACAAGATAAATAATTTAGTTTATAAAACTTAAGCTTCAGGGGGTTGCTTAAGTTTTTAAATTTTTGTGAAAAAAAGACTTGTCATAAACAAAAATATGTGGTAATATTAATATTGTCATGGACCTCTAGCTCAGTTGGTTAGAGCCCTCGGCTCATAACCGAGTTGTCATAGGTTCGAGTCCTATGAGGTCCACCATTAATTTTGCAGGCGTGGCGGAACTGGCAGACGCGCTAGACTTAGGATCTAGTGGAATATTCCGTGGGGGTTCAAGTCCCTTCGCCTGCACCAATTAGTATTCAAAAGTCCGTATTTTCGGACTTTTTTTATGCGGTTACCGTCTGTATTTTTCATATTTTCCGCTTTTTCCATATATTCCACGGTAAAACGGCGGTAAAAAATTACCACGGAAATTATAAATATTTATCCGTGGTATTTGCGATTTCTTTTTTCATTTCGTTTGATAAATGTCCATATTTGTTAATCGTAGTTGAATAATTAGAATGTCCCATTCGTGAACTTATTTGATATAATTGTTTTCCCTCTGCCTGCACCATTGACAAATCTGTTCGAACTATTCGAACTTTATATATAGAGAACTTGCAAAAAGTTCTTTTTTTATGTTATTATGTATTTAGCAAGAAAACTTGCATAAAATAAAAAAGAGGAACATTCATTCGTGACACAATGGTTTTACTATATTTTTCTATTATATATAATAAACCATAGTATTTTGATATTAATGTCAAAATACCTAGAGGGTAAATATTTTGTCAAAGCAAAATAATATACAAAGATTAATTTATATAGTATAATATAATCATCTATTTAATGTTAGGTGGTTTTATGATAAAAAGAAT
>CAKORY010000009.1 GCA_934101795.1 uncultured Bacilli bacterium
GTAATATCTTCAAAATTATTTAATAATAATTCCCAAGTAGATTCTTTATTGAATAATTTAAATAATAATATTCTAAACAACATATCTTCATCAGAATACTTTTTACCATTGTAGATAACATTTCTTAATAGATATTGACTAACTCTATCATTAACTCTATAACTATTACAAAATTTATATTCTTGTAAGATTTTATCGTTAGTCCACGGAGCAGATTCTCCATTTATTTTTTTCCAAAATATATTTTGTCTTTCACAAGCAAAATACCAATATAAATCATATACTTCTTGTCTTTTCTTCATATATCTACCTCATACATTTTGGATCTCTTGAGTTAATACATCTTTTTAAAGTTAATACCTTATCATCACTTTCAGTATAATTAGCAATTATCTTTTGTCCTATACAACCGCTCTTACATATAGAGTATTGCTCACAAGCAGAGCAAGAATTATCAGTATTTAATTTTCTAATATTGCTAAAATACTCTGAATCATACATTTCCATTAATGAGTTTTCTCTTATATTTCCACTAATACCTAGTTTAGTAAAATATTTAATTGAATCACACGGATAAGCTATTCCATCAAATCCAATTATCATTATTTCATCAGCTATAATACAAGGTGTATTTTCAATACCAAGTATATTCCAAGGAGTACCTAATCTAATTTTATCTTTATCATTTGAGTTTAAATAAAGATTTTTAATTGCTAATAATTCTTCTTTTGATAAGTCCATATCAGTAGTCCCTTTACCATGTGGAACAAACCTTAATAAACTAACTTTATCAAAATAACTTCTATTTTTAAATATTTTAATGGTTTCATTTACTACTTGTTCTAGTCTAGCAAAAGAATCTTTTGAAACAGTATAATGAAATCCTAATCTTGAATTATTATTTTCAAATACTTTATTAAAGAATTCAGCTTTATCATAAACTGAAATATCTTCTTCATCAGATAGTGAATCAGCAAGTGAATAAACTATTTTATTTAATCCTAAATCAATTAATTGTCTATATTTATTTAAAGTTTCATCGGTTCTATATGCAAATGTATAAATAGTTGATTTCATTCCTAATTTTGAAGTTAATTCAACTAGTTCTGGCAGTCTATCATACATTAAAGGCTCTCCACCAGTAAAAACAATAGTATCAGCACCCATTAACTTTGCTTCTTTAATTATTCTAGATACATCTTCAAAATCTAAAATCTTTAAATTACCAATACTACTAGTAGCATTACTAGAACAATGTTTACAATTTCTAGAGCATTTATTAGTTAATTCAATTTTTACTTCTTTAAGCATACTATCATCCCCTGAATGAATTTCTAAATATATTATACCATTTATTTACTCAAATTTCTTTAAATTTATTTAATATTTTAGAAAAATATGTTATTATTATTTTAGTGATTAGTTGTTGTTCAATTTTTACTATTAGGAGTTTCGAATTCGCTCCAGAAGCAATAGTCGTCGCACCAAGCGATGTTTAGATTTAAATCAATCAGAAATGATTGATTTTTTTATCGTTTAAGAAAGATGTTAATGATATTATGATAAAAATAAAAATCAGAAGATTACTAAACCATTTTTAAAATCAACATAATACATTTAACATCATAACATCTTAATAAATTCAAAAAAAGAACTAATTTTTTATTTTAGTTCTTTCTATCTTCAGCAAGTTTAGTAAAATCTTCTACTTGTGATTCATCAGGTTTCTTATTAAATTCAATTTTTTGTACTCTTTTAGTAGTCTTACCCACAGCATCTGTAGCAGTATATAAAATCCAATATTGGTCTTTATTTTGTTCTTCATTTACTTCATGGTAAACTTTATGAGTAACAGTAACTCCAGGTTTATCATCAGTAACTTCTAAATGATCATAATTAATATCCTCAATAGAATCAACATAATACACTGCATCATTAAATTTAATTGTAGGAGCTTTAATATCATCTTTATTATTAGTATCATTTAAATAATCTTTACCTACCGGATTAGCAACCCAACCCCACTTACCTTTTTCATATTCAACATGATACCAAAAGTTCCCATTATGATTTTCATAATCATCAACTTTATAAACTTTTCCTTTTTTAACTTCACCAAGTTCAGAACTATTTCTATCTGGTTCTTTTCTTACCTTTATATAGTCATTAACTATTTCAATATGCCAGCCTTCTTTAATTTTTTTAACTCTTGCATCTTCCATAACTCCTAAAATAAACTTAATAGCAAAAAAGCCAACTACTATTGCTATAAGAATTCCAAATATAATTTTTAATTTTTTCACATTATCACATCCTACATATAATTATACACAAAAACTTTTCATTTTACTAGTCCTATATTTTATGTTATAATTTAAATGGTGATTAATTTTATGAAAAAATATAAATATCAAAGACTTACTAAGGAAGAAAAAAAGGATGCCAAAAATAAATTCTATGAAACAAAGCAAGGAGAGCTTTTAAAACAAAGATTTAAAAGAATTCTTATTTATAGCATCATTCTAATTTTATTTGGCATTTACATGTTAATTGAAGCATACATAAAGAAAAATTCATATGCCCAATACATATATGGTACTATTCTAATAACCTTTGGAATTGGTTTTCTAATATCTAGAAGTTATGTAATGATGAGAAAAGTAAATGAGTACATTACTTCAGCAAAAAACACTACTAAGAAAAAGTAGTGTTTTTTCATACTCTATCATCAAATTGTTCTATTTCATCAAGTTGATCTTCAACTAATGTTCTAAATCTTCTCTTATAAACTGCAACTTTTCTTCTTAAACTTTCTGCTTCTGACTCAATTCTTTCAGCTTTTTGTAAAGCATTATTAATAACTTTAGTTGCATTTCTCTTTGCATCTTCTATAATTACTTTAGATTCATCATAAGCTGCTTTCTTTATATTACTAGTTGATTCTTCTGCTACAAGAATAGCTCGATTTAAAGTTGCTTCAATATCCTTATAATGCTTAAGTTCCCCTTTTAAATTCTCAATTATCTCACAACTATTTTTAAGTTTTTGTAACATATTTTCATATTCAACAGTTACTTCCTTAACAAAATCATTAACTTCTTCTTTTTTATAGCCTTGAATACTTGTATTAAATTTATTTACCATAAGGCCACCACCTATATTACCAATCTAGTTCTTCATCTGTACTTTTACTTGGTTTTTCTGCATCATCTGTAATCTTACCTTGAACATTAACATTCTTAGGTGCCACTAAATAAATACCAACACCTATTTTTTGCATTGAACCACCTATTGCATAGATAACACCACTTAAAAAATCAATAATTCTCTTAGCTTGATCAGATGTAACTCTCTTTAAATTAACAACAACACTATTTCTATTTTTCAAATGATCAGCTATTTGTTGTGATTCAGAGTATGCACGAGGTTCAAGTAAAATCATCTTATTTCCAGTTTTATCAGCTTCTTTAACAGCATCTTCTTCAGAAATATTGTAATATGCATCTTCTGTACCATTTAAATTATCTATATCATCATCATCTTTAAAAATATTTTTTAAGCTAAATCCCATAATCGATTTCCTCCCTAGTCTACTATCCCATTTTATCAAACTTTTAAAATTTTTACAAGAGTTTTACACAATATTTTTCTTATTAATTAAATTATACTACAGAAAAAAGAATAAAGCCAGAGATTTTTCTCTAGCTTTAAAAATTATAACTCAATCTTTTTACTAATAAATGACACTAATTCATCAACTTTAATTATAATTTGTTCCATTGTATCTCTATCTCTAAGTGTTACAGTATCATTTTCAATGGTATTATCATCAATTGTAATAGCAAACGGTGTACCAATTGCATCACTTCTTCTATATCTTTTACCAATTGAACCGGATTCATCATATTGGCAATCAAAATGCTTACATAAAGTTGCATAAACATCATTTGCTTTACCAGCATGAACTTTTTTAATAAGTGGTAAAATAGTTACTTTATATGGAGCTAAAGCAGGATGAATTTTTAAAACTACTCTTTCTTCACCTTCAACCATTTCTTTAGTATAACTATTTGTTAAAACTGCTAAAAGTAATCTATCAAGACCTACAGATGGTTCAACAACATATGGTAAATATTTTTCATTTGTTTCAGGATCCATATATCTTAAATCTGCACCTGAAGCATTTTGATGAACAGTTAAGTCATAATCAGTTCTATCAGCAATACCCCAAAGTTCACCCCATCCCATTGGGAACATAAATTCTATATCAGTTGTAGCTTTACTATAAAACGATAATTCTTCTTTTTCATGATCTCTAAATCTAAGATTATCACTATCTAAACCTAAAGTCTTTAAAAAGTCCATACAATAATTTTTCCAATAACCAAACCATTCCAAGTCAGTATCAGGCTTACAGAAAAATTCTAATTCCATTTGTTCAAATTCACGAGTTCTAAAAATAAAGTTACCTGGAGTAATTTCATTTCTAAAAGCTTTACCAGTTTGACAAATACCAAATGGTACTTTAAGTCTCATACTTCTTTCAATATTTTTGAAATTAACAAAAATCCCTTGTGCTGTTTCTCCACGTAAATAAACAGTATTCTTAGTATCATCAGTTACCCCAATAGATGTTTCAAATAATAAGTTAAACTTTCTAATTGGTGTAAAATCACTTTTACCACATACTGGACAAGTAATATTGTTTTCTTTAATGAAGTTTTCTAATTTTTCATTATCCCAACCATCACCAGTAACTTCACCATGAGTAAAGTCTTCAATTAGTTTATCAGCTCTATGTCTTGCCTTACACTTCTTACAATCAATTAATGGATCTGCAAAAGAAGCAACATGACCAGATGCAACCCATACTTTTGGATTCATAATAATCGCAGCATCAAGACCAACATTATAAGGATTTTCTTGAATAAATTTCTTCTTCCAAGCTTTTCTTATATTTTCTTTTAAATTTGTACCAACTGGACCATAATCCCATGAATTAGCAAGTCCATTATATATTTCACTTCCTTGAAAAATAAAACCATATTGTTTACAATAGTTAACTAATTCTTCCATAGTTACTTTCATAAATAAATCACTCCTTTGATAAATATAATTATACCTAAATATATTAATAATTACAAGAAATATAAGATTAATTTTAAACTAATTATATAGAAACTCCAGTCTTTTGTAACATTTTTTCATTATATTCATTGCATTTCTTTTCTAGCAAAGGAAAATTACAACACCTATTTTTAATATTTTCATGTAATTTGTTTTCTTTATAAAGTTTATATAGAATGTAAGATTTATCCATAACTGATTTATGTTGTTTAGTGATCCATCTAAGTTGTTTTCTTAATAAAATACTACGTTGTAATTCAGACCCACCTTTATTTTTTATAGATAAATCATAATCAACATAATTATCTTTTTTTACAGGTATCATATTATTGAAATTAATAACACCTAAATTTCCATTATCTATTTTTAGTAAATCCAATGTATTTTTTAATGCTTTATGTTTTTCTTTTGGACTAGATAAAGGTGCAAAATATTCAATATCATTAACCATAAATAAAATACCTAAAAAAGGTCTAAGCTTCTTATCAAAAGCATTGTAAGTAACTTTACTATCAAATCCTCTTAAATAATCGCAATATTTAGGATCAACTATTACTATTTTAAACTTATTATACATATTCTTCACCTCACAAAATATTATACAACACTTTCACGCAAAAGAAAAGACTAGAATTTGAATTCCAGTCTACTTTTTTCGCTGCCATATATAGGGCTGGCTTCACCCACTTTGTTCGTTGCCATTTATAGGGCTGGCTTCACCCACTTTGTTCGTTGCCATTTATAGGGCTGGCTTCACCCACTTTTTTAAAATTTTCAACTCATTTCTAGTTGCAATAATAATATAACACAAATGAGCACTTTTGTCTAGTGTAAACTAAAAGCTTTATTTATACTTTCCATTCATAACATATTCCAAGTAATGATCAGCACAAAGAGGAATATATTCAACTTCATCATTAGCACCATCAATAACAACTTCTTTACCACTTGCACTATACTTTCCATTAACACGTCTAGCATTAAACATTGCTGCTTTTCCACATAAACAATTAACAGTTAACTCATGTTTTTCATCACTTCTTGCAAAAAGTTGCTGAGAACCTTCAAACAAATCACCTTTAAAATTACTTTTAAGTCCATAACAAATAACAGAAATATTATATTTATGAGCAATAAACCACAACTGATTAATTTGTTCTCTACTTAAGAATTGTGCTTCATCAACCAAAATAAATTCAGCATACATAAACTTACTCATATACTTTTTACTAAGCAAATTAGCACTTTTGGGAATTAAAACATCTACTTTTATATTTTCCCCAATTCTATTTACTACAGTATTACTTCCCTTAGTATCTACTTTAGGTTTCATAACCACTATATTAATCAAATATTTCGAATAATTATAATGATCTTGCAATAACTTAGTTGTTTTTCCAACTGCCATTGTCCCATAATAAAATGTTAAATTTGCCATACTACCACCCTACATTAATTTTTTCAAAAAATCTTTACTATTTAAATAAAGACCTGTATATCTTTCATAATATAAATCTAAATACTTATTTATAGTATTCTTAGTTACATCATCAACTTTTATTTCTTTAATTGAATCAATATTTACATAATAATACATTCTTATCATTTTTATTACTTTTTTATCCACAATTATTTCATTAGTTAAACAATTTATACAAATATACCCGCCTTTATCAGCATCAAATGTAGCTATATTATTTTTACTTCCACATATAACACATTCATCTAAATTAAATAAAACACCTAAATATTCTAAATATTTAATTTCCAAAATATTAGTTAAAACTATTGGATCTAATCCATCTTCAAGTTTTAAAATAGTCTTTATAAAATCATCATATATATTTTCTATATCATTACTTTGTTTAACAACTTGACTAGTAAGCTCCGTTAAATACGCCAAAAAACTTACCAAAAGAATATCACTTTTGACAAGTTTAAAAGGATTAATTACATCAGCACTAACTAAAGTAGACAATTTATTTTCTTTATACATGATATTAAAATGACTAAAACTTAACCTCATCGTAGGTACTCTATATTTATTTTTTAAAGACTTAGCACCTTTACACATAATACCAATTACCCCATAATCTCTAGTTAAAACATTTATTATCTTACTAGATTCACCATATGGAATTTCACTTAAAACAAATCCGTCTACTTCCAGCATATTTAATCCTTCTTTTCAGCTTCTTTGAAACGTAAATAATCTTCTACTTTTCCTGATTCTTGGAACTTCTTCCATGCTTCTTCTTTATTCATTTTTATCACCTAATTATATATTGGGTGAATATTTTAAATTTTATTCATTATCTATAAAACCTAATTCAATTAAGTATTTTTCTTTATCTTTCCAATTCTTAATAGTTTTAACAAATAATTCAAGATAAACTTTTTTACCCGTAAGTTCTTCTTCAATTTCTTTTCTTGCAAGTGTACCTACAGTTTTAAGTCTACTACCATTTTTCCCAATAATTATTCTTTTTATATTATCTCTATCAACAATTATATCAACATTTATATTAACTATATCTTTTTTTTCTTCATAAAGAGTTGTAAAACAAGTAATACTATGAGGAATTTCATCTTCTGTAACTTGCAAAAGTTTTTCTCTAACAAGTTCACTTACCATAAACTTAATACTACTTGATGTATAATATTCATCTGGAAAATATTTAACCTCATCATGTAAATAATTTTTAATAACATTTATTAAATGCTCTACATTATCATTTTTAAGACCAGATGTCGGTACAATTTCCACAAAAGGATAAACATCTTTAAATTCATTAATAGTTCTAAATAATTTATCTGTATTTATTTCATCAATTTTATTAAGGACTAGTATAACAGGAATATCACTTTCCTTTAAGTTATCCAAAATAAACATATCACCTTTACCAATACCTGATGCAACATCAACTACAAATAATATAAGATCAACATCTTTTGATTGAGCTAATGCTTCTTTATTCAAAACCTTACCAAGTCTATTAATTGGTTTATGTATCCCTGGTGTATCCACAAAAACTATCTGAGAATCACTATCATTATATATTCCTTGAATAATATTTCTTGTTGTACCAGAAACATCACTTGTAATAGCAACTTTTCTATTTATAATTGCATTAATAAGGGTACTTTTACCAACATTTGGTCTACCTATAATACTTACAAATCCGCTTCTCATAAACACCTCTTAAAATAATGCAATAATCTTAGGAACAAAGATAAAACAACAAATAATAAATACCATTATACTACTTACAAAAGCTGCAGCACTACCACAATCTTTAGCAACTTTAGCAAGTGGATGAATTTCTTTAGTAATTAAATCAACCGTAGCTTCAATAGCTGTATTTAAAAGTTCAACAGCTAAAACCACAACTAATGCTATAACAATAACTGCCCACTCATAAAACTTTATTTGTAATAAAAATCCTAAAATAACAATTATAATTGTACACATAGCATGAAGCCATAAACTTTGTTCATTTTGATAAGCATTAACTAAACCATCAACTGAATATTTAATACTATTTAAAAATCTTTTAAAACTCATTTTCTTATGCTTTTCTTGTTTCTTCAAACTCATTTAATACCAACTCCTGACGACTAAACATTTCTTTTTCTTCCTTTTCACCTAAAGTATGATCATAACCTAGTAAATGAAGTATTCCATGAACTACTAAAAATGAAAGTTCTCTTGTTTCACTATGTCCATACTCTTTAGCTTGCTCCTTCATTTTAGGAATACTTACAAATATTTCTCCAAGCATTCTTATATCACACTTCATAGTTTCATTATCTTCATATGCAAATGATAAAACATCCGTAGTTCTATCAATCCCCCGATAAGTTTTATTAAGTTCATGCATCTTTTCATCATCAATAAATATTATTGTAAAAACTGCATTCTCAACATGTTCCATTTCCAAACATTTATCAATTACTTTAGGTAAATAATCACATTTTACTTCCTCTTTAAATTCATTAATTATATCATAGTGATTCAAAATGTTAACACCCCCATCACCTTAAGTATATATAATACCATAATTATTATTAAAATAAAACATATAATATTGATTAATCCTTCTTTTTGTAATGCTTTTGGCAAATGGTTATGTATGGCAGCTAGTCCAATATAAAGAAGATAACCAATAACACAACCTAAAACATTTAAAATTATGTCATCAACATCAAAGCTTCTACCAATATTTAGTTGCACAAATTCAACTGTTGAAGATACCACTAAAGATATCAAAAATGGAGCCATAACGGTCTTAGGTTTTATATATATTGATACAATTAAACCAAAAATAACAAATGCTAATATATTACCAACAACATTATATATAAATAAACTACTACCAACTTTATATCTAAATATTTCTGTAAAAGGTACTAAATTATAACCACTACCTTCATTAAGTTCTACTTTAGTAAGAAGTTGAAATAACAAAAATAGATAAACTATTGAAAGTATTCCAAAAAATTCTTTATAAAAAGCTGCGTTTTCCTTATGAGTTCTTAAGTAAAAAAATCTCATACTAACTAAAGTAATAATAAATATTACAAGCACTGGCCAATTATCATTTAAAACTGCCCTTATGGTATTTAGAAACATACTAATCAATCCTTTTCAATCTCTATTTCTTTTTGAGTACTTATAAGTTCTTTGACAACTACAAATACCTCTATATCCATTGTACTATTATTTTTAACTTTTTTCAAAACTTTTTTATCAATTATTGTATCTTTTTTAGTTAATTTTTTTTCAACAGTTTGAATTACCTTTTCTATGCCTATATTTAAAGCCTCTTCTTCGTTATATTCCTTCTCTATTTTTTTGACACTTACTTGCTTATCAAGATATAAACCAAAGTTAAACACTTTTAATAAAGTTTTATAATTACTTTCAAAATTATTTAATCTATTTTTAAGTATTTCATGTTTTGTTCCATCATATTCCCAGACTAAATTATATCTTTTTTTCTTTTCTTTTTCATATTCATTATACTTAAAAGGAATACTTGCACTACCCGTATACCAAGTCGTAGCATAAACTTCACCAGCTGCACAAGTATATCTTTTATCCTCTTCATTATATTTAACTACTCCACTAATCAAGGTATCGCCTTCTCTAACATAATCATTTATTAAAACTAATACATCACCATTTTCCACTTTAATATCACTAATAACACCACTTTTCTTTGCAACAACATCACAAACTTTATCAACTTTGTTAGTATCAGTAATAATTCTCTCTTCTATTTTAACACTTAAAACCATACCCTTAACTTCAAACTCAATCCAATCAAGTTTATCAGGGTATTTATCAAGGATACTTTGCTTTATTTCTTCAAGTTTTTTATAACTTTTCTTAAAACTTAAAACCTTTATTCCATTACTATCTAACTCATCTTTAATAAGCTCACGAATATCACTATTTTCATGAACAATATTTACTTTAACAATTAAATTTTTTAAACAAAGAAAAACAAGCAATCCCACCACTAAGCTTATTACAAATATTTTTTCTTGTTTTATATTTTCAATTAATTTATTTATTCCAGTATTTCTTACAATCTTAAATTTATAACTAACAATATATTTACTTATTTTTTCATAATCTTTTTTTGTAACTTTTAAATAAAGAACTTGTTTTATATATTTTACTTCATATATTTTAATTGATAAACATTCAATTTTTCTAATCAACCTATAATAATTATCACATTTACTACTTATCCACACTATATTTTTATTCATAAGTAATACCTACATTCTTTATTACACCCTTAATAAGTATTTCATTTGGAATCATTTTAGTTATAAATAAATCCTCCCCTTTTATTTCTAAAATAAACCTATTCATTTTTAAAACAATCAGTTTACTAGTTAAACTAACTAAATCTTTATAATTAAAAACATGAATATAAGTATCATAAATAGATATAAAATAATCTTTATCATATAAAAAATTAATAAGGGTATCCTTAATATGCATAAGCTTCACCTTATTAATTATATGATTATTAGTTCTTTTTAATCTCCAAGAATTATAGGATCAGTTTTTGTTCCAGAACCACTAAGATAACTTACAGAATTTGATAAATAAAATGTAGGACGTACACCATAGCAAGAATTATTGCCGCCCCCCCAAACTCTGCCAATATGATCTATGTAATGTATAGTATATGTCGAGTATGAATCACGTGTAATAGTCCATTCATAAAATCCCATATACATCCAATTGACACCTGTTGCCTGACTATAATCTTTTGTTTGGTCGGCATAATCAAATCCACCTGCTAATGTCCATTTATCTTGTGATGCTGCATACATATAATCACTTACATACACCAACCCTATTTTTGCATTATATTCTGTTTGATTATCTATGCTATTTGTTGTTACAGGATGCAAAATTTCACTTTGATATGCTGTTGAAGCTGCTTGTTTAGAAAGTTTATCGTTTGTATTTCCTCCAACTTTCCATGTTGTTTCAGTTATTTTGCTCGCCCATTTTGTGCCTATGTTATTAATAAAATTAGTATTTAGATTTATTTTATTTAACAAACTTGTGCTCCATGTATTTGACCCATGGCCATTATTTATACTTGTATCATTCTTATAATTCCAATAATATCCCGAGGCATTAGCATAATTACTTCCCAAATATGTTATATCACCAATTGTATATTTTCCATAATAATCCCCATCTTCTCCAAGTAACTCTTTTGTTGTATAATCGTATTTAATTAGTTTTACTTTATCATCAAATACGCCAATTATTCTATATAAATTATCATCTGGACATGGCTTTGCATCTGTTCCAAAACATACAAAGTTATCTACAACATCACGAGCCCCTGCATATCTATACGAATTATCATTTGCTCCATTTTGAAGCGAACTATTATGAATATAAATTTTTGAAATATCATAACCCTTATCTCCAAAACTTTTTACACATGTTGAAAGATTTTCTCCGCTTGTGCAAATATCTGCAATTGTAGGTATAACATCAAAATATACATAACACTTATCTGATACATTACCACTCATAAGTACAACTTTCTTTTCTTTATCCCAGGAAAGTTCTCCCCCATTTTCGCATTTTGATAATTCTGAGTTAAAAATATATCCATCTGTTGGCCAACTATCTCTTGTGGTCATTTCATAATTTCCAGAATTTGCTTTAGTTTCCAGCATCATAGATATCATATCATAATTTTTTTTAGGAATTGAACTTACATCATTTTCATTAATTTGTCCTTTTAACATCATATTTTCTCTAATTAGGAAAGCAATTAATAAAAATACTATAGCAGCAATAATTACAATCATTTTTTTCTTCATAAATCCTCCGTACATCATATATGATTTATACTCATTTATAATAAACCATTTTTGGTGTATAGTCAATACATTTCAAATGATGTATGGGAAAATTAATCTGAGGTGTAAAATATGAACATATCAAGATTAAAAGAAATAAGAGAAGATAATGATTTGCTACAAAGGGATATTGCGGAAGTTCTAGGCATACCACAACAAAATTATTCGCGTTATGAAATTGGAGCTATTGCAATGCCTATGGAAAAATATAATATTTTAGCAGACTATTACAAAACTAGTATTGATTATCTAATTGGAAGAACAGATGAACGTAAGCCTTATCCAAAATCAATCTTATCTAAAATAAAATAATTTTACAAAAACAAAATTTATTAAAAAATCACATAAAAAAAATGATGTTTTCAATTTAAAGCAGAATTTTGTTGTGCATCCTGAAGTAATACATTGATGGCACTATCATAATTGCTTTTTGCATCAAAAACATCATCATAATTAGCTACATAAGCATTATATATTTTTAAATTAGTTGATAAATCAAAACAGCATTTTTGATTATATATCTCAAACAAATAACCAGCCTCTATCATTTTTTTAAAATAATTATGATTTGCTTTACCATAAACTGTCTTAACCCTATTACAATTTATTTCATCATTATTATATTGTCCTTTTTGATTTATTTCAATAGGAACTATAATTACATTGTTATTTTTATCCTTTACATTTGTAAGAGCAATATAATTATTTGATTTATACTTTCCTTTATTGGTAAATCTATAAACATCTTGTGGATGCTCCAAAGACTTTATCACTTTCAAAAAAGTATTTAGATTATTAACAATTTCTACTGTTATTCTCACTATATCATTTTTCTTTTTCATTTTTAAACTCACTAATTTTCTTAAATAATATATCATACAGTACATAAATTAGCAACGAATTATATCATTTTTTTATTGATATTTATGTAAACTAGTGATATATTATTTCTGGATGAACGAAACTAAGGCTTTCGAATAAGACGAAAGGTTTAGTCATCTAAGCAAGAAAATGCTTATTAGTCTTATTGTTATATTGTAGAAAAGGCTACAAATAATATTAAACAAAGAAAACAACAAATTAAAAAATACATTTGTTGTTTTTTTATAAGCAATAAGTAAAAATGTTATCTTTGCAACTTCTTATATAACTTTAGCATTTATATAAGTCAAAAAAATGAGGTAAATCATTCAACACAAATCGAACTATTTACCTCATTTGGTACAGATTTTACCGATATTTTTTTCAAAAATATTCTTTAATCTCCAAGAATTATAGGATCGTTTTTTGTTCCAGTTCCACTAAGATAACTTACAGAATTTGATAAATAAAATGCAGGACGTACCCCAAAAGCATAACTAAGATAAATTGAATTATGTATATTTCCTGCATATCCAATCCCAAATACGTAGTTATTATTATCTGATATTCTGGAGATAGTCCATTCCGTAATGCCCCAAAACATCCAATTGTATTTCCGAATATTTCTATAATCTTTACCATTATCCGCAAATAATGGTGTATTCCAAAACCTTTGCTCAACAGAAAAACCATAATCACTTACATACACTAATCCAATCTTGGCTGTATATTCAACTTCTCCTGTTAATGATGAACTGCCAGGTTCAGGATTTGTGACTTCATTTTGATATGCATTTTTTACATATTGCTTAGAAATATTATCAATTGTATTACCACCAACTTTCCAAGTTGTTTCCACTATTTTATTTGACCAAATATTTCCGATTCTATTTATAAAGTTAGTATTTAAATTTATTTTATTTAATTGGCTATTGCTCCAAGTATTGTTACTTTTTCCCCAGTTAAATCCTGCTATGTTGGCTAAATTATTTCCTAAATAAAATGAATTATCCCAGCCATTTTTTGTATACATTCCATAATAAGTCCCATCTTCTCCAAGTAACTCTTTCGTAGCATAATCGTATTTAATTAGTTTTACTTTATCATCAAATACTCCGATTATTCTGTATAAATTATCATCTGGACATGGCTTTGTATCTGTTCCAAAACACACAAAGTTATCTACAACATCATGAGCTCCTGCATATCTATACGAATTATCATTTGCTCCATTTTGAAGTGAACTATTATGAATATAAATTTTTGAAATATCATAACCTTTATCTCCAAAACTTTTTACACATGTTGAAAGATTTTCTCCGCTTGTGCAAATATCTGCAATTGTGGGTATAACATCAAAATATACATAACACTTATCTGATACATTACCACTCATAAGTACAACTTTCTTTTCATTATCCCATGAAAGTTCTCCTCCATTTTCACATTTTGATAATTCTGAGTTAAAAATATATCCTTCTGTTGGCCAACCATCTCTTGTGGTCATTTCATAATTTCCAGAATTTGCTTTAGTTTCAAGCATCATAGATACACTATTTAAATGAGTATCTTTTTTCTTAATATTACTACTTTCTTCCTTAAAAATATCTTTTTCTTTACTTTCTTTTCCTAAAAAGAAGCTAATACCTGATAATAACACTATCCCTAATACTATCAATAATTTAATGTGTTTTTTCATAAATAACCATCCTTTTTATTACAATACTTTAATAACGTGCAACTTATTTTAAGTTATACAACATTATTATAACTTATTTTAAGTTATAAATCAATAACTTGTTTTAAGTTATGATATTGTTTTAATGGTGATATAATTATGAACAGATTAAAAGAACTACGTGAAGATAAAGACCTATTTCAAAAAGACATTGCTAAATATTTAAATATGAGCCAAACCGGATATTCCCAATATGAAACAGAAACTAATGACATACCCACTGAAGTATTAAAAAACATAGCTGATTTCTATGATACAAGCATAGATTATTTACTATATAGAACAGATGAACGTAAACCATATCCAAAATCAATATTATCAAAAAATAATTTAAAATAAGTACTGAAATATTACAATTCAGTATTTTTTTATAAGAAAAAAAGAACGCCTCCGTCCCTTTTAAATCCACTTTGAAATATAAATAACTCTTGTTGTATACTCTTCATAATTATCAAAAATCTTAATAATTGAATGAATAATTTCTTTTAAAATATCTTTAGCATCTTTTTTAATTCTAATTTGAACTATTTGTTTTTGCATTTCTTTTCTAAATAAATAATCATCTATATATTTACTAACTACTTTATCCAAGTTAATAACACTTTCAACATCTTCAGGATTATTTATATCAATTCTAAAAATATACTCTTGATAAAGTTTAATTAACTTTTTAGATATAATATCATCTTCATAAGGACTAAATTCTATTATTTTATAAAAATTTGGACATAATCCAATAATTTGTTTATTTGTATACATTTCATCACCATCTTTATTGTTAACTTAAGTGTACTACATTTATAAATATTTGTAAATACCTAAAATAAATGTTATAATAAATTTATAATGGAGGTACAAAAATGACTAAAAGAAGAAAAATGAAAAAAGGGGTTTACTACATCATAATACTAATTATTATAATAATCGGAGGAATTATATTTGGTAATCAAAAATACAAAGAATATAAATACCATCAAACCTATGAATATAAATTATTAGAACATGGATATAAAACTGAGGAAGTAAATAAAATACTAAATAATTTTAGTGAAAAAGATTATAACTATTTTCTAAATAATGAAGTAAATGAAAAATACTTAAAGTTAATGGAAGAAAAATATTTTTTGAAAAAGAACTTTTATAAATACATCGATTACATGAACCAAAATAAAAAGTTAAATTTAAGTACCATAGTTAGAAATATAAATATTCATTTAGATAGCAAATTTTACGAAGTTGAATTTAACACAGACACAAGCAAAGATACAAGTATGCTTGTAAACAAATATTATTTACTTGGCAGTGACTATGAACCAAATGATTTAGTAACAATATCTCAAACATACTCATGGGGAGATCAAGGAAGTCAAAAAACTAGAAAAGTAACTTATGATGCATTTTTAGAAATGTGGAATAGTGCTAAAGAAGAACAAGGATATTACTTAATGGTTAGCTCTTCATATAGGTCATATAATGAGCAAGAAATAGTATATAATAACTATAAAGACAAAAAAGGACAAAAATATGCTGATGGAATTGCAGCAAGACCAGGTTCATCTGAACACCAAACTGGACTTTCACTTGATATATTTAGTAAATTAAATAGTAATAAAAACACATTTAAAGATACCGAAACAGCAAAATGGTTAAAAGATAATGCTTACAGATTTGGATTTATTTTAAGATATCCAGAAGAATTAGTAAAAGTAACTGGTTACAACTATGAATCTTGGCACTTTAGATATGTAGGAAAAGAAATAGCAAAATATATATATGAAAATAATATATCATTCGAAGAATATTATGCCTATTTTATAGAAAAATGAGTTTAATCAAATAAACTCATTTTAATTTTATTCTAGATAAATGACTTTTATCATTTTCAAAAAAAGTAGGATTAAGTTCTAGCTCAACATTTGGAATATTTCCTATTATTCTTTTTGTTTGTCTTATAACCTTTAAAATTTCCATATCTATGAGTGGTTCAATCATTTCCGCATAAATTTCATTTGTAGTTTTTTTATCATTAAACCTATTATAAATAACTCCAAAATCTGCAAGAGTTTTAGAACCATTCATTGTTAAAAAATAAAGTAAAGTTTGAAAATCTACACCACTTAATTTATGTTTACAAGAAGAAGCAATATCTTGCATAATATGTTCTTTTTCAAGTTCCAACTTCAAAGTATCAAGCATCATTTCTAAAAAATAAGTAATATCACAACTTTCTTTAGCATCTTTAATTACTCTATCATATTTAGAACCTTTAAAACTTATACCACGATTAAATATTATATAAGGATAAGCTTGTTTTTTTAATAAATACCACATAGCCATAGTTCTACTTGTTCTACCATTAACATCAAAGTAAGGATGGATATAAACAAAATAAAAATGCATAATTTGTGATTTAATATATTCATCTATTTGTGATAAATCACATTTTTCATTAACAAAAGCAAAATAATAAGACATAAGTTTTTCAATATTTTGGTAATAAACACCTTCAGCCAAATCTACATCCAGTCTTCCATTTTGAAGTATATAAACTGCCTTTTCTCTATATAAAGGCCCCATATTTTCTCTATCATATTCACACAAAAGATTTTCACTTAAAATTTGATATAACTCGTGAAGATGCTCTGTATCTATTTTTCGGTGATGTAAAATATAATAATAACCATGATAAAGATTTAAAATTCTTTGTTTTATTTCTACATCTTTTATGGTATCAATTTTTCTTTTAATAACAGCTTCGATTAATTCTAAGTCATCACCATAACCTTCTACTAAATTATTAGCTTTAAGTTCATGTGAATACATCATTTTTCTAGCAAAAGCAAAATTATTCATACTTTTATCCCATTCCAAAAATTCTTCAAGTTCATCTTTTGATTTTTGAAGAGGTTCCCTTCTAAAATAAAATCTTGGCCCGTTTTCTTTAGGCAATTCCAAATAATTTCTTTTTTGCATAACTATCCCCCTGAAAGTGTTATTTATTATACAATTTTTAAATTACTTAGTCAATAAAATTTCACAGAAAAATTCCTAGTTATACCTGTACCTGTGTTTGGATGATTATGTGTATAAGATAAATCAACTAAGTAGCATGATACTAAAATAGTACACATAGCAATTTTAATATATTTAGGAATTTTTTTATAAACAGTATCTAAAAGTGGTGCAAAAATATAAGTAAAACCAAAACCACCAAGTCCAAATAAAATTAATCCTTCCAAACAAATTCTACCATTTATATTTAAAAAATAACCGCTATAATCCCAATATTTTAAATGTTTAATATATTCTAAATACATGCTAGTACCATATTCAACAATTCCACATAAAGTAAAAGCTAAAATAAATAAAAGCCAAGGTTTATCTCTATATTTTTTAAGCAAAAGTAAAATTAATACTCCACCCCAACCATAGACTGGAAGCCATGGACCATACATAGTGCCTCGATTAATAAACCTTCCTAATTTTATAAACTCTAAAAACACTTCCCAAAACCATCCGAAACAAGCAAATGTAAAGAAAAATAAAATATAAGTAATAAAGTCATAATCTTTGTTATAATCAATTTTTAATGATTTTTTATTCTTAATATAAGGATATTCCTTATAAACTGGTACATTTATATTTAATTTTTCATCATTGAGTAAATCAAAACTATATTTATTTCTAAGTTTCATATAATATTCAGCAAAAATAAAATTTTTATAAGCATCAGAATAAAATATTGAAGTAATGTTAAAAGAAAAAATACTAAGAATATTCCACCCAATCAATGATAAATCCATTTTAAATAATTCCAATTTTTCCCCATCAGTTAATTTCTTGGATAACAAAAAGGCATCTTTTCTTTTGATATTTGGATTTTCTGCCAGAATATAAGGTATCATACGATATTCATAATATTTAATAACCCCTCCAATAACAGTAAAAGACCAAAGAACTTGATAGATAAATTTATTAAATAAAATAAAAGCAATATGAAAAGACTTTTTTACCTTATAAGGAAATAATATTCTTTCCATTTTTGTTTCATAATACCTTCTCTTTTCAAGAAAAAAACGATTTTTGCCAACTTCAATTACTTTAAAGAAAAGCCAATTAATACCCCACAAGATTAGACTACTAATTATAATTATTACACCGGCACTAATTTTATTACCAAGTATTAATTTATTTATACCATTAAAAAGTGTTGTAACTATATTACCATTATTTAAAGTTTCATTAATTAGATATGATAAAACACCATATTTGTAATTTTTTTGAATTTTCTCTTGTATATTTTTATTAAAATCATAATCAAAAATTTTATTTTCAGGAATCTTTAAATTTGAGTCATTGGTAATTTTACTAATAATATTCGTAGTTAAAGAAAAATCAGTGAAATTTTTAGTTGTGTAAGTAATTCCGCTAGAAAGAATAATTGCCGTTATAAAAGTAACAATAATATTTCTAAAATAGTGAATCTTCAAATTCTTTCGAGCTTCATTTTTCAAAAACTTTCTTTCATTCATACGCACACATCCACTTCAAAGTTTTTATTGAAAATATTATACTATGAAGATTAAAAGATGTAAATATTAATTAAAGGCAATTTCTGTATCAATGTTATCATCTAAAATAGCTATTATTAAAAATATAATACCACTTATAAGGATTAGAAAAGAACTTACGAAAGACGCATAACGCAAAACAATTTTTTTCTTAGAATCTAATGAAGTTAATTCCCTGACATCATCATAAGAGTCAATTGTAAAATAATAATAGATAAAAAGTAATATGGTAAAAATTAAAATCATTAAAGCCTGATATTCTTTTTTTGAATTTTCATTTTTATTAATTATAAAATCTTTTTCTTTACTATTAGCATACCAACTTAAAACAATTATACCAATGTAAATTATCCAGATATAGTTTTCAACTTTAATATCCTTTAACCGATTTAAATCTTCATTCATAATTTAATTATATTAAAAAAAAGAAAATAATTTAAATTTGTTTATTTTCTTCTTTAGGAATTTCTTTTAGAATATCATTAAGCTTTATATCAATTTTATCAAATAATAAGGAAATATCACTTTCATTTATTACAAAAGTTGTTTCACGATTGCGAAGCTTTCCCTTCTTTTCACCCGTGTAATATGGATATAATTTAAGATCAACTCCAATTTTTCCTTCCTCAATTAAATTAATGAAGTTTTCAAAAGATTTTAATTTGTACAAATTAATATTTGCATATTTAAAATAATCAGTATTATTTTCTTTTAAAGTCTTCTTCCAAGCATGAATAATAGCTAGACATGATAGCTTAGTGGTAAGTCTTAACTCAAGTTCATCGAAAGACCATGACATATCATTGTAAACTGGTGTTTTGTTCCAATTGTTATACATGAGAAGTTCTACACACCTTTTAAGCCGATTAACCTTTAGCTTAAATGCATATTTTCTATGTGTATTAGAAAATTTTGTAGAGTTTATAAAATCATATAATTCACGTTCTCCTTCATTTCGAGTTCTTTTCCAAGAACACTTTTCATAAAGTTCATTCATCACATTAGGTCTATTGTCAAGTACTGCACTAAATAACCTAAGTGGATAATTACTTGTACAGAGTTTAGTTTTTAATTCAATTCCGTAATAGTCTGGTAAAGATTTTGAATCCTCCTTTTTTCCAAGTAAATATTCAAGTGTCATACCTGCAGCGCTCGTACCTTTACCTTGGCTCTTTACCCAACCTTTACATTGGATTAAATAAAACTCAATTAGTAATTTTTTAATATTTTCATCTAATTTTTGCTTCATAGTTGGTTATTATAGCACGTCAAATATGCAAAATTTGTTGTTTTTTGTCGCAGGTGTCAAATTTTATAAATTTTTTAGTAATTTTTAACATTTTTTTATAAAAAATTGAGATTTTAAAGAAAAAACAGGAAAAATCTCTTTAAAAGTATGAAAATAATAAAAAAATTGGTACAAAATATTGACTTTAATAGAAAAAATGTAATATAATGTTATTGCACCTGAAGTAATACGCGCCCATAGCTCAACTGGATAGAGCGTTAGACTACGGATCTAAAGGTTGGGGGTTCGAATCCCTTTGGGCGTACCAATTTTTATTATTATTCCCGAGAAGTAGCACAATTTGGTAGTGCACTAGGTTTGGGACCTAGGGGTTGCAGGTTCAAATCCTGTCTTCTCGACCAGATTTGAAACAAAAAACTAGGCATGTCCTAGTTTTTTTCATGCAACCCCTAGGTTCTTTAAAAGAGCAATTTTTAAACATATTAAATAAAATTAAATATATATATAAATAACTAATATCTTTATTTTATATATGTAAAATAATACAGTTTTTACACACTATCTCCCCAAATTTTATGCCGACAGAGAGAAAATTACTAAAAATTAGATAAAATTTATAAAAATTACTTGCATTTGCGTCTGCCTTCTGGTATAATCTTAATTGTCATCAAGACATGGGCGCTTAACTCAGTTGGTTAGAGTGTCTGCCTTACAAGCAGGATGTCATAGGTTCGAGTCCTATAGCGCCCACCATTTTATTTAATATATTTTGTTTGCCGACATAGCGTAACTGGCAGCGCAACTGACTTGTAATCAGTAGGTTGGGAGTTCGACTCTCTCTGTCGGCACCATTTTTTTGGGGAGATAGCGAAGTGGTCAAACGCGGCAGACTGTAAATCTGTTCCTTCGGGTTCCATAGTTCAAATCTATGTCTCCCCACCATTTAATATTATATATTGCCTCGTAGCCAAGTGGTAAGGCATCAGACTTTGACTCTGACATTCCGCCGGTTCGAATCCTGCCGAGGCAGCCATTTTATATTTTAATTTTATTGGTTCGTTAGCTCAGTAGGTAGAGCATTTGACTTTTAATCAAAGGGTCCTGGGTTCGAATCCCAGACGAGCCACCATTTAAAAATCAAAAGTCCATACGGACTTTTTTTTATGGTTACTCGTCCCCTTTGATTAAAAATAATAAAAAAAGTCAAGTAATTTATCCTTGACTAATTTCACCATCTAAACTAAAACTTTTAGCAACTGTAATTTTAACTGGCACAATTTTACCAATTAAATCATTTCCACCAACAATATTGACTAATTTCATTGTTTCGGTATAACCATAAACCTTACTACTATCTTTTTCACTAATACCATTTACTAAAACATCAACAACTTTTCCTACCAACTTTTGATTACTCTCTAAAGAATATTTATTCACAAGATTATTTAGTTCTTGCAATCTTTTCTCTTTAACTTCCATAGAAACCTTGTCTTCCATTCTTGCAGCGGCCGTACCTTCTCTTGGTGAAAAAATAAATGTATATGCACCATCAAACTTACAATAATTTACAATATCTAAAGTTTTCTCAAAATCCTCATCAGTTTCATTTGGAAATCCAACAATAATATCCGTAGTAATAGCCACATTCTTAACTTTACTTTTAATTTGGTCAAAAAGCTTTTTATATTCATCAATTGTATATTTTCTATTCATTTTTCTAAGAATATCATCACTACCAGATTGAATTGGCAAATGAACATAAGGCATTACATTATCATACTTAGCAATGACATCAACCATTTTATCAGTAAAATTCCATGGATGTGATGTTACAAATCTTATTCTTGGAATCCCTATTTTTGCTACTTCTTCCAAAAGTGTTGCAAAATCATAACCCAAATTCAAATCTTTTCCATACGCATTAACATTTTGTCCAAGCAAAGTAACTTCTATATAACCTTGTTCTTTCAAATCACGTACTTCTTCAAGAACTTCTTCCATCTTACGACTTCTTTCTCTACCACGAGTGAAAGGAACAATACAATATGTACAAAATTTATCACAACCATAAATAATATTTATCCATGCACTTACTTTAGAATCCCTATTGTATTTTACATTTTCAAAAACAACATCACTATTAGAATAAACTTCAATGTTTTGTATCTTTTTATTGTTAGCTTCTTCAATTAAACTAGGAAGCTCATTTAAATTATGAGTTCCAATAATTATATCAATATATTTATGACGATTATGTATTTCCTCAATCTCACTAGGCTTTTGCATTAAACATCCAGTAACAGCAATAATTAAATCTGGTTTTTCTTTCTTTAGATGTTTACATCTTCCCAGATAACCAAAAACCTTATCCTTAGCATTTTCTCTAATTGCACACGTATTAAGAACAACTATATCCGCAAGCTCCAATTCATCAACAGCTTCATATCCTAAACTTTCCAAATAATATTTAATTTCTTCAGAATCGTGGACATTCATTTGGCATCCATAAGTTCTCAAAAAATATTTTTTTCCTTTATAAATTGGCTTAATATCCATTTCCAATTTTTCTTCTCTAACTAAAACTTTTTTTCTATCTGCAGCAACAGCCAAATTAGGTATATTCATAAAACAACTTCCCTTCGAAACATTATTTTACCATAATAATTAAATTAATGAAAGGAGTTTTGATTAATTAATAGGAATATAGTTATGAGAAAGTGATAAGTACAAAATAATAAATAATAAATTAACCAAAACCCGCTTTCAATTACAATTTTAACATCATTTTTTTATATTTCAAGCCTTTCGACAAAACATATCATAAAACGACCCACTAAAAGAAACAGATTTACATTTATATACAAAAAACAAGAAAACTATTTTACATTTTCTTGTCATTAATAAATTTTATAATTTTAATAGAATTATTTAGGTGCTATAATTTCTAATCCGCCCATATATGGTTGAAGAACTTTAGGAACTTTTATACTTCCATCTTTTTGATAATTATTTTCCACTAAAGCAATTAGTCCTCTCGGAGTAGCAACACAAGTATTATTCAATGTATGAAGGAAATAATTTTCTTTTTCACCTTTAACTCTTATTCCTAATCTTCTAGCTTGAGCATCACCTAAATTAGAGCAAGAACCAACTTCAAAATATTTTTGTTGTCTAGGGCTCCAAGCTTCAATGTCACATGATTTAACTTTTAAATCAGCTAAATCGCCACTGCAACATTCAAGTTGTCTAACAGGAATATCCATATTTCTAAATATTTCAACTGTATATTTCCACATTTTATTATACCAATCCATAGATTCTTCAGGTTCACAAAGTACTATCATTTCTTGTTTTTCAAATTGATGTACTCGATAAAGACCACGTTCTTCAAGCCCATGAGAGCCCCCTTCTTTTCTAAAGCATGGTGAATAAGAAGTCATTCTAATTGGAAGTTCATCTTTTTTAATCATTTGACCTTGAAATTTACCAATCATAGAATGTTCACTTGTACCAATAAGATATAAGTCTTCGCCTTCAATTTTATACATCATAGCTTCCATTTCAGGAAAAGACATAACTCCAGTAACTACACTACTATGAATCATAAATGGTGGAATACAATAAGTAAAACCTTTCTTAATCATATAATCGCGGGCATAAGCCAGCATTGCTTCATGAAGTCTTGCAATATCACCAATCAAATAATAAAAACCTTCTCCACTTGTTCTTCCAGCAGATTCCTTATCCATTCCATTTACGCCAGCTATTATATCAGCATGGTAAGGAATTTCATAATCTGGAACAACTGGTTCACCAAATTTTTCAACTTCAACATTTTCACTATCATCTTTACCAATAGGCACACTTGCATCGATTATATTTGGAATTACCATCATTCTATCTCTGATTTCCTTAGATAGTCTTTCTTCTTTTTCTTCACATTCAGCTATTTCATTATTAATATTTCCAACTTCTAGTTTAATTTTTTCTGCTTCATCTTTTTTGCCATCACGCATAAGACCACCAATTGATGCGCTCAAATCATTTCTTCTGCTTCTAAGTTCATCAACTTTCATCTTACATTCACGATAAGTTATATCATATTCATAAACCTCATCAACAAGTCCAAGTTTTTCATCTTGAAATTTTTTCTTAATATTTTCTTTTACTAAATCCCTATTTTCTCTTATTAATTTAATATCTATCATTCTTTTCCCTCCAAAACAAAAAGAATAGCCCAAAGAAGTCAATTAGACGGTGCCATTCTTTATTTAACTTAAGTATGATAACGGTTTCAACCGGGGCTTTCACCCAACTCCAAAGGTAGATTTCATTATTTCCACTTCCTCTTTTTCACCAACCAAGAGTTCTCTACATAATTTTCATAATTACTTATCCTTTTTCTTCGTTTTTACAAAACTAATATACCACAAATTATTTATTAATGCTAGTATTTTTAATAATTTTCTGCTTTTAATTCAAAGAAACTCTTTGGATGACCACAAATTGGGCAAACTTCAGGAGCATCTTTACCAACCACGATATGACCGCAATTACGACAAATCCAAATACATTCTCCATCTTTACTAAATACTAGTTTTTCATCAATATTCTTTAAAAGTTTACGATATCTTTCTTCATGAGCCTTTTCAATTTTAGCTACGCCTTCAAAAAGAAATGCAATTCTATCAAAACCTTCTTCACGAGCTACTTTAGCAAATTCAGCATACATATCTGTCCATTCATAGTTTTCTCCATTTGCAGCATCTTCCAAATTTTCATAAGTACCAGGTACACTTCCTCCGTGTAATTCTTTAAACCACATTTTAGCATGTTCTTTTTCATTACTAGCAGTTTCTTCAAAGATAGCAGCTATTTGTTCATAACCATCTTTTCTAGCTTTTGATGCATAATAAGTATACTTATTTCTAGCTTGACTTTCTCCAGCAAAAGCTGCCATTAAATTAGCTTCAGTTCTACTTCCTTTTAATTCCATAATTATCCTCCTTCTGGCAATTAACACATATGCCCTTTAGAACTATTTCATAATCATCAACCAAATTTCCATTATATTCTTTAAGTTTAGGAATATCTAAATCAAATACATCAACAATTTTAAAACATTTACTACAAACAAAGTGATAATGAGGAATAATTTTATCATAATGTTTTACTCCATCTACCATTATTACTTGTATAACATTTTCATTTTCTAAACTTCCCAAATTACGATAAACAGTCCCCAAACTAATATTAGGTATGCTCATTCTAGCAAGTTTATAAACTCCAAATGCATCTAAATGACTATCACTATTATTTACAATATCTAAAACTATTTTTCTTTGTTTTGTATTTTTCATAACATCTCCTAAATAGTAATGATTACTACTTAAGTATATCACACCATAATTTAAAAATCAATGCATAATTGATTAATTTTTCCATATATTTAACTAGAAAGGAATGGTAATAATGGAAATTCTAAAGGTTTCATCAAAATCTAACCCAAGCAAAGTAGCTGGTGCCATTGCCAATATTTATCGTGAACAAAAGGAAGTTGAAATTCAAACTGTTGGTGCAGGTTCACTAAATCAAGCTATTAAAGCTATTGCCATCTGTCGAGGTTTCGTGGCCCCAACTGGCAATAACTTAGTGGTCATCCCAGCATTTAATGACATAATAATAAATGGTGAACAAAAAACAGCTATCAAACTTATTATTACAAACAAATAACGGACCTTTAATCCGTTATTTTATTTTAAGCGAAATTACAATTGGGTCAAATAATTCAAGCATTCCATGTATAAGGAAGAAATAACCAAGAACCAAAACTTGTATATCATTTTCATAATATAAATTCATCGTAGTAAGAAGCCCAGTTAAGATAAACAAAATTAAACATATTACTTCAAATATCCACATCTTATTTTTTCTGTCATTATAATAATCACCTTTTTTAAGCTTAATAAGTGATAACAAAATTATCCAAATAAGTAAACATAAAGCTAAATACCATGGAACTTTATTAATATCTAAATACATAGCAACACCAAAAACTACCATAGATGCTAAACTTGTAAAAAGCCCTTCATAATCACCACTTTTGCATGTAAGCACAAACTTAATCATATTAAGAGCAGCATACACACCAAGGACTCCCAAAAATATAATTTTCACTTTCACAAAATGGAAAAGTGGAAACAAAAGCATAACACTTCCACAAATAATTAAAAACACAGATGTAATTAAATCAACTAATTGTTTTTTCTTCATAAGATTCTACCTCCACCTCAATTATAACATAAGAACTTTCATTATGTAAGTAAAAATTTTATAAATTTCTCTTTATTAACTGATTTAACTCAACAGCATATTCCATCGGAAGTTCTTCTTTAAATTCATCTATAAAACCAAGTACTATAAGCTCAGTTGCTCTCTCTTCAGGAATACCTCTGCTCATTAAGTAAAATAACACATCATCACTAATTTTAGAAACAGTTGCTTCGTGCTCAATATTACTAGATATATTACCAACAACATTCACAGGTATTGTATCACTCATCGATTTATCATCAAGTATCAAGCTATCACATTTAACCATTGCTTCACTATTTATTGCACTTTTTTTAATATCAACTTTTCCACGATATGTAGCATTTCCACCAGAACCTGCTATACTTTTAGAAACAATGTTACTTTTTGTATTCTTTCCAATATGTATCATTCGAGCACCACTATCTTGTTCTTGATTAGATTTAGCAACACTTATTGTAATACATGTTCCACTAGAATTATCACCTTTTAATACACAACAAGGATATTTCATCGTAACTTTAGAACCAATATTACCATCAATCCATTCCATTACGCCATTATCATCCACCACAGCTCTTTTAGTAACTAAATTATACACATTTGTAGCCCAATTTTGCACCGTAGAATATCTACATTTAGCATTTTTACCAACATATATTTCCACAATTGCGGCATGCAAACTAGACTCACTATAACTTGGTGCTGTACAACCTTCTACATAATGAAGTGAAGAATTATCATCAACAATTATAAGTGTTCTTTCAAATTGCCCCATATTTTTACTATTAATTCTAAAATAACTTTGAAGTGGTCTATCAAGCACTGTATTTTTAGGAACATAAATAAAGGAACCACCACTAAATACAGCCGCATTTAAGGCAGCAAATTTATTTTCAGTGAAAGACACAATTTTACCAAAATACTTTTTAACTAAATCAGGATATCTTTTAATAGCATCTTCAATTGATGTAAAAATAACATGTTTCTTTTCCAGTTCATCAATCATATTATGATAAATTACTTCACTTTCATATTGAACACCCATGCCACCAAAATGTTTTTCACTCTCTAAAACACCAACACTATCAAGCTCATCAACTACAGGTTTTAAAATATTATTCCAATTATTTTCAAGCTTTTTATCAGCATCATTACTCTTATAATAAATAACATCATCAAAATTAAGATTAATTTCTGGTCCAAACTTAGGCATATCTTGACTCACAAAAGACCTATATCCATTTAATCTATAATCTAAAACCCAAGACTCTTCACCTTTTATTTCAGATATTTTTCTTACGCTTTCTTCACTTAATCCAACTATTTCCATATTACTTACCTACTTCATCTAATATTTTAACAGCACTTTTACTTGAAAGAAGAGCACAATTTTTTCTAGCAGGTTGCATATAAATCTCATCAAAAGCATTAAGCTCACCAAGCACTTCAGGATTATAATCCTCTTCATTTATCATATTTTGATAATTTTTAATTATATCCCTTGCTTCATCAACACTTTTACCAATTAAACTTTTAACAATAATACTTGTACTACTTGTACATATTGCACAAGCTTCACCATCAAAACAAGCATCAACTACTTTTCCATTTTCTATTTTCATCATTAAATCAATATTATCTATACATGAACTACTTCTAGTATTTGCTTTTTTGTAACTTTCATCTTCTACCAAACCTCTATTCGTAGGGTTTTGATAATTATCAAGTATTATTTCTCTTTTAGTTTCCTTATCCATTGTATGCCTCCTTCAAACTATCCATAAATTCTTTAACTATAGCATTTTCTCTATCTCCATCACCAAGAAGTAAGCCTTCCATAAGTAATTTAGTTGCATTTGCATCACTTATACCTCTACTTTTTAAATAAAACAATTTATCTTTACTAAATTCTCCGATATAAGCTGCATGATTTGAAAAAGTATCATAATTTCTAATAAGCAAATTAGGTTTAATAACACTTTCTCCATCCTTTAAATTAATTATTTGATTTTCCTCTTTACAAACACATTTACTTATATCTTTAGGTACTAAACCTGTTACATTAAATTCTAATTTTTTATTTCCAGTATTAACACCATGACATATAATTTTACTTTCAGTATTACTTGCCCCATGATTAACATCAACTTTACACACATTATCATCATTACTTATAACATTCAAATGATATATAGCCTTAGCATTTTCCCCACTTAAATTAATTATTACATTTATACTTTTATTCACAACATAATGATATATTTCTAAAATTTCATCTTTATTTATATTAAATACACCATCATTATTTATATATATAATTTTATTCATTATAACCTACTTGTTCAGTTTCAATTGCTAAAGACATATCCCCAGTTTTAACAATCTTACCATCTTTCATAATATGAACATAATCAGGCTTAATCATTTCAAGTATTCTTGGATAATGTGTAATAATAAGTATCGATGTATCTGGATTTTCCTTTTTATATTCGTTTATATTTTCAGCAACAATTTTCAAAGAATCAACATCAAGTCCAGAATCTATTTCATCTAATATAATAAGTTTAGGTTTTAACATTTTAATTTGCAAAACTTCATTTTTCTTTTTTTCACCACCAGAAAATCCAGCATTTACATGTCTATGTATCATATCACGAGAAAACTTTAAATCATCTAAAGATTTATTAACATCATTTATAAATTTAAAATAATCTATATGTTTACCGGTTTGTTCTTCATAAGCGCTTTTTAAAAACTCGCTATTTGTAACGCCTTCCACTACAGTTGGATCCTGCATAGCTAAAAAAAGACCAAGTTTTGCTCTTTCATCAACACTCAAATCATTTATTTTTACACCATTAAATACAATTTCTCCATCATTTACTTCAAATAAAAAGTATCCCATTATAGCCTTAGAAAGTGTAGATTTTCCTGTACCATTTGGTCCCATTATAGCATGAACTTCACCATTACCAACCTCTAAAGAAAGACCATCTAATATTTTTTTATCCTCATTTTTTAAACTAACAACTAAATTCTTTATACTTAACATAATTACCACCTTACTTATTAATTTTTTCAACCAAAGTTATTACTTCATCTATTATATCTAATTTATCATTTTTCACATTATCAACCATACATGTTTTCATATGACTTTTAAGCATATTATTTCCAAGGCTTTTTAAAGAATGCATTGATGCCGATAGTTGCATAATAATATCACTACAATATCTATCATCTTCTACCATCTGTTTTATTCCTCTTATTTGGCCTTCAATTACATTTAATCTTTTTATTATTTTTTGTTTTTCTTCTTCACACCTATGTTTATTTTTCTTACACATTTTACATACTTCATGCATAACAACCACCTGTTACATATTATACACCCCTACTGGGTATATTGTAAAGAATTTGCTTGCACAACACTACATATTCTTGTATAATTAACTTAAGCCGCTATAGTATAATGGTATTACAAATCCATGGTAAGGATTAAATCAGTGTTCAATTCACTGTTGCGGCACCATTAGAAATTAAAAGCCCGAAAATTCGGGCTTTTTACATAAAAAAAATTGTTCTAGGTCTTATTCAGGTCTTAACAACAATGATAAATAAATTAGAGCAAACAATTTGCTTTTACTTACCGTAGATGTTATACTTATATTGAAATGGAAGGAAACAAACAAATGGAAAGAACATACACAAATGGTGAAATATATGATATTGCAGTAAAACTTTTCAGAGATTATGAAGTATTCAAAAAGTCTCAAGAAGAAGTCGAAAAAATTCTAAGTCAACATCGAATAATCATGATGACAAAATTTCCATATCAAAATGCTTTAAAGAAAATCAAAGAAGAATTAAATAAACGTGGAATTAGTTATCCACATAAAGAAGAAATAGAAGTAACTATCGAAGACATTATCAAAAGAATTGAAGAAAACAAAGAATTAGAAATAATGTATATTAAAGAATATAAAGAAACTTGGTATGGTTATATGGGTAAAGATAACTGGGACCATGATTATATGTATGCTGAAAAAGGTTACGAAATAAGAATTAGAGAAATATCTCAGACATATAACAATATAATTGAAACTTTGAAAAATAAAAAAGAACAAAGACTAAAACGAGAAAAGTAACAAAGATTTCATAAAATAATAAAAAATTAGGAAGCATTGCTTCCTAATTTTTATATCTTTCTTTAACTAGTTCTTTATTTTCTTTTGAATAACCAACTAAAACATCTGGAACCCTATTAATAATATTTTGGTATAGTTCATCAAAAGCAGCTTTACTTTTTTTACTCATAGCGTTAACTAAAGCAATTACATTTGTTCTCTTATCATTTGTAATTACATAAAGACATTTATTAGTGACTATTCCTCTTTGTCTAGTAATAAATGGATATACCCAAACAATATCTTTTAACTCAATAAGTTTTACCCCACTACCATAACTTAAAATGTAATTATCAGTTAGATATACGTGACACTCTTTACTATGAATACCACTTCCATTTCTTATATCACTCTCAACTTTTTCAAGTTCTTTAGCATGTTCTAAAATCATCTTTTTATATTTTTTATTTCTAACAAAATATGTAATCATTAAGGCAATACCACTAAGTGAAAATAATCCAAATAATATTAAAGACGAAATAGCTTGTTCGCTCTTTTTCCAAGAAGTATCTAAATAGATTTCACCAACCGTAGATTTCAAAGTATCTATTGAATAAGTATTACCATCTTCATCAGTTAAAAATTCTTGTAAATACTTATATATTTCTGTATCACTTTTTACTGTATAACCATAAATAGTAACTGCATCAGGCTTATCCATTTCTGTTTCACTTAAAGTATATTCTTGCACTTTACGTAAAGCGTCCTTAGCATCGCTATCAAGCATTACAACATAAGGATTATTATCCTCATCAAAAGCTAAATAATAATCACGTTTTTTATTATCGACAGTTTCAGTTGCAAAAGCACTATCAAGTAAACTAACATTTACTTTAGCATAAACTCCTTCACTAGTTTTATTACTAAGTTTTACAAACTCCGCATTTGCCTCATCAAAATACAAAAGCAAACCAATTCCCATAAATAAAACAAACAAAATAATACCCATAACAAGTAAACTTTTCTTTGCTTTCAAATTCTTATAAAATTCTTCCATTTAAAACTCACTTCCAATTTAATTATACCTATTTATTAAACTAATGTAAACATTATTTATAATATTTAACTTTAAAAATTGTCTTATTATTCTTACTTTCTACTCTAATACTTCCATTATCTTTTTCAATTATTTCTTTTGCTAAAGAAAGCCCTATTCCAAAATTATTTTCATCATTATTTTTCTTATAAAATCTATCAAATATATGATGCATATCTTCTTTACTTATTTCTTCTCCATAATTCACAATTTCTAAACTTACATATATTCCATTATCAATATAATTTACATATACATCACTATTTTCATGACTATATTCTATAGCATTTTTTACTATATTTGTGATAGCTTCACATTCCCATTTATAGTCACCAACAAAAATCACATCACTTTTACCTTTTACATGAATATTTACATTTTTAAGTTCTCTTAAAATATCTACATTTTTTAATACATCAAATACTAATTCTTTAACTACTATTTTATTACTATCAAACTTAACAACCCCGGCATCAAATCTTGATAACTTAAGCATAGCATAAATTAAAAAATTAATATTTTCAATTTGTTTTCTAATATCTTGAAGATATTCTTGCCTTTTCTCTTTACTTACATTTTCTTCTAAAAGAGTATCAATCATAAGCATAATTCCCGTAAGGGGTGTCTTTAACTGATGAGAAATATTAGCTAAATTATCTTTTAATTTTATTTTATCATTATATTCTCTAGCATACATTTCTTTTAAACATATCATCGTAGTATACACCTCATTTTTAAGAATTGACAAATTACCTTCAACATTATCAATTATTTCTAAATCATATATACCTTCATTTATTCTTTTTAAATAATTAGTAATATCTTCAATATTTTTTTTATACTTTCTTTTTCTTAAATAATATCCTATTCCACAAATTAAACCAAATATTCCAAAAACACTTATATTTATAATTAAATTTTTATAATATACATAGTCTAAACTTTTTATATAACTTATATCACTTTCTGTAAACCCATACTTTTTTAATGTATCACTACTATTTCTCCTTTTACTTGAAGACACAATCTTAACCAAGTCCTCACTTTTTACTTCGGGATATTTAGTAAGAACAACCTCTATTATTTCACTTGTTACTCCATTTACTTCATGAGCATACTTTTTATAAGATAAATAATTACAAACAAATACTAAAATTAAAAGAGTTACAAACCATAAACTATATTTTTTCATAAATCCACCCTATAACCAATACCTTTAATTGTTTTAATAAAATTATCATTACCTATTTTTTCTCTTATTCTTTTTATGTAAACACTCAAAGTATTATCATTAACAAATTTACCAGATGCATCCCAAATTCTATCTATAATTACATCTCTAGTAACTAGCCTTCCACTATTTTCTAAAAGCAAAAACAATATTTTAAGCTCTAAACCAGTTAATTCAACTTCTATATTATTAGCGTACACTTTGTAGGCATCCATATCAAAACTAATATTCTCAAATGTTTTAATATTATTTTTCTTATTTCTTTTAATAATATTATTTATCCTTGATAAAAGCTCTTTAGACCTAAAAGGTTTTATTATATAATCTTGTACACCCAAGTCAATTGCTTTAACTACATCATCTTCTTCATCTTTAGCACTTAAAACTAAAGCTGGAACATTTACATATTGTTTAAAAAAATCTAATCCATTTCCATCCGGAAGCATAACATCAAGTATAACTAAATCAAAAGCATCATTAATTTTTTCTTTTGCTTCTTTAATATTTCTAGCAACATCAACATTATAATCATGTTCTTCAAGCAAAAAACTTATTGCTTTTATTATCATTTCATTATCTTCAACTAAAAGTATTTTCACCTAAAACACCTCACATATATAATACCATATTTTAAGAAAAATTAGGTCAATCGAACCTAATTTTTATATATTTTCATCCTTAATAGTATCAATTATATTTTCACTTTTTGTTTTTCTTAAAGCAAAATACATAATCAAACTAACAAGAATATAGACAACAAATATCGCTATTAAAATAGCTTGCCATGGAAATATAAAACCATAATCACTACCATTTGCAAATGCTTTATAAATAGCAAATGAACCTAATAAACCTAAAGGAATACCAATAATTAATGCTTTCGTAGAATACATAATTGACTCTAAGTTAATCATTTTATTAAATTCATTTTTAGTCATACCAATAGACTTAAGCATAGCAAACTCTCTTCTTCTTAAATTCATATTAGTACTTATTGTATTAATAATATTAGTAACACCAATTAAACTAATAACAATAATAAAACCATACAAGAAAATCGCTACTAAAATAATTAAACTTCTTTGTGCTTTAGCTTCTGTTTCAATATTAAACAAACTATAATTATTAATATTTTCATCAAGTAAATATTCTTTAATTAAACTTTCTAGTTTTTCACAATCAGAAGATTTAATATATAAACTTCTTGAATCAGTAGCATTTACATTATAATTAGATACAATATAATCATAAAATTCATCACTTACTATAATTGTTGGAGTTTCACTATATACCTTTTGAAATCCCATTAGTGAGTTATCAATTCTCTTTAAAATTTCTATATTTAAATCTTTATTATTAATAGAACCTGTTACTGTTTTAAATTTATTTAAATCTAATAAATTTACTTCCTTATAATTTTTACTACCTTCTTGATAAAAAATATTTTTATCAATTAATAAACCCTTATAATCAAAATTAGTATCACTTATTTTATTTTCTTTAAGTATTCTTTTAAACTCATCTTCACCTACAGACATAATTCTAAGAGATAAATCATCAACTCCATCAAAGTACTCTAATACATCTTCATTATAATATTTTTTATAATCAAATATCATACTCATACTTCTAATTATACTATATCTACTAACATTATCCATTTTTATTATATCATTAATTATTTTTTTAGATTCTTCTTCATTAGTATCCCTAAGATAAAGTTGAATATCATAATTAGCATCTTGATAATACTGATTTGTTAATTTAAAGCCATAACTTAAAAATGATGATAAAGAAATAAATACAGCAACACTTATTACAATTGATATAATCGTAGTTCTATTTCTTTTTTTATTTCTCTTTAAATTCTTATAGGCAATATCTCCTCCAACTCCAAATAATTTATCAACTATTTTAGATGACTTAATTTTTTTACTATTAATTTTTATTTCATTGTTATTTCTAATGGCTTCAATCGGTGAAATTTTACTACTTTTTTTAGCTGCTCTAACCACAGACAAATAAATTGTAACTACTCCAAGTATAATGCTTAAAATAACTGGCCAAATAGATATACTAAATACAAATTTAACATCATTAAAATTACCAATATAATTAATTATAATAACAAGTATATAATCCGCAAATATTCCTGATAATATACCTAAAGGAATACCAATTAGACCTAGGATAAAACCTTCATGTAAAACATTTTTCTTTATTTGTTTACTTGTTGCTCCAATACTTGAAAGCATACCATACATCTTTTTCTTTTCTTGATTAGCAATATCAAAACTATTCTTTATTACAAATACACTTGTAAGTATTATAATACCTATTACTACACCCGCAACAGTATATAACATATTCATTGTTCTATCACTTAAACTAGCTCCACTCCATCTTAAAAGTTCATCATTTAAAGTAATATTATATTTATTTAGATCATTATCATTTGCTATATTATTTATATATTCTTTATAATATTTAGCATCTTTAAATAATAAAGATACATTTATATTATCACTTACTTTATCTATTTTAGTAATTAATGTATAACCTGGAGCACTATATCCTTCAATACTATAATTTAATCTTTCCGTAATACCTACAATTTTATATTCATGTTTACTTGTATCAGTTATATATTCATGGCAAAGATCAGTTTCTCCTTCTTCCACAAAATATGGATTACTTTGGTTAAGAATAGTCCCATCAGTGCATACTCTTTTTCCAATATCCAAACTGATTGTATCACCTATTTTTACTTTAGCACTATTTTTAAAAGGTACACTTACTATTATTTCTTTATTATTCTCCGGAAGTCTTCCAGAAACTAGTTTTAATGTTGTATTATCAAAAGCTGATTTTGTATATCCCACAACATAAGCATAAGGTTTATATTTATTTATATTATCCACTTTAGCATAACCAAAAGACTCACTTAAATACATACTCTTTACATGACTATTATTTGTAAAATATTTCAAGTCTTTTTTACTTACATTTTCAATTGTTAAATGTCTATTTTCTCCATCTGTAATAGCTATATTTACTAAAGTTGCTTGAAATGATGTAACCATACCAGCTACTGCACAAATTAAGGCAACAGACAAAACTATACCTACTATTGTTACTATTGTTCTTTTTTTATTAAGCTTTAAATTCTTAATTGTTAATTCGTTTAATATATTCATAATTAATTCCTAACATCACTAACTATTTTTCCATCTTCAATAGTAATAACTCTATTTGCTTCTTGAGCAATTGAAGCATCATGTGTAATAACAATAATAGTTTGATTATATTTTTTATTAGATTCTTTCAACAAAGCAACAATTTCATCACTAGCTTTTGAATCCAAATTACCCGTAGGTTCATCTGCTAAAACTAAAGCTGGATTATTAATTATAGCTCTTCCAATAGAAACTCTTTGTTGTTGTCCACCAGAAAGTTCATTTGGTAAATGACTTCTTCTTTTAGATAAACCTAAAGTATCAATAATTTCATTAAGTCTATCACGTCTTACATTTTTACCATCTAATTTACATGGAAGAACAATATTTTCTTCCACATTCAAAATGGGTATTAAATTATAAAATTGATAAATAAGACCAACTTGCCTTCTTCTAAATATTGCAAGTGCATCATTATTCATATTATAAATATCAACCCCATCAATAAATACTTTACCAGATGTAGGTCTATCAACACCCCCAAGTAAATGTAAAAGTGTAGATTTACCACTACCACTGGCTCCAACAATAGCAACAAAATCCCCTTTTTCCACACTAAAACTTATATTATCAACAGCATTAATAGTTGTATTACCATTTTTATAAGTTTTAACCAAATTTTCAACTTTTAATATTTCCATATATAATCTTCCCTTCAAAATAAATATATGACATATTTATGACTCTAAAGTGACTATTTATATATTTTGTCCATTTTCTTCTATTTTACCTATTTTTTCAATTAATTCATTATACTTATCTAAATATTCATCATTTTCAAAAACAATAGTATCATCTTCAATATTCCATTTATCTTTATTCTTACTCAAAAATTTAAATATATTTTTCATATCATTTATCAAGCTTACATAAATATCTCTTGCCTCACTAATATCTTTTTTCAAAATATCATAAGTATCACTATCAATCATCAATTCCTTATAATAATCTTTATAGTAGCTATCAGCACTATCTATATAAGTCATTATTTTATCTTCATTAAATAACTTTTCTAAAGTTTCATTAATAGTATCCACTTTATTTTCTAAAGTTCTTAAAGTCACCAAAGTTTCTACAAAATCTTTACCATCTTCTTTAAAATTATCGATGGTAAATAGATTTTCTACACTTTCATCACTATAAATATTAATTAATTTTCTAGTTTCATCAACAAAATCTTTAAAATAATTTTTAACAGCTTTTTCAACTACTACAAAGTCACCAGAAGTAACATTATTTTTAAGTTTTTTATCAATATTATTACTAAATATACCTTCATTTTCTATTATATTATCTATACTATAAATTTCATTTTTTAATTGTTTTAAACTTTTTTCATCTTGATTTACTAAAAATATACCCATAATAAATAAAGAAAATAATAAACAAACAATTATAGTTATACCAACAACTAGTTTCTTCTTCATAAAAATACACCTCTATCCTAGTCTACCATTTTAACCAAAAATTAACAATATATTTTTAAAAAAAGTATCCACAATATAAATGGAAGGTGATAGAAAATGAACAATGTGCCAAATATGATATCCACTAAAGATGCGTCTTATTTAAAAGACATGTTTAACTGGAATATTATTGCACTAAAAAAATTTAATGTTTATAACGAATATATAAACGATAAAGAAATAACAAACATAGTAAAAAAACTCATAACAATGCATGAAGCAAATTGTGAAGAAATATTAAACATTCTAGGAAGTGATATAAATGAATAATAAAGAATTTATGATGGATATGCTTGAAACAGAAAAAAGTATGTCAGTAAATATGACTTATGCTTTAAATGAAGCTAGCTCAAAACATCTTTATGACAAATACTTTAAAATGTTTAAAGAAATTAACAAAGTAACTAAAGATGTATTTTCTTTAGCTTATAGTAAAGGTTTCTACAAATTAGAAAAAGAAACTCCTAAAAAGATAAATGATGCTTACAAAGAATTATCTAAAGAATTAAATTAATTTATTTTCAAAAAATAAAAATTACATAAAACACTAAAATATCTTAATTAAATATTTAGTGTTTTTTTAGTAATTGATAAAATTTTTATTTACTTTTGTTAGAAAAGAATGCCCATAAACATTAGGTAAAACCAGCAATTTTAAAATATTTGTCGACCCATGTCGACCGATTTTTCTTGACTTTTTTGATGTTTCAAACTTAGAATAGAGTCTTATATAAAGGAGGAAAATTTT
>CAKORY010000010.1 GCA_934101795.1 uncultured Bacilli bacterium
TCCGTAGAACTTCCTGTTCCCCCTTGTGCTTTAAAGTATGCATATGTTGCACCAACTACCAAAGCAATTAATGTAACTACTGCTACTATACTAAGAATTAATGCTTGTTTTTTATTTTTTTCCATATATACCACATCCTTCTCTGTTTAACAAACTCGCGCATAATATTCTTACGTTACTATATCATTATACCCGAAAAAAAAAAAAAAAAAAGCCTTACTATTACGCAAAACTTATTTTTTATAAAACTTCTTAGTTGAAAAAGTAAATTCTACCCCATTACATCATTAATATAAAACTTACTTTTATTTTTCAACTACAACATAATCATTAATTTTATCATTATCAAAATCATAATTAATCCAAATAACTGCACTCTTAGCTATTTTACTATTCCAAGCACTCCAGCTTAAATACATTTTATCATTAATAATTATTGGTATTAAATAATCACTATAATTTTCATATCCAATTTCATTCTTTAAATTTACTAAAGTACCATAATCCATATTATTTAAAACTTTAAATTCATTATAATATTTAGACTTATTAACATTATCATAACCAAGCATAGGTCTAAGTAAAAAAGTAAACTTTTTATCACTTAAATAATCTTCACTATTACGTTTTTTATATAAATCAATTAATATATCCATTAAATAATCAATATCTTTAATTGGTCCACCATCTAAAGAAGTCGTATCACTTAAAGCTTCAAATATTCTTGTAACTATTTTTTCATCATTAAATTCTTCATATAAAGTTTTAACAAAATAATTATGATCACCATAATACCATTTATTTAAAGTATCACTTCCATAAATATATTCTAAAGCATTCAAATAATAAGTAGCAAAATTATAAGCTAAAACTTCCTTAGTAAAATATTTAGATGTAAAACTTTCTGCTCCAGCTTCTGTAATATAATTAGAATAAGGAACACTTACATAATCACAACCATCAGGTATATTTGGTACAGCTTCATAAACATCTATTTTACCATCACATTTATATAAAATTGTACTTGTTTTATTATCTTTAATAGAAAAATCAACAAAATGCACAAGTTCATGGTAAATAACACTATCTATATCAGAAGCCAAATCAATTCTAGTATTAAAATCTTGATAAGTACCTGCAGCTTTACCTTCAAGTAAAACATCAGTATTATGAATATTTAAATATCCAAGTTTATGTAAAAAATAAAATTCATCAAGATAATTTTTATTATCAGTTATTATTTCAAATAAATCATAAACCTCTTTTTTATGATCAAGTAACATATAATTGTTTTCTATTATATAAGCAAACTTTTTAAATAAATCTTCATTCTTATTTATTTTAAACTCTATATCTTTTAAATCATATTTACTTATTATATCATCTATATCTATATCAAAATTAAAACTAAAATCTAACTTTATATTTTTATCTTTTCCAAGCTTTATTATATAAGTTTTATATAATGTTTCAAGTATTATTTCATCTTCATTTATAGTTATATTTACAAAAGTATCATTTACAAGTTTCTTACCATCTTTATATAAATAATGTTCATAAATACCTTTAGATACATCACAATAACCATTATTATTACAAACAATATTATTTAAATTATTCTCTATAACATTTAAATCTTTATCTAAAGTAGAAGTTTTATAATCTGAATAATTATAACCACTATAGAAATTATTAGATAAATAAGTTATATTTGTATCTTCATCTACATTTATTTGTTTTAAATTCTTATCATAATATTTATAAGTTGAACCATCACCCAGTAAATCAAAGAATGCTGCAACTTTAATATAATCCCCTTCTAAAGTAATTTCTCCCCCACTAATTTCTTTATCTTTATAAAATAAAATATAATTATCTTCATCAATACCAAGTATTGCATCATCAAATAATTCTTTATAAGCATACATACATTTATCAATAACAATATTATTTTTATTATCTTTTAATTTATAACCTTTATCACAACTATCTTTATTCATTACATATTTATCATTAATTTTAGTATTTTCACCATATAAAACACCATTATCTATATACATAATATTATCTTTATATGTAAATATATTATAATCCATATAACTTTCATCTTTATAAGTTATATCCTCATATACAATCTGTTTACTTTTAACATCTAATAAATAACCTTTATTATTTAAATAAAATCTAAAATAAGTCATTTCATCTTCATTACTATACGAAGAAGAATTAATAACATCACTCCATAATACCTTTTTAGCATTTAAATCAACTATAACACTTTTATCATTTTTTTGATAAGAATTAACAATTAATAGATCATTAACAAATTCCGTACCATATTCAAAATTATCAGTAAAATCCAAAACATAAACTTTTCTCAAATTATAATCATACACAGTATTATCAATTAAAATATATTTATTATCTTTAGAATACTTAATACGACTTCCAAAAGCAAGTTCATAACCTTTTTTATTAATTATCTTTTTATTATTGTTATTTGTTACAATAATTAATCTTTTATCAAATATTTCATAACTTGTATATTCATCTGTATATTCACTAATAAAATTATTATCAAAATCATAAACTACTAGTTTTTCACCTTCGTCTCTAACATAAAAGTCATTACCAACTTTAATACCTATATTATCAATCGTAGTAACAGCTTCAACACCTAATTTGTCTTTATCTTGTACATTGTTATTTTCATCTAAAATAATATATACAAGCACACCACACCATACAACAAATAAAACAAAAATACTAATTAACAATCTCTTTTTATTCTTTTTCATATTACTTATTCCCCATATAATATAATCTTTCACTTAAATTATTTGCAACAAAATCTATTTCTTCATACTCATCATCTTCTAAATCAGCATCATCTAAATATCTATCAATAAGAAGCAGTATTTCTGCCATTGTTTTACATTTAGTCACATCAATATTACATTTACTTAACACATTAATTTCATAACCGTTAATAACAATATTATCTCCATATTTTTTTAGTTCATCCATAATATATAACCTCATTTTTATTCTATCATTTCTTTCAAAAAAAATATAGGTATTTTAAAACCTATATTAAATTTTTCCTTCATCAATTTGTTTTTTTAGTTTTTCACCCTCAAACAAATGAACCAACAAATCATTGTCATCACATACAAACAGATATAACGTTTTCTTTTGCTAAATCAACTTCACTACTTACAACATCTAGATGCATTAAAATATGTGGATTTAATGAAATAAAATTTTGACCAAAAAGTTCAACAGGTGTATCAATAATTAAACTTATAAGTTTTTTTGCCAAACTTTAGTATTAAAAAGTATTTTAACAAATTTACCAGTTAGAAGTACAAATCCTCTTTTAGTTGTATTCATATAATTGCTCCTTTCAAAGATGTTATTATACACATGTTTTTAAGTCTTTCAAAGCTTAAAAACCAACAAAATACTATAAAATTTATAATTAAAAAAATGCACTTTTATGTGCACTTTTATTATTTTACTTCAATATATTTTTTATTTTTATCTTCATCTACTTTAGAAACACTAATAGTTAAAATACCATCTTTAAATTCTGCTTCCATAGTATCTTCATCAACATCATCTAAATGAAAACTTCTTTCAAGTCTACCATACATTTTTCTTTCTCTATGAAGATATTTTTTATTATCTTCATGTTTTTCATGATGTTCTGCTTTAACAACAATATTTCCTTTATTACATTCTACTTTTATATCTTTCTTGTCATATCCTGGAACATCCATTTCTATAAAGACTTTATTATCTTTTTCAAAGATATCACATTTCATCTTACTTTCTTTTTCTAAATCATCTAACATATCATCAAAAAACATTCTACTTGGTAACATAAATATCATCATCCTTTCATATTTAATATTTTCAAATTCTTTATGTTTATACTTTGAAAATGTTTTTTATTTGTTAATCTCTCAATTAACACTACCATTATATTACTATATTTAGCACTTGTCAAGTATAAGTGCTAAATATTCACAAAATTTTCACAAACTAAAAAAGTAATATAAATTACTCTATATTACTTTAAAATTTATAAGTTTTATCTAAATTATAATATACATCATTAATTACTAAGAATAATGCATATTCACCAGATACTCCTCTTAAATTAACAACTGGTTGTAAATAATTACCTTTTGATTTAGATAAGTATTTATATGACTTATTATTTTTTCCAACAAGAAGAACATATATTTCGTCATTTGTTTGGAATGCAGCATTAATTGTAAGCAAATTCTTACTTAAATTAACAGAATATACATTTTTTTCTGCATTCTTAAGATCATCTACTATTGTTGAATTTTCTATTTCTTCATATATTTTAGATCCAAGAGTATTAAAATAATTTATATTACTTGGATTAAAATTCTTACCACTATTTTTATATAAATTAATTTTATTAGCTCTATAAGAACCTCCCATAAATGAAGCTTTAAATAAAATGTTATTATTTTTATCTAATTCATATATAATAGAATGTAAACCTTCAACATTACTATTCATTGTACAACCTTCTTTTTGCATTGTACCTTCACCATATTCCCATGCTGAGAACAATAAATAGTTTCCATTACCAAGCTCATTATAGTTTGATACAGCATAACTATAGAATGAATTATTATCAGTAAATTCACTTACTAAAGTTACCTTTTTATTTTCTATTTTAAATATTTGACCTTTACTATGTGAACCAATAAACTTACTACATAAAGCATCTTCTGTTAAAGAACCATCCATACCATTATTAAACAGTACTAAGTTTCCATCTTTATTAAGAGTTACACTATTTGTAAGCATTGGATACTCACCATCATAAGAAACCATATAATTCTTAAAATTATTATTCCAATATTTAATATCACCAAATATCCAATTAATTTTTTTACTATTATAATCTATACTTACAATAGAATTTCTTCCAGCTAGTGAAAGTATAACAGAATTACTTTTCTTATCAAAATATATACTATTTATGGAAGCCCAATCAATACTATTTAAATTTTCAACAAATCTATTACTAATATTATTAACTATATTTTTAACATCAATTGTATTAACAATACTTCCATCTTTAGGATTAATTTCGATTACTATATCAGAAATAGTACCTCTAGTAATATTAGATGATCCAAGTAAATAATTACCATTATCAAGTACAACTACATCATTATGATAACCACCTTGAATATCATAAACATTATATATTTTACCTAAATAATCAATTTCTACAAGACCAGTTCTAGAATAAGTTAAAATATATTCAGTATTACTTAAAAGTAAATGTCCATTATTAAGTTTTGTTATTGCTAAGCCAAAAGTTTCAGTAAGTCTCCAAACAAGTTCTCCATTTGTATTAAAACCATACATACCTTCATCACCTGGAGTTGTAACTACATAAATATCATTACCTAAATCAGTTGATTTTCCTTGAGAAACATTTAAATTAAGATCATCTTTAACTTTACTCATATCAAGTTCCAATGTTTTTGATTTATTACCAGCACTTATTTTAACATTATTTTTCTTACCAGCCACTAAACCATAAACAGGTATAGCATGTTTTTTACTTTTTTCAAATTCTTGTTTTTGACCATTAACTTCAATAGTTACAGCTACTTCACTATCAGTTTGAAAAACCACTAAAGCTGTAAGTGGAGAAATATAATAAGGATTTTCCAATACATAAGGATTTTCCAAAGTATATTTCTTATCATCCATAGCTTCTTTTACTTTTACATCAGTTTCTTTTTGTTTACTATAAACATCTTCTTCTGGTGTAATAACATCGTTTTTAAAGATTTCTGCAAGTTCTTCATTAACTTTATCTATTTTTTTCTTTTCTCTTAGTTTATTAATACCAACTATTAAACCAATAATAACAAGTACACAGATTATAACCCCAACTACATAAATTATTATTCTATTATTCTTTTTCATATTTTATTCTCCTACACCACATAAGGACTTTGTAAAGTACCATTACCACTAGTAAATACTATGTCACCTCTAAATACTACAACAGGTCTAACACCACTTGAAGAATTTACAACTTGACTTGATAATCTATAAGAACCATTATATAAAGCTACATAATTATATAAGTATGCTTCAGTATTATAAGGAGTAATTAACCAGAATGGACTACCATAAGCGCCTTCATAAATCCAAGATTTACCTCTTGTTGCATTAAATTCATTATAGTCAAGTAATCCAACATAAGCAGTAGCAGTTCTAGAATATACATTACCAGCTACACCAGTATACCAAATAGAATTATATAGTTTACTAGAATAGTTTAATAAACCACTTAAGAAACTATTATTTAAATATGAACTTAACATTCCATTTGTATATTGAGCTCCATAATATGTACAATGACCATTATTACAACATCCAGATTGTAAGTAATTATAATCATTTAATACTCCATGATAGATAGCTTTATATCCATTACTATTTCTATAAACTACAAATAAATTACCATTATAATTTATATATAAAGGACTATTACAATATTCTCCATTACCACAAAACTCTGTATAAGCATCAGACATTTTAACATCTGCTCTAAAATTAATAACATCACTTGATGCGACTAAATTAGCATAATTATATGCATCTACTTTTACATAATAAGTAACACCACTATTTAATCTTCCCAAATCACAAATTCCATTACTTGCATCAACACTTTGATTTAAATTATTAGAACTTGTTCCATATCTACAAGTATATTTATAAATATCACTTTCAGGATCACTTGCACTAACCTTTACATAACTAGAATTACTTTGATTATGTTCTGCTTTAACACTCACAGGCTTTGTTGTATCAACTAAGAAAGTACTATCACAATAAACATCTGATTCATTATTAACATTATCAATTGCTTTAACACAAACTCTAGTTGCTTTTTTATTAGCTGGATAACTCATAATAGCTTCAGCTGTATTACCAACCATTATAGTTGCATTTTTATCTGGTGTACAAGTATTACCATCAGTAAAACAATATTTAATAGCACTTACACCACTATCTGCATCCTCAAAAACAATTTTTCTTGAAAGTTCACTATAATAAGTAATTCCTTTAGTTTCAGAATCAGTAACAAAATATTCATTACCAGTTGCCTTAGCCACAGGTTTTGTTGTATCAATTTTATCAATTTCAAAACTACTTACATCACTAATATTACCAGCATTATCTTTAACACAAACATAATATTTACCAGCTTCTAAATCAAATTTATTATTTGTAACATATTCACCATTACAAGCTTCATTTTTACCAACATAATAACCAAATATTCCACTACCATTACTATCATTTGCATTTATAGTAATACTCTTTTTACTACCAGCCCAATTATCATTCTTTACAACATCAATTATAATTGGTTTTTGATTATCAATTTGAACAACAGCACTAGATGATTCACTTGTACCATCTTCATAAGTTAAAGATAAATTAAATGTCGTTGATTTTACATTATCTGTAGTAACGATAATTTCTTTTTCATTACTAGATTCACCAGTAAGACCTTGCCACCTATAATCACTAACATTTTTAGTAACCTTTTCATCTAAACTTAATTTAACACTACCACTATACCAAACGTTATTAGTATTCTTTAAAGTCTTTTCACACTTTGCAAGTTCATTTTCATCATTTGTTTCAGAATAACATGTAATTTTAATTAAACTAGCAACAGTTGCATCATAATTACTACATGTACCATCTTCAAGTTCACCATTGTTAGTTAATTTAGCAGTATATGTTCCATCATTTAAACTAACTTCTACAATTTTACAATTAAGACTTGATTTATCAACTGGATTGTAAATTGCCTTTTGATCATCTGGTGATAAATAACCTTCTTCAATTAACTTACCAACTGATACAGTAATTATTTGCGTATCATTTGCATATTTAATCGCAGCATCTTCAATTCTTGTTTTAACATTTTCGAATTGATTAACTAACACGTTCTTACGAACATTAATAAATACTGGAACCCCAATACCGATTACAATTGCAACAATTACTACAACAGCAATAAGTTCAACTAAAGTAAACCCATTCTTATTTTTCATATCTATACCTCTTTCCTATTATTAATCATATCAATTTTTTTATTCTTTATCAAGTACTATTTCAATTTTTATATACTAAAAAATCAACATATTTAACATTTATCTTTTCTAATTTAATTTTTTCTTTCAAATATTCTTCCCAAAGAACTAAATCATGCAAACTAACTTCATCATCAATAAGTATTTCAATAACAACTTTATAAAAGCTTTTCACATTTATAAGGGTACAATTAGAATAACTAACACCATTTCCATCTTTTATAATATTTTCTATTTTTTTAATAATCCTTTTACTTTGATTATTTTGGCAATTTAAAGATATAAAACTATTTATAACAATAGATATACCTTTACATATAAGGATGACGCCCATAAATAAACATCCAATCAAATCAAACACTGGGATTATGCTAGCTAAAAAAATAAAAAATACGCTACTAATAATTAAAACCGCATCATAATATGAAACATGAGCCATAGTCATAAGCATTTCACTTTGAACTAACTTAGCATTTTTAAATAAATAATTACTAAATACAATTTTAACCAAAATTAATATTAATAAGACAAATAATACTCTTAAATCTGTTGCTTCAATTCTTAAGAAAAAAGACTTAATTATTACAAACAAACCCAATAAAGAAATAATTACACCAACAAATATAGTGGCATAATTTTGATAAGTACCATAACCAAATGGCTCTCTTCTATTTGCTCTTCTTCCTCTAAATATAGAACCACTAAATCCCATAAAATCTTGAATAGTATCACACAAAGTACTATAAGCACTAGAAATTAATGTATAAGAGTTAAATATCATGCCAGCATAAATTTTAATAAAGACAATGAGAGAATTAATTCCTATACTTAAAACAGTAACTCTTCTTTCTTCTTTCATAAATCACCTATTTATCAAATATTATATAATTATCTTTTCTAGGCATTGCTGGTGGTAAAATCATATCACGATACCCCAAAACAACATTACCAATTCCAACATATTCATCCCCAAGTTCCCATTTAGACATTAAATGTTTTCCAAATTCAGTTTCAAACGTTTCCTTAGCTCTGTGAACCCAACAGCTATCAATATCTAAACTAAATGCAGCATTTATCATATTAGATATAACAGCACATCCATCTTCAACATATGTTGAAACATTTTTATCAGCAAAAACAATTATTAAAGTCGGAGCATTATAAAAAGGATTTAAACCTACTTTATTAACAAAGCTACCATTAATTTTAGCTATTTCTTCAATTAATTCTTTATTTTGAATAACCACTATTCTAGCACTTTGTTTACTTTTACCATTTGGAGCAAATGTTCCACATTTAAGTATTTCATTAAGTTTTTCTACAGGAATTTGTTCATCTTTAAATTTTCTTATACTACGTCTTTCGCATAAAATTTTTGTTACCTCATTCATTTATATCATCTCCATAATATAATAATATCACAAAAATTACATTTAGGGTATTGCTTTTTTTTAAAATCTTTGATAATATAAGTTATACCAGTCATGGTGCAATTGGTGAAGTGGTTAACACGCCGGATTGTGGCTCCGGTATGCAAGGGTTCGATTCCCTTATTGTGCCCCATTAGTGAATATAAAAAACAAGTGCTTAAAATACACTTGTTTTTTTATATATTTATCTTCTTCCCTCATAAGTTACATCATATTTATTAATATACTTATCAGGATTATTTCTACGATATTCTTCTTTATTTTTTTTCATAATAATTCCAGCATCTTTAACAGCAGAGGACAAATCATCAATACTTTCATAATATATAGTTCCAACAGAAACAGTATATTGTGTTAACGATATTTTTTCCATTGCTTTTTGCATTTTTTCATTAAATAATGCTTCATCTATATTCTCACAAATAATTATAAATTCATCTCCACCAACTCTATATATATCACTATATCTAAAAAAGTTTTTAAATGAATTACATACTGAAATTAAAAACTTATCACCTTCTTCATGTCCATATCTATTATTTACAACACCAAGACCATTAGCATCAATAAAAGCAACCGCACAATTACTATATTTCTTTTTTTCTTGCATAAGTTCATTATACGCAGTACGATTATAAACTTGAAGTAAACTATCAATATATTTATCTTTTTTTAATTTTTCCAGCATCAAACAATTTCTAAAAATATTATTCAATGTAACATGAAGCATTTTAACAAAAAACTCAGTATCTAAAAAGATCTTTTTTACATTTTTAATAATTATTTTCTTAGAAATGACCTCTATATTAATAACTATATCATTATTAGATAAATCTAAATTTTTATGATAAATCACATTTTCATTTTTACGAAAGTTATCTATACTTACAGCATCTGCTTCACAATATTTTTTCAACATTTCAAAAATAGAATTAAAAAAATTATAATCGTAATTATCAGATATTATCATATTATTTAAACTTATTAAAAAATCACCTTCTGACATAGTACCTCCTTATTTATAAATAATTTTATCACATTAATTAACATTAATAAAGAAAAATTTTGCAATAACACAATGCATACACAAAGCAAATATAAGCACACTATAAATGGTGATTACTTTGAAACTAACAAAATATAATGAAAAAAGAAATTTTAATAAAACAACAGAACCAATTGGTAAAATATCTCATTCAACAAAAAAACTAAAATTTTGTGTCCAACATCACTTAGCTCGAAAAGATCATTTTGACCTAAGACTAGAACATAATGGTACTATGGCTTCATGGGCAGTACCTAAAGGACCATCATATAATTCAAAAGACAAACGTTTAGCAGTTCATGTCGAGGATCATCCCGTAACTTATAGCAATTTTGAAGGTACAATACCTCATGGTGAATATGGTGCTGGAACAGTCATGCTATTTGATAAAGGATACTACGAAAAAGTGAAATGTGAAAAAAATTTAATAAAATTTATTTTGCATGGCAAACGTTTAAAAGGTATGTGGACTTTAACTCATTTTAAAGAAAACAACTGGCTGCTTATTAAAGATAAAGATTATTTTGAAAATTATATTGATATAAAAAAATATAAAAGAAGTATTAAAACTGGAAGAACTTTTGAAGAAATAAAAATTAATTCTAAAAACAAGACCATTGAAATAACAAACAAAGGCAAAAAAATAATTGATAATATAACCAAAAATGATATTATGAATTACTATAAAAAAGTTGCGGATAGAATGATGCCATATCTTGAAAACAGACCTATAAGTGTTATTCGTGCCCCATCCGGAGTCAAAAATGGTACATTTTACAAAAAACATTTAGAAAATAAGGAAGGTTATTTAGAAAAAATAAATATAACTTCCAAAAGTGATAAAGAAAAAGACTATTATTACATTTTAGATAAGCTTGGATTATTAAGTGAAGTACAAATGAATAGTTACGAATTTCACCTATGGGGAGTAAATGCAAGTAAAATAAATTCACCAAATATGATGGTATTTGACCTTGACCCAGATGAAAAATTACCAATTGATACATTAAGGCAAGGCGTAAAAGACTTAAAGGAAATTTTAGACAACTTAAATCTAAAATCTTATTTAAAAACTAGTGGTGGCAAAGGATATCATATTGTTGTGCCAATTCAAGCTAAACTAACTTGGACTAAATTTTATAAAATATCAGAAAATATAGCCATTCTTATGGAAAACACATATCCCGATAAATACACAACAAGCATTAGAAAAGATAAAAGAAAAGGAAAAATATTTATAGATTACTTACGTAATCAAAAAAAAGCTACATTTGTTGCTCCATATTCTATAAGACTTAGAAAAAATGCCCCTGTTTCAATGCCAATAGCGTGGAATGAACTAGATAAAATAAAGCCAAATGAAATAACCATAGATAAGGCTATAAAAAGGATAAATAAAAAAGACCCATGGGAAGATTTTTTTACCTCCAATTAGTCTTTATCATCTAAGTTTACACCTTCAGCAACAATTAAATCATTAAATTGAACTTTAAAATTTTCAATTTCCTTGACTTTTACATCCTCATAAATATTTTTAGCATTACAAATAGCTTTATAAAAATCCTTAATTGAAACTATTTTTCTATTATCATATAAAGCATAAGTAAAAGCATTAGCAACTATAGTTAAACAAATATCTGGATATCTACTTGCAATTTCATAAACTCTTTTATATTCATCAGTCATATCTACAATAAAAGCCATAATTTTTTCAGTCACAAATGGTTGATAATTAATTTTAACTCCGATTTGTTTTTCAAGTTTAGGAATAGTACCCATAAGTATCTTAACAACAGTTGGTTTATCAGCTTCCAAAACATCAATTTTTTGAAATCTACGAAGAAAAGCTCTATCCCTTAAAATATATTGTTCATATTCTTCCGTAGTTGTAGCACCAATCATTTTAATTTGACCTCTATCTAATCCTGCTTTAAGCATATTTGCAAAATCCATACCTCCAGCTTTATTAACAAGCAAATGAGTTTCATCAATAAATATAATTGTATTAAGTCTTTCTGAAAGTTCACGAACAAGTAGATCTATTCTATTTTCAATTTGTCCATTACTCATAGTTTCACCAATTAAACTAGTAATATTAACTTTAATTAAACTATAGTTTTTTAAAGCATCAGGAACTAAACCTTTTTGTATTCTATAAGCAAGACCTTCCACTATTGCTGTTTTACCAATACCAGGTTTACCAACAAGTAAAGCACTTTTTTCGGGTGTCAAAAGTGTCAAAATAACTTGTTTTATTTCATCATCTCTAGCAATTGCTGGGTCAGTTATATATTCTTTAGTTGTTAAATCAACACCATAACGTTCTAACATACTTATTTTTTCTTCATTCATTTATATCACCTTAACTATTTATTAGTATACCATTTATTTAAAACATAATCTACTAAATCTTTAGCACTATTTCTATTTATATATTTTTTTTGATTATTTATCATTTCTTCTTGAATAGTTTTATCATCAAGTATTTTTTGTGTAACACTTACAACTTCATCTGGATTTTTAGCACGTATTCCCATGCCATTACTTTCAAAAAATAAAGCATTATAATTTTCCACACCAGGAATTGGCATCATAAGCACAAATGGTTTTCTCATCATTGTAATTTCAGTTGAAGTAAGTCCACCAGGTTTTGCAATTATTACACTTGCCTTATTCATATATTCATTCATATTATTAATAAAGCCTTTAACAATTAAGTTTTTATTATCTATTTTTTCTAATTTTTCTTTTAAAGTCTCATTACTTCCACATACCACAACTAAATAAGCATCTATTTTTTTAAGTATTTTTTTAACACATTCTTCCATCTCACCAAAGCCCATACTACCTGATGTAAGCAAAATAATATCTTTATCATTTGGTAACTGAATATCACCTTTAACTTCAAAAAAACTTGATGCAACTGGTATGCCTGTTGGAAGTAAAATATCTTTATTTATACCCTTTTCTATAAATCTATTTACTAATTTTTCACTTGGAATAACAAATATATCCGGATTAGTTTCATTCCAGAAAGGAATGCATTCATAATCAGTTGCAACATTAATAAACTTAATATTTTTCCTTTTTTTAAGTTCTGTTAAGGCCATACAAGGAAATACGTGAGTACCAATTGCTAAATCATATCCATTTTCTTCTAAAAAATTATCTAAATTTTTAACGACCATTTTATTAAAACCATAAACTGGGCTTTTTATTCCTGTTTTATTATAAAGTTCACCTAATTTATAAACAGTTTTAAAAATATTACCCTTTCCTTTTGTTGAACTCAAATATAGTTTTTCAGCCCTTTTGCTTGCTTTTTCTCCAGCAAGTTCCATGTAATCTTTTACATCACATATAGTGCCATTTTTATTAAATTCACTAGCTATATACTTTGCACAACTATTATGTCCACCACCTGTACTACAAGTAAAAACTACAACTTTCATCTAATCACCCCAACTATCATTATACATATTTTTTAAATATTCCTTATTAAATGTTTTATCCAAAACTTCTTCATACTTATATTTAGCTTCAATACCTTTTTCTTTATTTCTTGCTCTATTAATTGCAACACACGTAAGAAATATATCAAAAGCCAAAAATATACTTAAAAATATTGCTAATCTTTTGCCAAGATTTTTATCCATCTTTTCAAGCAATTTAGATATATACGGATAAATATATTTAATCCATACAACACCAAGAAGTCCCCAAAAAAGTGAATATCTAAAACATATTCTTCCATTTAAGTTAAGTGGTTTTCTAGAGTAATCCCATGCAGTAAACCCCAAAACAAGTTCCATTCCCCAGCTCATTATATATTCCAAAATAGAACCACCAATAAAACCAATTAAGAATATTTTTATATTTTTTTCATCTCTAAACTTATATAAAAGAGCTGTAAGCATTAAAGCACCAAGACCATAAGCCATATTAAACGGTCCAATAACAACTGCTGAATGGTTAATAAATTCTCTCCATTTTATAAGGGAAAATACACCTTCCACAAACCATCCCACAACACAACCAACAATAAATATCCAAAATAAATTATATAAACTCTCACTACTTCTTTTCATAACTACCAACTATTTATCATATTTTTCATAAAAGTATTTAACTAAAGGCTCAACACTTATTTTATCATATCCCATTTTTTTCAAAACTTCAACACCAGTATAAGCTCCACCATTTACATAAATATTTTTACATAAATAGTCAGTTATAACTTTTATATTACCTGTTTTTAATATTTCATCAATATTACCTAGATTCTTTTTTAAAGCATCTAAGAACATACCATCAAATATAGAACCAATTAAGTATGATGGAAAATAGCCAAAAGCGCCTTCAGCCCAATGAACATCTTGAAGAACACCTTCACTATCATTTGTTACTTGAACACCTAAATATTCTTTCATTTTTCTATTCCAAACTTTAGGTAAATCATCAACACTTAAATTACCATTAAATAAATCTCTTTCAATTTCATATCTTAAAATAATATGCATACAATATGTAAGTTCATCAGCTTCAGTACGTACCAAACTAGGCATTGCACAATTTAATCCTTTTGCAAATTCTTCTAAACTAATATCAAGACCAAGCATATTTTTAACTTCATCATATATTGGATACCAAAAATTAATATTTCTTCCTAGAATATTTTCATAAAATCTTGATTGACTTTCATGTAAAGCATTTATACCATCACAAGTTGCACATTCATATTTAGTTAAATTATTATCAACATTTTGTTCTAAAATACCATGTCCACCTTCATGTACAATAGTTGTCACAAAATCAAATGGATTATCTGTAAACTTAAAAGCAATTCTAATATCATTATTACCTACTTTTTCCGTAAAACCGTGTGGATAAATTCCAAGAGCACCTTTATTCATGTCAAATCCCATATAATTTAAAATATATTCAGCACACTTTATTAACACATCTTTACTCACATTCATTTTAACATCTATTTTTTTATTATTAAGTTTACTTATCAAAGGAACAAGTTTCTCTTTTAGTTCATTAAATAATTTATCTATTACGTTACTTGTTAACCCTTCTTCATAACTATTAAGCATAGTATCATATAAATTCTCACCATTATTTAAATAACCATAATATTTTTTAGTATATTCAATTACATCCTTTAAATAAGGTTTAAAAGCCTCATAATCATTATTTTCCTTAGCTTCTTCCCATACTGCAGTACTTTTATGCAAAAGCTCGGTATATTTTACGTAAAATTCATGTGGTACCTTAACACTTTTCAAATAATTCTTATACATCATCTTTACATAACGTTTTTCAGCATCAAGCAATTTATCAAAATCATCACTATTTATAAACTCTTCTAAAACTTCACCATGTTTACTACCAGTTTCTAAACTAAATAATTTACTCTCTAAATTTCCAAGTAAAGAAATTACACTATCTTTTTCATCCTTCGGAGTTGAAACAAGCAAATCCCAATTAATTATATTTATAGTGTGTTCTAAATCAAATATTTCTTTCTGATATTCTAATAATCTATTCACATTAATCACCTTGTAATAATATTAACATAAAAATATGAAAATAGCACTAAAAAACTCCGAATAATATCGGAGTTAATTACAATTTGGTGCCCAAGGCCGGACTTGAACCGGCACGAGCTTTAACACTCGCAGGATTTTAAGTCCTGTGCGTCTACCTATTCCGCCACTTGGGCAAGGCACTGTCTTAATTAATAAGACTACTTAAGTATAATATAAAAAATTACTAATTTCAAGTGTTTTTATCAAATTTATGTATTTTTTTCATAAAATATAGTTGACAACCTATATTTTAATTTGTTATAATCAATATGCATTGAAAAAAATGCATGGAGGAATACCCAAGTCCGGTTGAAGGGATCGGTCTTGAAAACCGACAGGTCGTGAAAGCGGCGCAGGGGTTCGAATCCCTTTTCCTCCGCCAATTTAAAATTAGTTATCGCGGGATGGTAGCAGTCTGGTAGCTCGTCGGGCTCATAACCCGAAGGTCGTAGGTTCAAATCCTTCTCCCGCAACCAATGGTTCGTTAGTGTAGAGGCCTATCACGTTTGCCTGTCACGCAAAAGATCACGGGTTCAAATCCCGTACGAACCGCCATTATGGCTCCATAGCTCAGTCGGTAGAGCAGAGGACTGAAAATCCTTGTGTCGCTGGTTCAATTCCCGCTGGAGCCACCAGAAAAACAAAAACAAGCCTTTTGGCTTTTACGCCCGATTAGCTCAGTCGGTAGAGCGCACGGCTGTTAACCGTTAGGTCGTAGGTTCGAGTCCTACATCGGGCGCCATTGAAAAAATTAAAATATCCTGAAAAATTAAAATTTTCAAGATATTTTTTTATAACTAGCCAAAATCTATTCTTCTTTCTCATATTCTCTAATTTTTTCATCAATCCAAATAGGAAGCATCTCTTTTAAAGGTAAAAATCCTTTTCTAGTTTCTTTTATTCTATTTTTATCATCATAATTTATATAATAAATATCCTTTATAGAAACTTTAAGATGTTTACGAGCCTCATTTACATCAAGGATTAAAACATATATTTCCTCACCAACACTAACAAACTTACTTACATCCTCAACAAAGTTATTAGAAACTTCAGAAATATGACAAAGACCTGTAAACCCATCTTTTTCTATAAAAAAACCATAATCAGCAATGCCAGTGACTTTAACAAGTACAATATCCCCTACTTTCATACTTCACCTTCTCATGCTTTAAGTATAGCAAAAAAAGCTAGACAGAGCAAGCATTTCATTATATAATACTTTTGGTGAACCAAAATGAATAAAGAAGAATTAACTGATAAAATTAAAAAAATGGTCGAAGAACTAAGACCATATTTAAACATGGATGGCGGCGACATAGAATTTATAAAATATGAAGACAATTACTTATATGTTAAATTAACCGGAGCATGTCAAAGTTGCATGTTTCAAGATAACACCTTAAATGAAGGAGTACTTTCTTTCTTCCAAGCACAGCTTCCAGAACTTGAAGGTGTTATTAATGTTGATTTATAATCCATTCAACCTTATCTATTTTAGCATATTTAGAAATTTCTAAGTATGCTTTTTTTAAGAATTCCTCATAACTATCACACTTTTTTATAATATTAACTAACTCTTCTTCATCGCCATTTTTATTCATAACACTTTCATATACATCAAAATAATAAGTTGGATATAAAAGTCTAGCATAAAGCATTTGATATTCATACAAACTTAAATGTCTAATTTTTAGATAACTAGATAATTCATCTAAGCAAAAACCAACATCTTTCTTAAAAAACATAGCTTTTAAATACTCTGCTATATCTCTAACCTCTAAATCAAACACAAAAGAAAGCGGATTTAAATAATTAAGTTTATAATTTGGATAAAATACTCTTCGATGAGATAAAACAATTCGGTAAGTATCTCTTCCATATTTCATATTGGTATTATTTACATAACTAATAGCATTTTCAGCCATCCCAATATAATAACTAAAAGAATTTTTAACAACATCTTTTTCTATAGAAAGTTCCCTTACTTGATATTCAAAATAATCTATCTTTTCACTCCATAAAGTACCCCAATTATTACGATATAAATTTGATTTATTATTATTAAGAACTAATTTTTCACTAATTTTAACCATATCAAATATATCATATTCTTCACTTAAATTACTAACAGCAAAAAGTATATAATTATACTCACCTACTTTTGTTAAAAAACTATTATTTCTATTTATTAGTATTTTATGAACATTAATACCTTTTTTAATCATTTCATTACTAACATTAATGATATCTTCAAGTTCTTCAATCCCACGATTATAAAACACAAAAAAGTAATCTTGATTTTCTTGTTTTATATGATATTTACCATCAAGCTCTTCAATATTTTCTATATCTAGTCCATAATAATATTCGAGTGTCTCTTTCATACTAAATTATATAAAAAAAATAGGCTTTTAGACCTATTTATTATTAAATTTAGCCACTAATGCATCAAACATGTTTTCACAAGCTTTTAAAAATGCTTCTTTGTCAGCAGTAAAATCAACTGGTATATCATTTACTGGTTCTGGAATTGGTTCAACACTAGGCATTGGTGTTACTTCAACTTCCGGCATAACTGGAGCAACTGTTTGACTTTCTACTGGTGCACTTGGCATAACAGGTGCACTTGGAGCAGGATTAACATTTTGCATTTCCACTGGTTTTACTACTTCACTTTGCATCGGAGTAACTTCTGGTGTTACAGGTCCAGCCATAGGTGTTACTTCTGGTGCACTCATAACTTCTTGATGAGCCGGAGCTACTTCAACTTGTGGTGTTGGCATAACATTTTCCAAAACTACAGGTTTATAATTATTTTTTAAAGCTTCAAAAGATGCAACAGGAAGTGTTAGTTGTTTAAAGAACATATCTTCAGCATTAATTGCTTCAGGTACACTAATATAATCAACTTGATTTCCAGAAATAATTAATCTTAAAGCTTCTTTTACAGCATTCCATTCACTATCTGGAATTAAACTAAGTGTATTATTAACAAGCTTAGAAACCAAAATTATTGGAAGTCCCATTGTTCCATTCATTTCATTATCAACAACAACATATTCTCCAGTTCCATTTTTAAAAGCAGTAACAAGTGGTTTTTCTAAAACTCCACCAGACATAGTATTTATTTTTAATTTTTCCATTTTTTTCATTCCCTTCTTTATTCTCTTTAAATTATACCAAATTATTTTTTAATTTTCAATATAAAATATTTACAACCATAAGCACAATACTTTTCAATATAATCATCAACCTTTTGAATATCATTTACTGGTTTAAAATATTTATTATTTTTATCATTAAAACCTTTAAGTCTTACTTTACCATATGCATAATCCCCTAAAATATAATCAAAACTATCATAATAATCAGTTATTTTTCCTTCCAAATCACTTATATCCAAAGCATCCTTTTCATTTTTAATAACTTCATATTTTTTATTATCAATAATAACTTCCATAAAACCTCCCTAAATAACCATAAACACAAAAATTCCCAAAATCATTAAAACAGTACAAATAACACTAATAACCAAAAGTATATCAACATACCCATTACCACTCGTAACTTTATTATTTTCTCTTTCTATAGCTTCAATAGCTTTATCAAGTAAATATTCTTTATTAATAGCATTTTCCCTAATTTTAAAATAATCATAAACTTGCGAATTAACTTTATCAACATCACTACTATCCATATTTTTAATATCATCAAAACTATAATTAAGTAGTTCATAAGCTTTTACATTTAAATAATGTTTTTCTTTAGGTAAAATGACTTTAACATTATTTTTCATTTGCACCTTAAAATATCTATCTATTTCTAAAACATCACTAGCTTGTAAAAAATTATATGAAACTCTCAAAGGATTTTTAGAATATGGTGTATAAAGTAAATCATAAAATTCGATTACCTCAGCATCAGTTAAGTAAAAATTCAATTTTTTCTTTATTAACATGTCCACAAGTTCTTTTTGAATAATAATAAAGTATGGATTTTTATTCTTAACACTTCTTTTTTCATTTTCCTTTTCAAAATCTAAAAATAATTGCAAATTTGATAAAAACACTTCAACATCAGTTTTACTATAACCAAATTTACTTAAATTATCTTTTAAAAGATCTTCATCATCCATAACTTTAGGGTTAAGAGTATCAAGTTCACTATAAATGGATATAAGGCTTCTTAAAACCACAACTAAGAAAGAGTTATATGTAACTCCTTGAATGTTATCACTACTCTTTAAATAGTCATCAATTGCCTTAGTAAATGCTTCATTAATAAACACTTTATCCACTATATCTTCACCCTATAATAAATTATAACACACATTTTATTCAATTGGAATAGAAAAATTACGACTTTGGTTCTGAATTAATCCACCATAAACTTCAGGAACTCTTCCATTAATGACAGATGATGCTACCAAAACATCATAATCAATTTTATTAGTTTTCTCACTTACTGGACTTATCAAATCAGTTTTAAGCTCAATAGTAACATAAATTTCCACTAAAGCATTATTAATACCATAATCAGTAATTTTTGTTTTAATATTTGTAAGAATAGAACCAACAAAATTAACTGGAACATAAACACTAGGACCTAAATTAGAAAGAAAAACACTTGTACTTCCAACAAAAAATGGCATTTTGAGAGCTATTCCTTTACCACCAGAAACAATATTTTTAGCCCTTACACCTTTATTTCCGTTTTCCAAATCGCTAATCGCCGTTTCTAGTTCTTGTGTCACAACCTCAAGTGCATAATAAGCTTGGTCCATATCATAAGAAACATAAAGTATTTCCCCATCTTTATTTTTATTAATCACAATAATATCTTTCATAACATCATCCTTTAATAAATCATAATTAATATTATTACTTAAAAAGCCTTCCATAAATTCATTAAGTTTTATAAACGCTACATCTATTAATTTATCACTTGTAATTTTACTATATAAATTAAAAAGAATACATGTAAAAAAAAATATCAAAGCTACCACTACACATATAACTTTAGATATTTTTAAATTTTTCCTTTTCTTAAATCTTTTCATATTAAATAATATGATTACATAAATGATTTTATAAATAAAAATAAACCTACTAAGAACACAATTATTACCAAAACAATTAATATTTTAATACCCAACCCAACTTTATCATCTTCAACAAAGTCATTTTCATCTTCAAAATCTTTTTTCTTAAACAAATCATTCGTATAAAATGAATTATCCAATGTTTCTTTTTTACTTTCCTCTTTATTTAAATTTTCTTTCTCTTTTTCTTTTATTTCCGTAATCGTTGTAACACTAGTTTCCATACTTTCATAAACTTGTGTATCATCATCCCCCTTTAAATCAGTCAAAATATCTAGAGGGTCAACATCTTTTTCTTCTTTTTTCTTTGCTTCATTAATTGTAATAGTATTAATCAAATTCATTAAATTTTCTTCTGGATTAAGACTTTTTTCTTCCTTTTCTTCTGCTTCTTCAATATTCAAATTATTTAAAATATCATACTGAGTATTTCTAAGTTTCTTAGCCCTAACCTCATCATAAGTTTCAACCTTTTCATCCTTTGCTTTTTCTAAAACTTTAGTTAAATCATATTCTTTAGTATCATCTTTATCAAGTCTACTAACCTCTTCTCTAGGTTCAACACGAATACTTCTTCTCTGAGGTCTATCATTATATCTTTTATCTAGAATTTTTTTTATTTGTTCAACATCAATTTCTCTTTCTTGATTACCAATCACCGTAGCATTACTATGCACATTAAAATTATCAAGTTCACTATCATTAATTTGCTTATAAAGCTCACTATTTTTAGATACTCTTGACATTCTATCACTTTCATTATATTTATTAATTCTTGTGTCCATATGCACTACCTCTATAATCATAATATCATATTTAAATATTTTTTTAAAGGCAATAATTGATTTTTTTAAAACTTTTTATTATAATTAAAAAAGGAGGATATATGGAAAAGTTAAACGTAAATGAAAATTGCATAGGCTGTGGAATGTGCATAGCAATTGACCCAGAACACTTTGAAATAGTTGATGGTCTATCTAAAGCTACAAACAGTGATAATTTAGATAGCAAAGATTTAGAAAATGCTATAGAATCTTGCCCAGTTGCTGCCATCGAAAAAACTGAAGATAATTAAAAAATGCTAAGTAATCAAACTTAACATTTTTTTAATGCATATAATTTTTTTATTTCTTTTATACTAAGTTGTCTGTATTCTCCAGATTTAAGACCATCTAAAGTTAAAAAAGCATAACCTACTCTAGATAGTTTCATTACATCAATATGCATACTTTCAAATATTCTTTTTACTATATGGTTTCTCCCTTCCACAATAGTAAGTTCTATAATTGATGTATTTTTTTCATTATCTTTTTTTCTGACTTTAAATCTTTTTATTTCAACTTTTCTATTATCAATAACAATACCTTTTTTTAACTTATTTATATCATCTTTATCAAGTATTTTATTAAGTTTAGCAACATATGTTTTTTCCACTTCATAACTTGGATGCATAAGCATATTAGCAAAATCACCATCATTAGTTAAAATGATTAAACCAGTTGTATCGTAATCAAGTCTACCTACTGGATATATTCTAGCATCAGTATTAATTAAATCAGTAACAGTTATTCTTCCTTCTTTGTCAGTAACACTACTTATTACTTGTCTAGGTTTATTAAGTAAATAATATTCATGTTTTACATCTTTATTAATTATTACTCCATCAATACTTATAATATCATTTGCTTCGACTTTAGTACCAAGTTCAGTTATTACTTTACCATTAACTAAAACTTTTCCATGTCTAATTAAATCTTCAGCTTTTCTTCTAGATGCATACCCATAAGACGCTATAACTTTTTGTAATCTTTCCATATTGGTCTCCTTCAAATAGAATTATACCATTTTTTTACTTAAAATAAAAGAAAAAAGTAGCTTTCCTCATTAAAAGAAAACTACTTAAATACTACATTAGGTTTGGACTGTGGTTTGAGGGCAGCCTGTGTCGGTTTACTGGATATTAATGTCCACCAGTTTGGATTAATTAAGGCCTCTAGCACTAACAGCATTACCTGTCAATATAAATGTACCACAAGTTCACACAATTATCAATGACTTTTAGCAATATTTTTTAACAACTTTTAGAAGAACATAGCTGTCAAAATAAAGGCCACTACAATACCAATTAAGTCAGCAATAAGACCCACAACCAAAGAATATCTTATTTTTTTAACTCCTATTGAGCCAAAATATAATGCCAAAACATAAATAGTGGTATCGGTACACCCTTGAAGTACACTAGCAAGCCTTCCCGCATAAGAATCTGGTCCAAAATTTATAAATATATCATTCATAATAGCAAGAGAAGCAGTTCCTGAAATAGGTCTTAAAATAGCCATAGGTAGAATATCAAGTGGTATGTCAAAATTCATTAAAAAGTTTTCAAAAACACTTAATATTTCATACACAAAATTACTATCCAAAAAAATATTTATAGCAAACACCATTGCAATAATATTTGGGAAAATATTAAAAGATATTTGCAGTCCTTCTTTAGCTCCATCCAAAAAGGCATCATAAATATTAACCTTCTTTACAAAACCATAAAAAACCACAAAAACAACAAAAAGAGGTATAACTACTTTAGATAAAGTATTCAATTGTTTCCTCGCTTTCTAATAAAATAATCAATTGTAACAGCCCCAATACAAGAACAAAACGTTGCAATAGCACCTGGCAATATAATCTCTGATGGATTTACAGAACCATGGGCAATTCTAAGAGCTAAAACTGTCGTTGGAACAATTGTAACACCGGCAGTATTTAAAACCAAAAACGTAATCATTGGCACACTTGCAGTATCCTTTTTATCATTTATTTTTTGTAGTTCTGTCATAGCCTTAAGTCCGAAAGGAGTCGCTGCACTACCAAGTCCCATCATATTAGCTGCAATATTTGAAGCAATAAAGCCTAATGCAGGATTATCTTTTGGAACACTTGGAAAAAGTTTAGATAAAATGGGCTCAAGAATTTTAGCAAATTTTTTTAGCATTCCTGCATCTTCAGCAATTTTCATAATGCCACTCCACAAAACAATAACAGGAAATATAGATAGCATTAACTCTAAAGCATCTGCTCCATTAGTTAGAATGCTTTCATTTATAACAGAAATATTACCAGTTAAAAATGAATAAACTATACCCACAATAATTAAAAAAAACCAAATATAACTTACCATCCTAGCCACCTCTTTAATTTATCCCAAAAACTTAAGTTTTCTTTTTGTTTTTTTACTTCAACATATATTTTTTCTTTTCTAACCAATTTTCCATTTAATTTAACGTTTACAAAACCTGCAACATCACCCGAAGAATATTTTTTTCCATTAAAAAGTTCATAACTAACATCTATTTTATCATTTTTACTTTTAACACTTATATAAATATCTTCATCTAAATATAAAGTATCATCCTTATAAACTTTTTCATTTTTAATTTTTATATTATTTCTATCTAAAACTTTAATAGCCTCATAATTTCTAAATATTTCTTCATACATATTTCTATGATCACTAAAATCATTACCATCATTTAAAGTAACAACTACTACATTTATATTATTTCTAGCCCCTGTTGTAACAAGTGTCCTTCTAGCTTTTTCTGTAAAACCAGTTTTTCCACCTGTTATATAATCTTCACTATGCAATAGTTTATTTTTATTAGTCCAACTATAAGTTTTTTGACTTGATTTTGAAATATATTTCTTTGTACTAAATATCTCTCTAAAAGTAGCATTATTCATTGTATATTTAGTTAAAATTGCCATATCTCTAGCAGTTGAATGGTTAGCACTTCCATCATTTTCCTCAAGACCATGGCTATTAACAAAATAACTATTACTCATACCTATTTTACTTGCCATTTCATTCATAAGATGTACAAACCCTTCCATAGAACCAGCAACATTCTTAGCAAGAACCACCGCAGCATCATTACCACTCCTAAGCATAAGCCCATAAAGTAAATCTTTAATAGTTATCTTTTCCCCTACATTAATATATATAGCACTTCCATAAGCTTTTAAAACTTCTTCACCAACTACAACTTCTCTTTCAATATCAATGTTTTCTATAGTAACAATTGCGGTCATAATTTTGGTAATACTAGCAATAAGTCTTTTTTGATCAGCATTATACTCATAATATACGATATCGTTATCTAAATCCATTGCTATCATACTAGATGCACTCATCCCAAATACTTTAAAAGGAACAAGAAGTAATATTAAAAACACTACTTTTTTCATAAATATCCCCCAATAAAGATTATGAACAAATACATTAAAATACTACTAAATTATCAAAAGAAAAAGAACCATTATACAAATGATTCCTTCATAATACCAAAATTATCTAGTTCTAACTAAAGTATTAGCTTTTCTTGAACTTGAAAGTGCGTAACAATACATATCGTTTTCTGTGACATAATCTTCAGAAAAATTATCATCATTAAAACCTTTTTTAAATTCCTTAAGTTCACTTATTTTTTGACTTATATCCTTATCATAAATACTACCAAATATTCCAACAGTTATATTTTGTCCCTTATTATGTAATTGTTCCCAATTTTTAATATAAGATATATCGTAAGGATTTTGTGTAATAAATCTATTAATAAATGACGTATCAAGAAACTCTAAATTATTAACACCATTTTTATTTTTCACCACAACAGGTATTCCTTCATAAACAGTAAAAGTAGCTTTAATTAAATCTCCTTTTGCTTTATCTACTCCATCAGTATACGGTGTTATCATAGTCATATTCGAATCTAATGCTATAGAGTCAAATATACCTTTATCAACTTCTACAGTTTTACCACTAATTTTAGGATATACATCCAAATACTCAACAAAAGAATTATAATGATTTCTCAAATTTTTACGAGCTATAATCCACTCACTAAACTCCCTTATAAATTCTTCTGAATTAATATCAACATGATTTACACCTGTAGCACTTTTAAATTGTTCAATTAATTTACTTAAATATTCTCCCATATATAAGGCCCCCTAAACTTTAAATTAATATCAATTGATTGGTTTATCCCCCAAAAAACTCATTGCAAAGGCAATGAGTTCGTTAAATATTCAAAATTGTTCAACAACCCCCATTGATTCACAACGATTAAAATAATATCACATTTTAACACAAATGTCAATAAAAAAGTTTATTTTTTCTATCAATTAGAACTATTTTTTAACAATATTTAATAGATAAAATAATATTGTAAATAAAACATATCCATGATAAAATAAAATTATTAAGAAATTCAGGTGGTTATATGCAAATAGCTTATATATATTATCTAGAAAAACTAAAGCACGAAATTCTAGATGTTATGGAAGTTGATAAATCAGAAAATATAGATCCAATTTTAGTAACAGAATTTAAAAAATCTATAAAGAATATCACGCCAGAATATTGGAATAAAATTAAAGATTTATTCGTGCAAAATATAGAATTTACTTATTCATATGATGAACAAATGGCTTTTACAATACTTGCATCAAAATTAGGGCTTGAATTTCTAAGTAAAAAACCAGAATACTGTGGAGAACTTGCAAGCATACTTCCGTTAACACAAAAATCTCCATTAAATTACAGTAGTTACGCTCAAATATTTTTAAAACCACAAATCTATGAACTTATTGTATCAACAGTTGAAAACAATAATATTACTAGCTATTTTGAATTATTTCAAATAATATTAACTAAAATAACAAGCGCAAACCTTTCAGAAGAAGATCACAACTTTATATTAAAACTACTATATAGATTTAATGACCAAACATATACTATATTAATAGAAGAAAATGATACATTAGATGAAATTTATAATAAGCTATACTTAAATATGAAAAAAATTAATCAAAAAGGATTAATATATAGTTATGATTCTTTTAGAAAATTAGCTATATTACTAAATATCATCTATGAAAATAACGAAGAAAAATGTAAAGAACTAAAAAAAAGAATAGTAGAAATAGAAAAAGAAAACTACACTACAGAAACAATAATACACCTGATATTAAAAGAATTAGAAACTTTTCAAAAAATAATAACATTAACAAGGGGGAAACAAAATGGCCTACATTAGAGAATTTACATCTTTCAGTAGTAATATAGTAAGGTTAAAAAACTATGTTAATAAAAATTATCAAAGTGATAAAGATAATGAACTATACCTAATTATGTTTAATTCAACAATTAACAATTATCCAAACAAAAACTGGTCATCTATAGAAAATGACTTTTTTAACAAAATACCAAAAGATGACATAAATTTAACATTAATTTTTACAATTCTTTCTTACAAATTAGGAAATAGTTTTTTATCATTACCTGAAATAGTACAAAGAGATTTAATTGATGCCCTAATTATAAACAAAATAAATGCATATAAATTTGCAAAACATGCAACATTTTTAATAAGTCCAGAATTATTAAAACAAACTTTATATGCCTATAAAAATCATTTGATTAAACCAAGACACATTTATAAAATAATATATGATAACTTCGGTTTAACTAATCTAGATGCACATAAACTTGAAGATATATTATCAATAATTAACAAATTTATTAAAGAACATGAAATAAGAATATTTAATGGAAACTATTATTTCTTTAACATATATAAATGTTTAAGAAAATTAATTACTTTAGAATTTTATCCAGATGATACATCAGTTATTGAATTAATACCTTTATTTAACACAATACCAGATGAAGAATTAAAACAAAGAATTCAAAAAGATTTTGAAAATATTGAAAAAAGTGACAAACCATTAATCGAAAAAATCGAAGATGCCATAATTGTTTCTCATCACTATAGCTATGACTTACCACTTGCCCAAAAGAAAAGAGACAAATAGTCTCTAGTCATTGAAGTACACTAGCAGTATCTTTTTTATCATTTATTTTTTGCAGTTCTGTCATAGCCTTAAGTCCAAAAGGTGTTGCAGCACTACCCAGCCCCATCATATTAGCAGCTATATTGGAAGCAATGAAACCTAAAGCAGGATTATCCTTTGGAACACTTGGAAAAAGCTTAGATAAAATAGGCTCCAGTATTTTAGCAAACTTTTTAAGCATTCCCGCTTCTTCAGCACTTTTCATAATGTCACTCTACAAGACAATAACAGGAAATATAGATAGCATTAACGCTCCATTAGTTAGAATGCTTTCATTTATAACAGGAATATTACAAGTTAAAAATGAATAAACTATACCAACAACAATTAAGAAAAACCAAATATAACTTACAACCCTAACCACCTCTTCAGTTTATCCCAAAAACTTAAATGCTCTTTTTGTTTTTTTACTTCAACATATATTTTTTCTTTTCTAACCAATTTTCCAGTTAATTTAACATTAACGAAACCTGCAACATCACCAGAAGAATACTTTTTTTCATCATAAAGCTCATAACTAACATCTATCTTATCATTTTTATTTTTAACACTTACATAAATATCCTCATCTAAATACAAGCTATCATCTTTATAAACTTTTTCATTCTTTATTTTTATATTATTTTTATCTAAAACTTTAATAGCTTCATAATTTCTAAATATTCCTTCATACATACTGCGATGATCACCAAAATCATTTCCATCATTTAAAGTAACAACCACTACATTTGTATTATTTCTAGAACCTGTAGTAACAAGGGGCCTTCTAGCTTTTTCCGTAAACCAAGTTTTACCACCTGTTATATAATCTTCACTATGCAAAAGTTTATTTTTATTAGTCCAACTATAAATTTTTTGACTTGATTTAGCAACATGTTTTTTAGTACCAAATATTTCTCTAAAAGTAGCATTATTCATAGAATATTTAGTTAAAATTACTATATCTCTAGCAGTTGAATGGTTAGCACTTCCATCATTTTCTTCCAGACCATGACTATTAACAAAATGACTATTATTCATACCTATTTTACTTGCCATTGTTAGCAAAACCTTCCATAGAACCAGCAACATTCTTAGCAAGTACTACCGCAGCATCATTACCACTTCTCATGATTAGACCATAAAGTAAATCTTTAATGGTTATTTTCTCCCCAACATTAATATATATAGCATTTCCATAAGCTTTCAAAATCTCTTCACCAACAGTTACTTCTTTATTAATATCAACATTTTCTATAGTAACAATTGCTGTCATAATTTTAGTAATACTAGCAATAAGTCTTTTTTGATCAGCATTATACTCATAATATACAACATCATTATCTAAATCCATTGCTATCATACTAGATGCACTCATCCCAAGTACTTTAAAAGGCACAAGGAGTAACACTAAAAACACTACCTTTTTCAGAAATATCCCTCTATAAAGAATATGTCACAAAGAAAAAAAATATTAACATTACTTAATACCTTACTTTCTTTCTTGTATTTTCTTTTAAACCAAGCACTTTATTATAAATATCTATATCATTTTCTTCTAGCTTACAACTAATATTTTTACCTAAACTAATTTGTTGAATAGCCAAATTAATTTGAATTTTTATATAATCTACTAAATTTCCACAAATAATATCATATATTTCTAAAATATCATCAACATATCTAAATATAATAGCAAAATTAGCATTCATCACAATCTTTAAATTCTCTATTCCATAAAACTCATCCAATTCTTCAAAAAAAGTATCATATTCAAAATCTTCAAAATCACTATATTGTTTTTTTAAATACTCAAGTCCAATTATATTTTGATAATAAGAATAAGGAAAATAATTTTTATCACACACTAAATAATCATCATAAAACTCTTTATTTTCATTTTCTTTTACATTTAAATTAATTTCCAAAATAGATTGTTTTCTTGAATCATTTAGATATATATAACCATTATCTTTTAAATATACAGGATTAACATCTTTAGGCAAATTCTTTTCAATTAAATCAGCAATATCATTATACCCAAGACCTACATTAACTTTAATAATACTATGATCTATCATAACTAATTTTTTGGATGCTTCTCTATAAGCTTTTAGAATTTTAGTTAAAATACTTTTATCTTCATAATCTAATACTCTATAAGGAACTTCAATATTATCAAAACATATTACATTATCATCTCTCCAGATCCAGCTTTGAGCTAAAATTGCCCCCTCATCATTTCTAACTACAAATAATCTCCCATTTTGTTTAGTCATACTATGTATCATACAAGTCTCAGCAATATCATCAAGGGTTTGACAACAATCAGTTAAATCCCCAATTCCAAGAGGAAGAGGATCATCTAACCTAGTTATTTCATAATTTATATTTCCAACATTTCCTACAATTCTTGGAATAGTGCTATATATTCTTTTTTTTCCTTCTTCATAAATTTTTTCAAGTTCTTCCATATCATCTGGATCTAAAGTCGCTTTACTTGCAATATCAAGCAATTGTTCATTTCCAAAATTAACTTCATATTTATTTTTATCTACAAAACTACAAGCAATCTCCCAGGTTAATTTTCTATTTTTATTAAAAATTTGTATTTTCTTAAAAGCTTTTTGAATTGGCACAATATACTGTGCTTCCCTAGCATCAAACAATTTATCCCAATGAGCTAATAAAAATTCATAAAAATCCTTATTATATGTAAGTTTCATACCTCCAAAAATTCGATGAACATCATCCGGCGACAATAATTTAAGTACCTTAAAATTACCCATAATACACCGTACTCTTGCACTAAACTTCGGATATTTTTGGGGATCAAAAGTTAGTTTATAAGTACCACCAGAATACTCATATATTGTTGGTCCAGAAAAGCCTTCTTCTAAAGCTAATCTTCTTAAATCAGGATTGACTTTATATTCAAAAGGTTTTGTCAAAATATCTACTTTACTACATTTAATTTGATTTGGTAGTAATGAAAAATATTGATATAACCATTGAAATCCATGAGGATCTTTATCAAAAATGCCAAAAATATAAGCCATTTTCAAAATTCCAGATTTTCTTTCTTCATTATCAAAAATTCCAAGTTTTATTAACTTTTTCCACCAAGAAGTACTATTCAAAAATTTATCAATATCTGCATCTAAAGTCAAATTAGATACAACAGCAAAAGCAGGAAAGAACTTTTTATTGGTTTTAATCCACCAATTTCCCAGTAATTTAGCCTGATAAGATTTAATACATTCATCAACTACTTCTGCATATTTTACTCCAATGCGAAAATCTTTAAACACTTGAAAAGCTAAATCAATTTCATCTCTATATGTAGAATATGTATAACATCTTTTAAACATTCCCTGAACATCTTTTCCATCCAAATATTTAAGCCACTCTGGATGTCCCTTCAAAAAATCAAATGTTAAAGTATTATCTTTGCCATAGAAATATTCCTTAAGTTCCTCCGAAGCATCATCACTAAGCACTAAATCTGAATATTTTTTCTTAAAGAACTCTGGCAAATCTTCTAATTTGTATTTATCTCCATCATAAAGAGCTCCAGCTAATCTTTGTTCAATATATTTAACTTCATCTATGAATTCTAAATTATCATAAAAATCCAAATTATGATTTTTAAAAATAATAAGCAAAGAGTTACCAAAAACACTAGCTAATCTCAAAAACTTAAATTTTCCTTCTTTTATAATAAAATTCTTGACATCATCCATTCCAATATTAAATAACACCAAAATATTTTTATCAAGTAATAATTCAAGTAACTCAGGATATTCTCTTAAATCATTTAATGTCATAATTTTTCGATAAAACTTATCTTTTAGCCAATTTTTTTCTTTACTGCTAACATTTAATCCATCAAAATCTAGTTCTAACTCAGGATGTAGTCTCATAAAATCATCATCTTGTAAAAAAACTTCTATTTGTTCAGGTAATATCATATCCAAACTTATAAGATTTTTATAAATTTTTTCCTTAAATCTAATCTCTACCTCTTTAAAGTCATCAAAATTAACCCCCGAAAAATCAAAAATTTTATTAACATGATTAGAATAGTATTTGACAAAGAGCTCTAATATTTTTTCATTTGCATATTTTTTATTTACTAAGAGCCATAAATTATACACAGTTTTATCAATAAGTATATTAAAAGGTCTCATAACCATCAATAAATCTTTGCTTTTTAAATATTCAATATACTCAGGATGCCCATACAAATCACTTGCGGATAATTCCCCATCATAAAACTTTTTCCTGAGTTCATACGGAGCACTATTCCGAATAAACAAATCAGGATATTTCTTAAAAAAATCTCCATGTACATGTTCATAATTACATGATAAACTGAATTTTCTATTCTTTTTAATTTCTCTTATTTCTTCCACTACATAATCTCTAGCCTCATCATAGTTTTTAATATATATACGACTATCAAATGTAAAATAATAAACAAACTTTTCAAAAAAATTTTGATTATCGAATAAACCCGTTTCTTTATTTAATCTCAAAATATTATCTTTACCAAGCATTGAAACAAAACGTTGCATATTTATATCTCGAAACATCTTATGTTTGTTATATTTCTTTATATTTTTAAAATCATTAGTTTCAATAAACTTTAAATTAAATTCCGAACGTATCAAATCATTCAATTCATCATAATCACTAAATGGTGTAAAATAATATAATTTCACAGCTTCAAAAAATTGATATTCACTGACTTTTCCCTTAGGCCTAACATAGTATAAAAAGTAATCCAATTCATCACATTTAAAAAGACAAATCCAAAACTTACGATATTTATTATAAAGTTCTTTAAATGCAACTTTTCCAAAATAATCTTCACATTTTTTTATATCATTTTTATATTTTAACCTTATAAAAAAATTCATCATAATCCCCCCAGAGTAATTTCTATTATATCAAAAATTCTATAATAATCAATCATTAACATTTTATAATTGTAAAAAAATATATCCATGATAAAATAGGCTTATCAAAGGTTCAGGTGATTTTATGCAAATAATTTATGTTCATTATTTAGAAAAACTTAAAAAAACCATTTTAGAAAACACAAACAAACAAGCAAATTTAGACCCAATATTAATTACAGAATTTAAAAAGGCGATCAAAAGGATAACACCAGAATATTGGTCACAAATAAAAGATCTGTTTATACAAAATATCACATACACATATTCTTATGATGAACAAATGACATTTACTATACTTGCATCTTATTTAGGACTTGAATTTTTAAATAAAGAACCAGAATTTTGTGGAGAACTTGCAAGCATACTTTTCTTAATGAAAAAATCACCTTTAAATTATTGCAATTACGCCAAAATTTTTTTATCGAATCCACTTTACAACCTTATTACATCAATAGCTCATAATATCCTACGATAGGTTACTTTGATTTATTGCCATCAATTTTAATGAGAATAACAAACCTTCAACTTACAGCAGAAGATTACAACCAAATATTAAGAATCTTATATAAATTGCAAGGAGAAACATACACAATATTAATAGATAATGATGATACTTTAGTGTATACAATTTTATCATACAAACTAAGAAAAAACTTTACAAATTTGCCAGAAATTATTCAAAATGATTTAATTGATGCCCTCATCATAAACAAAATAAATGTCTATAAATTTGCAAAACATGCAACATTTTTAATAAGTGATGAACTTTTAAAACTAACAATATATGGTTTTGAACATCATTTAATTAAACCAAGACACATTTATAAAATAATATATGATAACTTCGATTTAACTAATCTAGACGCACATAAACTTGAAGATATATTATCAATAATTAACAAATTTATTAAAGAACATGAAATAAGAATATTTAATGGAAACTATTATTTCTTTAACATATATAAATGTTTAAGAAAATTAATTACTTTAGAATTTTATCCAGATGATACATCAGTTATTGAATTAATACCTTTATTTAACACAATACCAGATGAAGAATTAAAACAAAGAATTCAAAAAGATTTTGAAAATATTGAAAAAAGTGACAAACCATTAATTGAAAAAATCGAAGATGCCATAATTGTTTCTCATCACTATAGTTATGACCTGCCACTTGCCCAAAAGAAAAGAGACAAATAGTCTCTAGTTGTTATCATAGTTATAAACACCATGTATTTTTTCTAAATCAGAATTACTTAAATCATTTACTTTATAGTTACCTTTATCATCTTTAATTACATTAAATATAATATTATAATCAATAGTATCAGTAACTTTTTTCATTTTATCAAGTTTATAATTCATAAATAAATCATTACTATATACACCATTTTCTTTAAATTCATCACCATTATTAGTTAGGTAATTATTAGCATCTTTTTGAACTTTATATAAATCATATACCGTTATTTTAGCTTCAACCGTAGCATTATCACCATCATATTTTTCATTTACAATTTCATATTTTAAATCTTGATATTGTCTTTTAAGTATATCCCTATACTTTTCTTTTTGACTATCAGTTAAATTTTCATCATTAACAACATCATCCATGCTAGTTATAACATTACTACTTAAATTCTTATATTGATTTAAATAATCCTGAACTGCCCCTTTAGCAGTTTTTTTCATACAACCACAACCAGCTAATACTAAACAAATACCTATCACTAATAATAATTTATAAACTTTCTTCATTAAGTCTCCTCCTTCTACAATTATTATTACCATTAATTTCTAATTTATACTTTATTATAACTAAGTTTTATTAAATCGTATATTCTTTTTTCATTTATTCCTATTTTATCACTTAATTTTTCATTCATTAATTTAAACATATTTTCATTACTATTTGGTTCTTTATTAAACCATTCCATATATAAATATTTAAGTTTAGTATATTCTTTATTCTTTTCTAGAGTTTTAAGTTCAGTTCTTATAATAAGTTTTACTTTATTTTCTTCTCTTAAATTTCTATTATAATCAATTCTTTTTAATATCTCATAATCTAATTTAATAATATCAACAGTATATAAAACTTCTGATATATTTAAATCATCATCAATTTCTAAAAAACTTCTTGAAATAGAATTACCATCTTTATCAAATTCTAAAGCAATGCAACCATTCCTATCTGCAAAAATTACTACATACAAAGGACATTTTCCTTTTTTCTTAGCCTTATTTTCAATTAATTCTAAAAATTCTTTACTAACTTTAACATCATTATTAATAAAATCATTTAAAGTTTTACTATCAACACCCACCAAAGGTACTTTCTTATAATATTCTATATTATCTAGACTATCCCATTCATAAAACTCCACATTTTCATCAAAAAAATTTAGTAAAACATCATAATAATAGTTCATATCTTTCTCCCCATTCCTTTATAAATTAAAAAAATACCTCCTAAAAAAAACAATATAATTCCTCTTCTAATAATAAAATAAACAAAATCTAAAAAACTATACCCAATATAAAACAAATTTAAATAAACAATTATCCAAAATGAACCAATACTTACAAGTAAGCTACCTATTACTATTTTAAATATATTCATATTTAATTATATGTTTTACTTGTTTTATTATTTATAAAATGATAAAATTAACATGGTGATAGAATGAAAAAAATAATAATAATTTTAGTAAGCATATTAAGCTTAACAGGTTGTGGCAAAAAAGAATATGAAAATCCCATAGTTACAATGAATATCAAAGATTATGGAACAATAAAAATAGAATTATATCCAAAATATGCTCCGAATACAGTTGCCAATTTTGTAAATTTAGTAGAAGAAGGATTTTATAATGGTAATACATTTCATCGTTTAGTACCAGGTTTTGTACTTCAAGGTGGAGATCCAGAAGGAAATGGTACTGGTGGCCCAGGTTATTCAATTAAAGGTGAATTTAAAGAAAATGGTTATACTAAAAATACATTGAAGCATACAACAGGTATTATATCTATGGCTAGAAGTATGTCTCCGGATAGTGCTGGTTCCCAATTTTTTATAGTTCTAGCAGACTCACAAATGGTAAGTGCATCACTTGATAATAAATATGCTGGATTTGGTAAAGTAATCGAAGGATTAGAAATAATAAAAAAAATCGAAGATAGTGAAAAAGTGAAAAATGAACAAACAGGTAAACTAAAAGAAAACATTACAATTGAAAGTGCAACCGTAGAAACTTTTGGTAAAGATTATAAAGTAACTAAAGCATAATAAAAAAAATTAAAAATATCATTTAATAAGGAGAAAAAGATGAACAATATAATAACATACTTAATTCTAGGAATAATCCAAGGGCTAACAGAACCTTTACCAATTTCTAGCTCAGGACACATATTCCTTTTCAAAAATTTATTTAATACCACGATGTTTAATAGTTTAAATTTTGAAATAATATCCAATTTTGGTTCATTCATAGCAATATTTATTATCTTTTGGAAAGATATAAAAGATTTAGTATCAAGTTTCTTTATTTATATATTTAATAAAGAAAAAAGAAAAGAAACAAAAAACAAATTTAAATATTGCTGGTATGTAGTAATAAGTACAATTCCAGTTGGCATCATAGGTTTTCTATTTAAAGATAAATTAGAAAGTTTATATTCAATAAAAGGATTAGCATTTGCCTTTTTAATTACTGCACTTGCATTATTTATAGTAAGAAACATTAAAGGTGAAAAAGGAGATTATGATATAACTCTAAAAGATGCTATCATAATTGGTTTATTTCAAATGATTACAATTATACCAGGCATAAGTAGAAGTGGAACAGTTTTAGTAGCATGTTTGCTATGCCATTTAAAAAGAGAAACTGCTTTAAAATATACTTTTATATTATATTTTCCAGTAAGTGTTGCCACAATGATTTTAGGAATAAGTGACCTAGCAAATACTTCAGAGCTATCCACTCTTTTAGTGCCATACTTAATTGGAATGATAGCAGCAGGACTTGTAACTTATATATCATATAAATGGTTAAGCAATTGGGTAAAACAAGGAAAATTATGGAAATTTTCAATCTATTGTTTACTACTTGCAATATTCATATTTATATATTTTAGATAAGAATAAAGAAGAATTATTTTAATTCTTCTTTTAATTTTTCAACTTCATCAAGTGATAATTTGGTGATTTCACTAATATCATTGACATTGTAGTTTTTCTTTAGCATAGCTTTGGCAACATCAATAGTATTTTGTTCAACGCCAAGCTTATATCCTTTTTTTACTCCACGTTCTACGCCATCTTCAAATGCTTCTTCTTTTTCATT
>CAKORY010000011.1 GCA_934101795.1 uncultured Bacilli bacterium
TTAATTTCTAATCTTTGCATGAGCGAAAACCTCCTTTCAAAGATGCTATTATACATATATTTTTAAGTCTTTCAAGGTTTTCGACAAAACATATCATGGCTCGACACACCATTTTGAATGAGTTAACATTTCTTTACATTTTTACACAATAAAGCAATGTAAACATTTACATAAAAAAGAAGTATTTCTACTTCTCTTCATTTGTTTTTAACCAAAGCATAAAATCATCTAATAAATCATATTCTGTATCTTTATATTTTTCATAAATTAGTTTTAACATTTCTATAACAGTTAAATCTTTATTTTTATAAGTTACAACTTGAATTAATCTAGATTTAACATATCTATTTCGAATCGTATGCATATTCCAACTTTCCATATTATTATTCGTGGTATCACTATAACTACCATACATTTCTTTCATAAACAAATAATCTATAGAATTAGTATCTTTATTTAATCTCATTTTTACTTCATCATAATCATTCTTATCATAATCATATCCATTAGTTAAATTAAGATCCAAATAAACATTCTCTAGCATATCATGATAATATTTAGTAAATAAAGCATTCTTTTTTACTTCATCATTTTTATATTCTTTAGCCAAAAATTCTACAGTCCAAGTATGAAGTTTACCACTATAATCATCGCCATCATATTTTTTTCTAAGATTACACGCTCCATACATCCTATTCATCATCCACTTTAGCCAAACATCCTGAACTTTTAAAATTCCACTAGCGCCGATTGAAAAGAAAATCTTCTCCGTCTCTTCAATCATCGAAGAATTATCCCCAATCTTAGGAAGCAAATTATTTAAAGCAATTCTATCGATATTACTTTTATTTGTAAAATGAAAATATGCTTTATCTAAATTAATTTTACTAACATCAACCCTTTTAAGCATTTTTTAAACCTTTCTAATTATCTATTTTAATATGAGCTTCTTTAAGTTGAATTGGAAATGCTTCGCTAGGACAGCCCATCATTGCATCAGCTCCATTAGCACCAATTGGAAATGCCACTATTTCTCTAATATTTTCTTCATTTTTAAGAAGCATTATAATTCTATCTATTCCAGGTGCCATTCCAGCATGAGGTGGTGCTCCATATTTAAATGCTTCATATAGACTTGGGAATTTAGATCTTACAACATCTTCATTATATCCAACAAGTTCAAAAGCCTTTTTTAATACTTCTGGTGAATGATTTCTAACTCCACCACTAGCCATTTCATAACCATTACAAACAAAGTCATATTGATATGCTTCAATTTCAAATGGATTTTTATTATTTAAAGCATCTAATCCTCCTTTTGGCATACTAAATGGATTATGAGAAAATTCAATAGCTCCAGTTTCTTCATTTTCTTCATAAAATGGAAAATCATTAATAATACAAAACTCATATTTATTTTTATCAATTAAATCAAGTTCATTTCCAAGTTTAGTACGTAAGTTTCCCATTATTCTTGCACATCTCTTAGGATCTGCTACAATAAATACGGCATCATTTTCTTTTAAGTTAAGTCTTTCTATAAGTTCTTTCTTAACATCATCATTCATAAATTTAGCAAGTGATGATTTTAATTCTAACCCTTCACTAACTTTAATATAACCTAAATTACCATGAATACCTTTAACATATTCTTCAATAGATTTAAACCAAGAATTAGATTTTTCTAAGTTTTTTACTTTAATACATCTAACAACAGTATTCTTAAATGGAGCAAAATCACTTTTTTCTAAAATATCAGTTATATCTTCAATAATTAAAGGATTTCTTAAATCAGGTTTATCGCTACCATATTTAAGTATTGCATCTTTAAATTTAATTCTTCTAAAAGGTGGTTTACTTACCTCTAAATCACTAAATTTAGTAAATACATCATAAAATACTTTTTCACCGACTTTATACACATCTTCATCAGTTGCAAAACTCATTTCAAAGTCAAGTTGATAAAATTCTCCATATAATCTATCACTTCTTGGATCTTCATCTCTAAAACATGGTGCTATTTGAAAATATTTATTAAACCCAGAAACCATTAATAATTGTTTAAATATTTGTGGTGATTGAGGTAGTGCATAAAACTTACCAGCAAATTTTCTTGATGGTATAATAAAATCCCTTGCCCCTTCTGGACTTGTCGCAGTTATAATCGGAGTTTGAACTTCCAAAAAATCCAAATCTTTCATTGTACTTCTGATAAAATCAATAACTTTACTTCTAAAAACAATATTATCATGTACTTCTTTATTTCTTAAATCTAAATAACGATATTTAAGTCTTGTATCTTCATTAGATTCTTTTGATTTATTAATTTCAAATGGAAGTACATTAGTGCAATCTCCTAAAACTATTAAATTCTTTACTCTAACTTCAACTTCACCAGTTTTCATATTCTTATTAATCATATCTGGTGTTCTAGCTTGAACAAGACCTGTAATTGTAACAGTTGCTTCTCTATGGACATCCTTAAATAAATCTCCATCTTCACTAATTAACTGTACTATACCTGTTTCATCTCTTAAAGTAACAAATATTAAATTACCTAAGTTTCTTATACTATTAACCCAACCAGCTAATTTAATTTCTTTGCCAATATATGAAGAATCAACTTCTCCACAATAAATGTCTCTATACATATTTCCTTTCATAATATCCTCCTAATATGTAAAAAAATTCTATAAATTAATATAGCTTAAGGACGAATAATAATCCGCGGTGCCACCTTAATTCATAGAACTCTATGCATCTTCATTTATCTGCTATATCGGGCTTACCCGTTTACTATTTAGGCATTATCTTCATTAATATTCATTTACTAACTTCCACCAAACATTAGCTCTCTTTAAAACTTCAATTAATTACTGGCTTGCCAATAAATTTATAAATAAACTATACTACTTTTTTTTATATTTGTCTAGCATTTTTAGATATTTTTATCTCTAGTTCCTTTTTATCGTTTCTTCTTTTTCTTTATAATTATAAAGTGGATTTATTAATTTTAAGAAACTATTATATATTTCTTCAATTATAACTTTTGGCTCTTGATATTTTTTACCATTTAAAATAGCATAATGATCAGTTACTAATGAATCTACTTCATTTTCATTTCCTACTTCAATGGATCCTTTACCTTTTTTCGTTATATAAACTAAAATTCCATAAAGTCTATAAAGAATAATAGAATGTATATATTTTCCACTACAACAACTTTTATTAACAAAAGTAGCTTTATCTAAAAAGTCTGTAAATCTCATATATTTTTCATAAAAACCATTTTTACCAATTAAATATGTTTCAACTGTTTCTTCATTTAATTCATTTTTTATTTTTTTAATAAAGTAAACATACCTTTCATCCTCTTTTTGCTTTAAAACAAATTCTGGTTCTTCCTTACTATCTCTTGATATATATATTTCATAACGTTTTTCCATTTTCGAAAGTTCATTTATGTCTTTAAAACTTAGTGAACTTAATTTAAGTAAAATTTTTTCATCTAAAACCCTAGTTGAAACAAGCCTTAAAGCTTTTAAAGCATCTTCTAAAACATGCATAGCAACATATATTTCTTCATTATTATCTGGTTTTAACTCCATCATTCTATTATTAAAATTATTTATTATAGCAATATATGTTTGTTGTAAATCTTTTTCTAACTTTTTTTCTTTTTTAAGTTTTTCTATAACTAAATAGTGATATTTATTTTTACCATATTCTAGATTAATCTTTTTATCTGCAATGTCCTTTATCACATCATTTTTTATTTCAAAAAGTTCATCTAATAATTTAGCGTCTATTTTTTCTGTAAAGCTAGCTAAAGTTTCTTCTAAAGTCTTATTTAAAGTTTTATCTATTTCATCATAGTTATTCATTACTTTGTTAACTTTTAATACATATTCATCGAATGAACATACCTCACTAAGATTATTAAATTTATTTAAGAAAAACTCAGGAATATTTTTACATACTTCTTTTTTGTAATCATCAAATAAATTAATAATCAATTCAAGCAAATGTTCAAAAGCGGAATAAACCGTAGTTTTATCAGGGCTAAAGGTAAATACCGCTAAAAGTTCATCAATAGATTTAGCATATTTATATTCTAAAGTATCTGGTAAATATATTGTTTTACTTTTAAAAACATGCAGTTTTTCTTTTAAAGTATTATAATAATTTAATACTTCATTATTAGTACATCTCAATTTAAGTAACTCATATGCAGCATTTAATCTTTGCATATTCTCTTTTGAACCTCCTAAATCCGGATGATTCTTTTTAGATAATTCAAGATATTTTTTTCTTAAACTTTCTTCCGTATAATATTCTTGAAATTCAAATATTTTTAAAGCTTCTTCATTTGTCATTTAAAATCCTCCTTGGTCAAGTAATTTAATTTTATCATCTAGCTCTTCTTGCTTGTAAACGTTCATGTGATGCTATTTCATCATCAACAAATTTTTCTATTAATTTTAACATATAATTTTTATTTTTGTAAATATCTACATTAGCTCTGGTGTTATCCTTATATGTCCTAACTGAATCATACCATTCATAAGAAAGTGACATAGAATCTTTATTAAGCATTACACTTGCAAAGCCTAATGAATACAAATGAATTTTATCAGAGTTAATTAATTCTTTTCCTATGAATGAAGAGTCAGCTAAAACTTTATCTAAAGAGGTAAAACATCTGATAAAGTCTTTTTTAGTCACTGCAAACTCACCATATTTTCTGCCAAAAACTCCAAATAATACTACTGAATCTTCATTTTCCTCTAAAAGCTTAACATAGCAACTTACTTTACTCATATAATTAGTTAAAATATAAACATTACTTTTTTGTCTACTAGCTAGTCCTTCAAAATTAATATCATTTAAATATTTTTCTAAAAGTTCATGAAATTTTTCATCAACTAGTCTTTTTTTCTCAATATCATAATCCATATTTCTTTCTCCTTCTTTCAAATTTTCTTTCCATTTCATCATTTAATAACTCATATATTTCCTTTTTCATAACACAAAAATCTTCATATTTATTAACATCGGGATGATTTATTTTATTTCCATGGTCTTTATCAAAGTCCTTAAAAACTAAAGTGCCATCATTAAAAGGCACATATAATGCCGTTACACCCATTAGTATATAAAAGTATTTCTTTATCATTATGAACAGACTCTCCGATAAAGCTATTATTTCTTAGAAAAGATTCTATTGTTTCGAATGAATCTTTTAAAGTTTCATGACTTATTTCCCATGTATGTTTTCCATTTTGCATAACCACTTTGGCATTATCAACACTTGTTATAAGGCCAATATTACAAGCACCACTTATGATAAGTTTTTTCTTAACAAATATAATACTATTTTTATTTAAATAATTATTAATTATTTTATTATATTCATCTAAGCTTGTATATTCTTTCTTTATTATAATGTCAAATATTTCGCTATCTAGAAAGCCATCAAATACTAAATCAATATCTCTAAGCATTCTTTGAAGTAGTTTTAAATTATCACTATATGTTTCAAAAACATAAAATTTAAGTAAAGAGTAACGTTTAGCATCAATGTTTTTCTACAAAGCAATATCAATGAGCAACTCATGTATTTTAGCATAATTATTTATATACTCAAAATTAAAACTTAATATTTCTGTTTCTATAACTTTAGTTAAATTACTATTATGAATGCTTTTTAATACCAACTTTATTTTATTTATTACTTGGATAGCATCTTGATACTTAATAAATAATAATTCAACTTTATTATTAATATTACATGCCTTTTCATTAAACAATGAAACATCAAAAGTATCCTTTATCTCTTCCCAACAAATTTCATTTATTTTTTTCTCTAAGTGCTTATAATATTTTTTATTAATAAATTGTTCTTGAATACTGTTTATAATTTTTTGTTTTAAATTTTCTAATTTAAATTCATCATTTATTTTATTTAACCATTCATATAATTCCCCTAGGTTATTAAAGAAAATAGTATGATAAGAATACTGTACTGGAATATTATACTTTTTAAAAAAGTTTTGTTTTATTTTAGAAAATACATCTAATATTTTATTTGATGCTTTAACATATTCATTACTAATATCATCTTTGCACTTATTATTTAAACTAATATTTTCAAACTCAATAATAATTTGTTTTATTTCTTTTAAATATTCATCATTTTGATTTGCACCTTGTAATTTATTCTTTAATTTAACTACTAACTCTTTATGAAATTTTTTTAAATCAAAAGATTGTGAGCTATTTGAAAAAGTAAAACTACTTAATACATCTCTTGCTTCATTTATTTTTTTCATCATTTCTTCTGCATCTTGAGAATTATTTACATCAGGATGATATTTTTTAGATAATTTTAAATATGTCTTTCTTAAATCTTTATCCGTATATGCCTCACTCAAGGCAAATAATTTTAAAGCTTCTTCTCTTTCCATTTTATCTATTTTTCCCTTTTTAAAACTAAACTTTCACTAGCTTTAACTAATTCTTCTCTTACAACATTATTTTTTATTTTTTCTTTTAAATTATCAATAAAATCTTTATTAAATAAATATCTTTTTATACTTTCACTTAATCCTTTATTGACTAAGTGAAGGCCAATAATTAAAATAGTATCTTCACTTAATTTACAAAATGTCACTGTTAAATTAGCATCATTTACAAATAATAATTCACCACGTTTGATGTTACTATCTAATACAATTCTAAAATTAACATCATTTTTTATTTTTTCAATTAATTTTGAAATTTTCTTTCTTAAACTTTTATCAATTGTTAGAATATCTTCACTAAAGTAAAAACTATCCTTGTGATTTTGTAAAAATATAACGTTTTTCTCTCTATTATTTATGGAAGGCCCAAGAATTGACATTAAAGTATTTAATTTATCAAAAATCTCATTTTTAATATTTTCTCTTTCTTCAGGTGATAATTCATCATAAAGTTCATCTAAACTTTGTAAGTCTTTAATAGCTTCTAAATAATAACTATAATCACCACGGTATGATATTCTAGTTATATTGGCAGAACAATATTCATATAAATTTTTTTCTTCATCAGTTAAAAATTTAAATTTTTCATTTTCTACAATTTCTTGTTTTATTTCTTCTTTTATATATTCTGATTTTTTCCGAGGTATTATTTTTGGTTCTTCTTTTAATTTCTTACTTTCACTTCTTGTCACTGTTTGTAATGTATTAAACTGTTTCATCACAATAGTCATAATATTAAAACTCATGTTTAAGTCATCAGTATGTATTTTTTCAAAGTCAACAACATTTTTCAAAGCCTTTAAGAAACTTTCTCCATTATAATCTGTAAAATTACCATTTAAATCAAAGTATTTACTAAGTTCTAACAAAGCTTCATTATTTTTATAATATTTTAAACTATTAAATTTTACTGCACTGCCAAAAATTTTACATATATCAAATATTTTTTCACTCTTTAATGCATAACAATGAGATAAAAGAAAAAATAAAAATGTAAAATCATTAATTTTTCCAACACATTTTTCATTATCAAATGCCCTAATAATGCCATCAAGATCATAATATAACCCTTTGATTTCAGAGAAATAATGTGTATTAGTAAATTCAGTATATAAAGTTTTATTTTCTGATATCTTTTTACTGCTACCACTAAACAATGCTAATATTTGCAAATCAACTGCATTAACTGCCTTTTGTACTAAACTCATATCAGACTTAATAGTTCTTTTTAGCATCCTTAAAAATTTTTTAAAGTTTTCCATTTTCTATCCCCCATTAACTTAAAGGAATATTAAAACCAAGTAATTCAAAGCCAAAATTCCCCTTTAACTAGCTAGATTATAGCACATTTTCCAGTAAAATGCAAGCCGAGCCTTCGTTTCAAGAAAAAAACAAAAAACTATTTTGTAGTTTTTTGCCTAAATATAACATATTTTTGTAAAAAATAATTAATAACAAATATTATGCCATCTACTAAAGCTTTTATGAATGTAGCATTATAATGAATATATTTATATATTTTAGTAACCAGTGTTCCAGATATTGTAATATTTATTATAACTAAAACAAAATATTCTATGAAAGCTTTAAAGTTTTTCTTAACATTATTTTTAAATACTAATTTTTTATTTACTATATAATTAAATATACTGGAAATAGCTCTAGCAGCATATGAAGAAATAAGTATACTTTCTGAAAATTTATTATTAAGAAAATATAAAACTATACTAAAAGCTAGTAAATCAACTCCAAAAGATAAGAGACTTGATACTAAATAAGTAATTATAGTTTTATACTTATTTAAAAATTTCATTTAAAACTCCAACAAAATTGTTATTGGTCCATCATTAGTAATATTAAGTATCATTTCAGCACCAAAAATACCAGGTTTAGTGGGAACTAATTTATTCATTTCTTCATTAAATTTTTCATATAATTTAATTGCTTCGCCACCATTTAAAGCATTAACATATGATGGCCTATTTCCTTTTCTAGTATCTGCATATAACGTAAACTGTGAAATAGATAATATTTCTCCACCTGCATCCATTATAGATCTATTCATAACTCCATTTTCATCATCAAATATTCTTAAGTTAGCTATCTTTTTTACCATTTTCAAAATATTATCTTCTGTATCTGTTTGTGTAAATGAAACTAATAAAACCATACCACTATCTATTTCATTTACAAGTTTTCCATCAACATAAACATTACTTTTCTTACTTCTTTGTACAACTACTCTCATTATAATTCATCCTTTACTTCTATAACATTATGTATTTTTCTAATACTTTTCATAACATTATCTAGTTCTTCTTTATCTTTTATTCTAATATTTAATTCATACATCGTTTTATTATCAAATTCTTTAGTATTGCAACCCCTTACAATGCATCCTAATTTACCAACTTCAGTTATGATATTAACTAGTAAATCAAAACCAAGCGCAACATAAACATAAATATTTGTAAAATAGTAATTACTTGCATCCATATTCCATGATACACTAACTACTCTATCATTATCAGGTACATTACTACATCCTTTTTTATGAACACTAATACCTTGACCTTTAGTAATAAAGCCTACTATCTCATCCCCTTTAATAGGCATACAACATTTAGCAATATTAACCATTATATCAGGTACACCTTCAACTAATATATCACTTTTATAATTAATCTTTGGAGTATTAACTTTTCTTTCAAATAAAGCGTCATCAACTTCATGCTTATCCTCTTTAGTTAAATTAATTATGTAGCTTGCAGTAAATCTTAAAGAACCAATACTTAAATATATTTCATCTAAATCTTTCATCTTTAAATCTTTAACTATCTTATTAATTGTTTCATTATTTAAAACATCATTAAATGACAATTTTCTTTTTCTAAGTTCTGCTTCTAATATACTTTTACCTTTACTAATATATTCTTCTTTATCTTGTTTACTAAAATATGCTTTTATCTTATTTTTAGCTTGACTAGTTTTAACAAATGAAAGCCAATCTTTATTTGGTGAACTATTATTATTAGTTTTAATATTTACTACATCATCATTTTTAAGTTCATAAGAAAGTGGTACAATTTGATCATTTACAATAGCACCAACAGTTGTATCACCAACATGAGAATGTATTCTATAAGCAAAGTCAATCGGAGTAGATCCTGCTGGAAGTTCAACTACATCTCCCTTCGGAGTATAAGCATAAATTAAATCACTAAAGATATCACTGTTAACTGTATTTTCAAAATCAGCATCTGTATCATTATGACTTGCTTCAATAACATTTCTAAACATTTCTAGTTTTTGTTCCATCACATTTTGAATTTTTTTAGTACCTTTTTCTTTATATGACCAATGACTTGCTATACCTTTTTCAGCAATTTCATCCATTTCATATGTTCTAACTTGTACTTCAAAAACATGACCTTCAACCCCATAAACTGTAGTGTGAAGTGATTGATACATATTTTCTTTAGGGCTTGCAATATAATCTTTAAATCTCTTTGGCATTGGTCTAAATCTTGAATGTATTAAACCAATAACTTGATAACATTCTGATTCTTCTTCAACAAAAATACGAAGTGCTAGTATGTCATATATTTTATTCCACTCTTTACCATTAGATAGTTTATTATAAATACTATATACACTTTTAACTCTTCCCTTTATTTCAAATTTAATACCAGCATCTGTTAAAAGTTCTATTAAACTATCTTTCATTTCTTCAAGGCAATCATTAAGTTCATCAACAGTTTCATTTAGTTTTTCAAGTATATCATTATAAACATCTGGTTTTAAATAATATAGTGATAAATTTTCGAGTTCACTTTTAATAGAATTAATACCAAGTCTATGTGCAATTGGCACTAAAACAGACATTGTTTCATCAGCTTTTTGTTTTTGTTTTAAAGGATTAATTGCCCAGTTAGTTCTCATATTATGAAGTCTATCAGCAAGCTTAATATATAAAACTCTAACATCTTCAGCAAGACCAACAAGTATCTTTCTTAAATATATTATACTAGATTCATTATTATCAGGAAGTTCTAACTTATTAATTTTAGACACACTTAAAACAATCTTAGCTATATCTTCTCCGAAATCTTCTACTAAATCTTCATAAGTTTTCGAACCATTATTTATAACTTCATGTAAGAGTGATGCAATAATTGTTGTATCATCAACATTTAGTTCCATAAGTATTTTAGTAACTTCCAAAGGATGAGTTATAAAATCATCACCAGTAAGTCTTTTCATTCCCTTATGTTCGTTATAAGCATATTCATAAGCTCTTTTTATAGTTTCAAAATCATCTCTTTTAGAAAGAGATGGAATAAGTTCATCAAATGTAATTGTATCTGGCAAATTAACCACCCTCCAACATATATTTATTATATAACATTTTTGTATTTAAATAAAGGAGAAATATCACAACATGAAAAAAAACTTATTTATAAAATCAACTTTAATACTTATCTGTAGTGGTTTTCTAACTAAAATATTAGGTTTTGTTATCAAAGTTATTTACACTCGTATAATTGGTGAATATGGAATAAGTTTATATGCCATCGCAGCCCCGACATATTCTCTTTTACTTACAATTGCAACTCTTGCCATACCAATTTCTATATCAAAACTTGTTTCAGAAAATAAAGGACGTTCCATACGTATTCTTACATCCGCAGCCTTTTTAATTTTATCCATTAACTTTTTACTTATTCTAATTATATTACTTACTCGTAATTTTTTAGCAACTACACTTTTAAAAGAACCTCTCGCATCACCTATATTACTTGCTTTTGCTCTAACACTCCCATTTGTATCAATTTCATCAGTTTTAAAAGGCTACTTTGCAGGTAAGCAAAACATGATACCTCATGCAACCAGCAATATTATAGAGCAAATAATTAGGCTTATTATAATAGTTATAGTTTTACCAATTCTTATGAAAAAATCAGTTATGCACGCCGTTATAGGTTTAATACTTTTAACTATAGTATCAGAAATATCATCAATTATAGTATTTTTATTTTTTATTCCCAAACACATTAATTTTAAAACTAATCTACTTCCAAGTAAAAAACATACAAAAGATATACTTAACATTTCAGTTCCCACTGTATCAAGTAGAATAATTGGTAATATAGGTTATTTTTTAGAACCCATTATACTTACCAATTTACTATTATTTTCTGGTTATCCATCTTCATATATTTTACGTGAATATGGTGCTTATAATGCATATTCTCTAGCACTTCTTACCATGCCAGGTTTTTTTATTGCTGCCATATCAACATCACTATTACCTGAAATAAGTAAATTTCATGGGGAAAACAATAATAAAATGATAAAAAGAAGAATACATCAAAGCATAATATTTGCTCTTTTAATAGGTATATTCTTCTCATTTATTATTTTTACCTTTAGAGATACTTTACTTTTTTCATTATATAATACCACGAGTGGCTCTAATTACATCAAAATACTAGCACCATTCTTTGTCCTATTTTACTTAGAAGGTGTTCTTACATCAAGTCTTCAAGCCTTAGGTTATGCTAAAGTTACTATGAATATAACTTTATGGGGAGTTATTTTAAAACTTTTAGTTATGGCAATTTTATCACTTTGTCACATAGGTATTTACAGCCTAGTTATAGCAGAGATAATAAATATTTTATTTGTAGTTCTCTTAAACATTAAGTATTTAAAAAAGTTAACTTATTAATTGATATATTTTATTCTTTGCAAATATCTAAAGAACCTACTATGGGTAATTGTATCAATCAAAAATTATAAAAGCATCACTTTTAATCAAATATAATTTGACAATCTAAGTTTTATATGATAATATGTATATAGCAAAAGAAATTTGCATAAATTAAAAATGGAACATCCAGTTTTTACGAGAGATTGGATGCTACCGAATAAATATTGGTTGCATCTAAATCAACATCGTTGATTTAGATATTTTTTTATTTTATAATTAATAAATAAATTATAATGCAGAATTGCATCAAGATAAATGTATCTTTTGTATTCATATGCATCACCTCGCCTTCATTTATGAACAAATGAGGTAGCTTCCAATCAACTGAATGTAAAAACTTTTTGCAAAACAAAAGCGACTTATTTAAGTCGTTTTTAAATTGCAAACAGAAAATTTATTAAATTAGTAAACTTATCAAGATGAAAGAAAACTATAAATAAAGCCCCAGCTAGAAATGGTCCATATGGAAATTCATGGCTTTTCATTATTTTTACACTTGCAACAGCATAAGGAAGAGCTAAAAAAGTAGATAAAACTAAAGCAACAATGCCAAGTTTTACATCTAACGCAAGTCCCATTAAAAAGGCAAATTTAATATCCCCTCCACCTAAAGAATCTTTTTTTAAAGTAAGTGTACCGAGTTTTTCAACTAAAAGCATGATCAAAAATAATATTAAACCAGATATTATACTATAAATTGTTGTTTTAAAACCAAAATAAATTAATTTTAAAATGATTATAAGAACTATTGATACTATGAGTGGTGAATCTAAAATAATCATATACTTAAAATCAGATATAAATATAATAACCATTAAAGATATAATAATTAACCCTGTCAAATAATTATAACCAAAAGGAAAATAAATACTTGTAAGCAAAAATAATAAACCAGTTATAAGTTCTACAATAAAATGTTCACTACTAATTTTTTTACCACAACTAGTGCATTTACCTCTTTGAACTATAAAAGATACTAAAGGTATTAAATTATACCATTTTAATACCTTTTTACAATTATCGCATCTACTTCTAGATTTAACAATATCTTCACCATTTGGAAGTCTAGTTCCTAAAACAAGATAAAAGGAGCCTAAAATGGTTCCTAATATAAACGATAATATTTTCATTAAAACCCTCCTTAACTATTTTGAATTGTTCCATACAAATTAAACATTGGAATAATTACAGCAATAATAATACCACCAACAACAACAGCTAAAAACGCTATCATAATTGGTTCAATAAATGCTTTTAAACTATTAATCACACTTTTATGAAGGCCTTGATAATAATCACTTACCTTTTGCATCATTTCAGCAAGTTCCCCAGTTGACTCACCAGTAACAATCATATAATATGCAACATCAGGAATAGCCCAGTGATCCTTAAAGGCATCGCTTATCTTATCACCTTTTACAATATTTTGAATTGTCTTATAAAGAATAGATTTATAAATTTCATTATTAGTAATTTTACTTAAAATATCCATACTATCTGTTATAAATACATTATTACGTAAAAGTGAAGCAAAAGTTTTACTAAATATTGTAAGTTCATTATAAATTATAATATCTTTAATAACAGGTATTTTCATAAGAAATATTTGCATACTAGTTCTAAAAGCTTTTACATGTTTATATAAAAGCACTATTGTTGTTATACCTACTACCAAAAATATAAGTACTAAATACCAATCATTTTTAATAAACATACTAAAATTTATAACAAACTTTGTAATACCTGTAACCGGAGCGCCTTGATCAGCATATATTTTTTCAAACTGAGGAACAACATAAACCATAATAAATATAATAACTAAAACAGAGAAAATCGATACAATTAATGGATAAGTCATAGCACTTTTCATTTGTTTTTTTGTTTCATCCATTTCGGTATAATATGCCGCCATATCGTCCAAAGTTTCAATTAATGTACCACTTGCTTCAGCAGCTTTTATCATATTAATAAGAAGTGCAGGAAACATAGTTCCTTGTTTTTCTAAAGCTGAAGAAAAACTTTCTCCTAAAGTAAGTTCATAAGAAATGGCTTTAAAAGCTGTAGTTCTTGCTTTATTGCCTTTCATTTGTGTTGTAAGAATTTTAACAGAATCATTTAGTGTTAACCCTGCTTTAATATAAGTAGATAACTGAGTAAGCCAAAATATTAAGTCTTTCGTAGACATTTTCTTACCAAGAAATGAAGAATCTTTAAAGGCAAAATCAATAAAAGGAGATGTTTTTATAACATAAACATCATAACCTTCATTAAGTAAATAAGCATTAATATCTAGTTTACTTAAACCATTCATCGTTCCAGTTATAATTCTACCAGTATTATCTTTAACTTTATAATAATATACGTGTGGTTCTTTACTTCTAGTAGCACCAGCAGTCTGCAAATCCACAAGTAACTCTTTCTTTTCTTGTTCTAGCTTAGCCAGTGTTTTAGCACTATATTTATAAATTTTCTCTTTCTTTGCTTTTCTTTTTGTTCTTTCATAAATTTTATCTTCCTCAGTCATAAAAGCTTGTTTTGTGCTTTGATATGTTTTATCAACCCTATAACTTGCACCAGTATATAAATCACCCCATAATTCATAAGATACATACTTTAGACCAACAAAAGCATATTTAAAAATATTTAAAATAACCATAAATATATTTGTATTATCTGATTTAACATCTTCCGTAATCATATTACAACACCCTTTACTGTATTTAAGTATAACAAATTTCTTTAAATAATACAATCAATTATTGATATTTTTTCATATAATTATATAGGTGATTGTATATGTTCGGTACCAATATAGCCAGAAGTTCTCTTAGTTTAACAAAAGTTTTATCAAGTATTTCCAAAGGACTTGGAATTATAAATCAAGCAATACCTATTTATAAAGAAATAAAACCAATGATGTCAAATGCTAAAAAAGTATTAGAAATAGCTAAAGAATTCAATAAAAGTAGTAATACTAAAACTATCGATGTAACGCCAAAAAAAGAAGCAACAAAAATTGTTACTTCAAATAATTTAACTAATTCTTCTAATCCTGTTTTCTTTCAATAATATTTATATATTCCAAATATTTATCATTTTTAGATTTTGCATATATATTTTTATACTTATTTAAAAGATATTCTTTATATTCTGTATCATTACTTTTGCCCACTAATATATCATGATTACTTAAATTTTCTCTTCCCTTTTCATATTTTATCATATCATAATATATACCATTATCTTTTAAAGTAATTTCTTTTATTATTTTATAACCTTTTTTATTCATAAACAATCGTAGTTCATCTACGTTTTTATGACTAGATATAATTAATTTCTTAGGTAGATTATTTTTATCTAATATTTTTTTTATTGTATCTGTACCCATTCCTGAAATAACTGCTGTATCATATTCATCATCTAAATTATTAAAACCATCACTTACAACAAGTTTTATCTTATCTATCAAATTATGTTTTTTCAAATTAGTTTTAGCAAATTCTAGAGCATTATTTGATATATCACTACCAGTAACATTTTTAGTTATTTCATTTTCATACAGATAAATTGGTAAAAGTGCATGATCTGTACCAATATCAACTAGTTTACTATCTTTATCAACTAAATTTGCTAAAGTTTTAATTCTAATCATTCTTCTAAGAAATCCTTTAATTTTTTAGCACGAGATGGATGTCTTAGTTTTCTTAATGCTTTAGCTTCAATTTGTCTTATACGTTCTCTGGTTACATTAAACTTTTTACCAACTTCTTCAAGAGTATGGCACGTTCCATCAAGTAAACCAAATCTAAGTTCTAAAACTTCTTGTTCTCTGGCTTGAAGTGACATTAAAACTTCTTTAATTTCTTCTTTTAATATTTCATTTTCTGTATATTCTTCCGGAGATAAACTAGATTCATCTTTTAGAAAATCACCTAAATGTGAATCATCTTCTTCACCAATCGGAGTTTCTAAAGATACTGGTTCTTGACTAATTTTTAAAACCTCACGAACTTTATCTACACCAACACCCATTTTTTTAGCAATTTCTTCTTCACTAGGTTCACGATTGAGTTCTAGTGTAAGTTGTCTTTGAACTCTACTCATCTTATTAATTGTTTCAACCATATGAACTGGAACACGAATAGTTCTTGCTTGATCTGCGAGGGCTCTAGTAATTGCTTGTCTTATCCACCATGTAGCATAAGTTGAAAACTTGTAACCTTTATCATAATCAAATTTTTCAACAGCTTTCATAAGACCAATATTTCCTTCTTGAATTAAGTCTAGAAACAAAAGTCCACGACCAACATATCTTTTAGCAATTGATACAACTAAACGTAAATTAGACTCTGCCAAAATTCTTTTAGCTTCAGGATCATCTAAAGCAACTCTTTTAGATATTTCAGCTTCTTCATCAGTTGAAAGAAGTGGAATTCTTCCTATTTCTTTTAAATACATTCTAACTGGATCATTAATATTAACATCTTTTGTAATATCTTCATCACTAAGCATTATTTCTTCTTTTTCTTCTTCTTTAATCTTAGCTTCCCCAGTATCGCTATCAACATCAGCCTCAGCAACAACCGCAATATTATTATCAACTAATTTATTATATAAATTATCTAATGCATCATTATCAATATCTAAGCCTTTTAATTCTAAAGCTAATTCTTCATAAGTAATAAACCCTTTTAATTTACCTTTTTCTATTAAAGATTTTTCTCTTTCTTCTAAAGTTTTAATAGTTTCCATTATTCACACTTCCTTTTTAAATCAATAAGCTTTTCAAGTAATTTTTCTTTTTCACTTTGATCAAGTTCTAGAGCAATTTTACTTTTAAGCTTTTCTATTTCTTCCTTTTTATAAATATTTAATATAGCTTTTACACACGACTCAAACTCATCATCACTTATAGAAGTATTCCCATTTTCACTTAAAATTATTTGTAAAAGTTCGTATTCATCTTCTCTATCCATCATATACGTAGTAAAATCTGCTACATCAATACCATTATTTTCTTTAGCAAAATATTCTATTTCACTAGCTAAAACTCTTTCTATCCTTTCTTTAAAGTACCCAAGTGTATTTTTATACATATTTATATATTTAATATCCATAAGCATATAAAAGAGTACTTTATGACTAGCCTTTTGATACTTAGATATTTTAGGTTTTATTATTTCTTCTTTTTCTTTCTTTTTCTTAGAAACGTTTCCTAAACCTTTTTTCAAAACACCTACATCAATTTGGTAGTCCTTGCTTATTTTAGATATAATTAGCTCTTTTGTCAAGTCATCTTGACTATTTAAGCTACTAATTACTTCTTTTACATAAGTAATCATATCTTCCATATTATTTAAATTCTTATTTTTCTTCAAATATTCTATTTTAAAATCTATATATTTAATAGCATTATTTATATTATTATCCATGGCATCTATGCCATATTTTTCTATATATTCATCTGGGTCTTTAGCCCCACTTAATCTTATTACTTTAGTATCAAGACCACTATTTATTAATGCTTCACCATTTTTTATGGTTGCCTCTTCCCCTGCATTATCATTATCAAGCATAAGTATTACTGGAACCTTTAATCTTTTTAAAATGTCAATTTGTTCACTAGATAAAGCAACTCCCATAAGTGCCACAACATTTTTAAATCCTTTAGCACTCATCTTTATGGCATCCATATTACCTTCAACTACAATAACACATCTTTTTTCTCTAATAAAATTTTTAGCATTATGATAATTAAATAATAAACTACTTTTTTTAAATATTTCTGTTTCCTTCGTATTTAAATACTTTGCTGTATTATCCTCACCATTAAATATTCTTCCTGTAAAACCAACAACTTCTCCTTTTAAATTCTCTATTGGTATAACAATTCTATTAATAAATGTATCATAAATATTTGCATTAACTTTATTAATAAGCCCTAGTTTATCTAGAGTATCAATGCTCCATCCTTTTTTACTTGTTATTTTATAAAATGTATCTTTTTCATTTAAAGCAAGTCCTAATTTAAATTCTTTAATAATGGCATCAGTAATACCTCTTTTACTTAAATATTCACGAGCTTTTATACCATCTGTTGTATTAATATTATTAACATAATACTTACTTGCAAAATCGTAAATTTCAAAGTCTTCCTTATTCTTACTATCTACATTAACATTCAAATCTTTAACATTTAAACTATAACCAATTTTATCTGCAACAATTTTAATTGCTTCAAGAAATGAAACATTTTCATACTTCATCACAAATGTAAAAACATTTCCTCCAGTTCGACATGTAAAACAATTAAATATTTGTTTTTCTGGTGAAATAATTAAACTTGGTGAATGGTCATTATGAAATGGACAAAGGCAAACATAGTTTTTTCCTTTTTGGCTAACATTTAGGTAGCTAGAAATAATATCAACTATATTAGCGCGACTTCTAATTTCATTTATTTCTTCATCTTTTATATAAGCCATAATATTCCCCTTTATCCCCTTGTTAAAAATCGTTACTATTATATCACTTTTTTTGACACATTGCAAACAATTTCACGCATATTTTTAATATTTTGGCAAAAAGAAAAAATATAGCCCATAAATTAAGCTATATCCCCTTGATTTTCTTAAATATCAAATTCAGCAGCTATATAAAGATCAGTTTTTACTTCTTTAACTATTCTATAATGGCCTTTATTTAATTTACCATAATATTTTTCCCAATTAATTTCTTGAGTATAAGTATTGTCTTTGTTATCTACAACATTTTCTCCAGTCATAACGGTAACTTCATGTTTAATTTTAGACTCAAGTCTATACCATTTTTCATTTTTCATATAATCAATTTTAAATTCACTATTTATTAAATTTACATTTTCATCACCAGATAAATTTGTAATAATTACTGTTGCACCCTTATTTGTAAGACTTCCCTCTTTAATTTTCATAGTAATATTTTCTGCTAAATTTAAATTCTTAATTTCTTTTGGTTTAAAACATATAAGCAAAGCTAGTATTACTATTAATAACACCAAAACACCAAGTACAACAATAACTCTTTTTTTCATAAGCACCATCCTTACTACTAATATACTATGTATTAAATTTTTTTGCAAGTAAAATATCATAAATTATAGAAATTACCGCAGTACTTAAAACCATACCACAATAAGGATTTAAAACTTTCATAAATATAAATCCAATTATCCCAATTAATAAACCATGAATAATCATATATTTTTTTAAAACCGGACTTTTATCTGAAATAGTGGCAATAAACAAAATAGTTAAAATAGCATTACCATTTATTAAAAAGGTATAATCTTTAAATAAAATACTTAATATAGAAAAACTAACAAGTGCAAATATACTAATTAAATATTTATAGTTATTAGTAAATGCCAAAACAATAGCTATAATAACACCTAAAACAATTGATGTTGATGCAATACCTCCGATATTTCTTCCCCATAAATAATCCCAGGTAGTAAATGAATAAATACTGGTATCATCTATCAAACTATCAAACTTTCCAAAGAAAGATAAAACTAATATTACTAAAGCTACATTATAATACTTTCTAAAAAGTAGAAAGATAAACAAAATTTCAAAATAAACAAATAAATTAATACTCAAAGGCATAAACAAAGGAATTAAAAACAAACTTAAGAAAGTTAAATCAAATCTAAATTCTTCTTTTAATATTTTATTAGTTAAAAAATAAGCTCCAACAGATAAAATAAGTAAATATACTATTTTAAACATTCCTAAAAAACTAATATAATCTTTAGAATAAAGAAGTATTCCATTTTTATAAAAACCATACAAATAAAGTGGCAATAAACATATAATATATTTTACAACATTCTTTTTTAAATCATTTTTATCATGTAAATAAACAAACATACTACTTTAACCTTTCTCTTAAATTTATATAACATGGACAAATATAAGTACATAAACCACAATCTATACATTTCTCTTTATTTTTTAAACTTAATGGATTTACTCCATATGGACATATACTTATACACTTACCACATCTAATACATTTACTTGTCATTATATTATTTTTTTTCATAATATTAATAGATTTTACCTCTTCCGTAATAATAAAATTATTTATATTATCTATTTTAAAACCATTCATTAAACCATTTATAATATAATCACAAGTATCATTAATATCAATATACTTATCCAATATATCTTTTAAAGAAGTATTTATTTTTACTCTTAAAACTTTACTTTCTTTAATAGCATCACCAGATATAGTAATAATTTTTGTAGTATTTATTTTACCATTAAATAAATTATATATTTTAATAAGTTCTGTAATACTTAAAAATAATATATTGCCCTTTAATTTTAAATATTTACCTAAGTTTTCATTATTTTCAAGTAAATATTCATCATTTACTAAACTAAGCTTTATCTCAGGATAACTACCTAGTGAGCTTAAACACTCATCAATTACAAAAGCATCTGTATTTTTTAAAACAAGCAAATTATTACCACATTTATAAATATTAAATAATTTATCATAAAACCATAATATATCGTTAATATTTTCTTTAAGTAAAAATATTTCATTATAAACATAAGGATTATCATTAATAGCAAATACAACTATATTATCAAATGTTTTACTACTTTTAAATTTATCAAATAAACTTTTATCTTTTTCAAGTATTTTAAGCATATTAGGTATAGTAACCTTCATTTTCATATTGTTATCTTTAAAATATTCTCTATAATCATTTTGAATAACTAAAGTATTCTTAAGTTTTCCCATGATATTACATTTCTTAATACCTAATACTTTACCAGATACTGATGAAGATATTTTATCCGCGATAATTTGATTTTTATAAACATATTCACCATCTTTAACATAAATATTATTCGCAGGTACATAAATATAATCGGGATTTAAAAAGTAAGTAATATTTTTATTAGGTACAATATTTTTATTCTTTGTTAGTATCACTTTTATCCCTACTTTCTAAATATTTTTTTAAGTTAATTGCCACAGCTTCAGGTATTACCTCAGATAATTCTTCAACTGATGCTTCCTTCATTTTCTTAACACTACCATATTTTTTAATAAGTTCTTTCTTTCTAACGCTACCAATACCATCAATATTATCAAGCAAACTTCCAATAGAACCTTTATCACGTAAAGTTTTATGATAGTAAATCGTATACCTATGTACTTCATCTTGTATTCTAGTTAAATAATGAAAAACATCACTCATTCTAGGTATTTCAATTGTATTTAATGTATCACCATCCACAAGTTCATTAGTTCTATGATGATCATCTTTTCTAAGACCACATACTTTAATATTTAAATGAAGTTCATCTAAAACACTCTTGCAAGCATTTATTTGACTTACACCACCATCAACAAGTATTAAATCTGGCATTTCACTTTGATCAACCATACACCTGTAATACCTTCTGTAAACAACTTCTCTCATTGTATTATAATCATCATTTTTATCTACACTTACTTTATACTTACGATACTCTTTTTTAGCTGGCTTACCATTTTTAAAAACAACCATTCCAGATACTGCATAAGTACCAAATAAATTTGAGTTATCAAATGAATCTATTCTATTTAAAACTTCCATATTAAGAAGTTTTCTTAATTCGTCATTAGCAAGTACACTTCTCTTTTCATCATTTTTAATAATAGTTATTTCTTGTTCTAGAGCAATTTTAGCATTTTCTTTAGCCATATTAAGTAAATTTTTCTTCTTTCCCTTTTCAGGAACTACAACTTTAGTACTTAAAATATTACTTATTATCTCTGCATTTAAATCTTTTTCCACTAAAAGTTCTTTTGGTATTTCATGTCTTTGATAAAACTTTAATATATATGAATTAACTTCGTCTAAAATATCACTTATTAAATAGAATTTATCATTATTTCCTCCGACTATTTTACCATTCCTAACAAATAGTATTTGGACAGATACAATACCTTCATCAAGATAATAAGATATTACATCTCTATTTATATAATCATGAAGTTCAACCTTTTGTTTATCAAGAACTACTTTAATATAATCAAGTTCTTTTTTTAATTCTAAAGCAGCTTCAAAATTAAGCATATTACTAAATGTATTAATCTTTTCCATTATTTTATCAATTAATATTTTATCATTACCACGTAAAAAATCTAAGATATCTTTCTCCATTTTATCTAAAGCTTCTTTATCTACTTTTTTAGAACAATACCCTAAACACTCACCAATATGAAAGTATAAACAAACATCCTTAGGCATCCCTTCACATTTTTTCAAAGGATATAATCTATTTATTAAATTAACAATCTTTCTAGCAGCATAAGCATTTGGATAAGGTCCAAATAAAAGCTTTTTATCTTTTCTTTTAACACTTAAATATCTAGATACTTTAAGTTTTGGATAAGGTTTACTTATGTATTCAATATAAGGGTATGTTTTATCATCTTTAAGTAGTATATTATATTTTGGATCATATTCTTTAATTAAATTAAGTTCTAAAATAAATGCCTCTTGCTCAGTTGATGTTGTAATATAAGTAAAATCAACTACTTCACTAACCATTTTAGCAGTCTTTCCCGTAACATTACCTTTAAAATAACTATTTACTCTTTTATACAAATCTTTAGCTTTACCAACATAAATAACAGTATTATTTATATTACGCATTTGATATGAACCAGGTAAATGAGGAATAGTTTTTAACTTTTCTTTTAACATAAGTGCCTCCTTAAATATATTATACTACAATTTTTGACAATTTTACGATATAATTAATACATGGAAGGAAATTTTTATGAAATTAATTAAAACAAATAAAGAAGAAATAAAAAAATCAAAATTTATAGCTTACTTTTATGAACTTGAAACTACTGAAGATATAAAAGCCATAATAGATGAACTTAAAAAAGAACATAAAAAAGCTAAACATATTGTCTATGCCTATAAATTTAAAAATACAGCAGGAAAAACAGATGATAAAGAACCTTCTGGTACAGCAGGACTACCTTTATATAACCTTTTAGAGACAAACAATTTAAATAATAAAATGATTGTAGTTGTAAGATATTTTGGTGGCATCAAACTAGGTGCAGGGCCTTTAATGAGAGCTTATAAAAATGCCGGAGCTAGTGTAATTAACTAACTCCATTTTTTTAAAAACCATTCTCAGTTTAATAATTTGTAATAATTACTTCTTCAACTTTACCTCTTTTTTTACCATTAGCATTTATATTTCTTTTAGCTTCAATAAAATGAAAATTATAATCTTTATAAAGTTCACTTACTAAAATAGTATTATGATTAGAAAGCATCACAAAACAATCTCTTTCATCTAATTCTTTAAATACTTTAGCAAGTCTTCTTTGTTCATCTTTATTAAACCCACCTTCAGTATAACTATTAAATGTATGAGTATCAGAATCATATGGAGGATCAAAATATATAAAATCACCTTTTTTAGCATTTTTAACAGCATCTTCAAAATCTACAGATAATATTTCTATATCATTATAATTTAAATACCCACTTATAACTCCTAAATTTTGTCCTTCATAAGTATTTACTTTATTTTTCTTTCCAAATGGTACATTAAATTCATTCTTACTATTAACTCTATAAAGACCATTAAAACATGCTTTATTTAAATATATAGTTCTAGCTGCTCTTTTATAATCTATCATTTTCTTAAATTTATTTTTATCTCGATCTAAATTTCTTATTTCATAATAATATTCTTCACTATGATTTGCTTCATGGTGATTAAGCTCTTTGCACATTTTATCAAACTTATCACTATCTTTAATACACATAAAAACATTCATAAGTTCCTGATTAGAATCATTTATAACAGCCTTTTTAGGTGATAATTCAAAAAGAAGAGCTCCTCCCCCAACAAATGGCTCATAATAAGTATCAAACTCTTCTGGTGCATACATTTTAAGTTTATCAATTACTTGTCTTTTTCCCCCAGCCCATTTAACAAAAGGTTTACCTTTAATCATAATACTACCTCCGATATAAGATATTATATCATAATAAAAGACATTTTTTCTATCAAATGTCTTTATTTTTAACTAATTTATAAATTCAAGTAATTCGTTCTTAGTTTTAAATCCTATACTTTTCTTTATTTCATTACCTTTATCAAATACTATAAGGGTTGGAATACTCATAATACCATACTTATTAGATATATTTTGAAATAAATCAACATTTACTTTTAAAACATCTATAGTATCTATTTCTTCAAGTATTAAACCAAGTCTTTTACATGGTCCACACCAATCAGCATAGAAATCAACTAAAACTCTATTTTGAATTATATTATTAAAATCTTCTTCTTTTTCTAAATATTTAATCATTTAATCACCCATTTAATTCAACATCATTTTCAAATTCAATTTTCTTATCATTTATTAACTTTTGTGCTTGTTCAACAGTAATAACTTTCCAATAAATCATTTGATGAAGTACTTTATAATTGGCTTCTGATCTATTATCATCTTCTTTTAAAGAATTAACAATTTTATTAATATCTTCTAAAGCAAGTGTTGTACTAGTGGTCATTCTACCTATAAAAGGAGTTCTTTCTAAAAGCACTATAGCAAGTTTACTATCCATAACATATTTTTCTGTAGGTGCTAAATGCAAAAATACAAAAGATACTAAAAATGCGACAATAACGCCTTCTACTAAACCAAGTAAAGCTCCTAGTATTTTAGATGGAATAGCAAGAACAATAGTTAATTTAAGTAAAGTTTCAATTAATCCTGATAATGTAAGTAAAATATTTAAAACACAATATAAAACTACAAATACTACAATGAAAGAAATCATTTCATACATCAAAATATTGATTGATGTAATACCTTCAAATATACCTCCAAAATTAAAGAATGGCAAATGTTCCATTAAAAAATTAGCTACAATATCTTTTAAAACAAAAGAAACTACTAATATTGCTATAGTTCCAATTAAAGAAACTCCTGTTTTAATAACCCCACGTTTAAACCCCAAAGCAACATATAATAATACAATTAATATTATTACGACACTCATTATATTCATTTTTCTACTCTCCTTATATTAATTATATTATAAATATGGACAAAAATAAAGTCAAATATTATCATTTTATTAAAAAATATGTTAAAATAATAAAAGAAAGGAAAAATTTTATGACAATAGTTTTTAAAGTAAGTGACAATATAAAACAAAAATTAATAAATTACTATGAGGATTTAAAAAGAGATAAAACTCCTCCATATGCTATATTTCAAGCAGAAGAAGGAGGAACTATCATTACTTTATATGAGTCAGGTAAAGTAATGTTTCAGGGTATTTCAGCAGATATAGATGCTAATATTTGGATTGAAATGGAAAAAAAGTTTAATGGAAGAAGCATAGATATTAATACTGGTAAAGATAAAAAAGAAAAGGAAGAAAAGAAAACATTTAATTATGATAAATATTCCACTATAGGTTCTGATGAAGTTGGTACTGGTGATTATTTTGGGCCAATCGTAGTTTGTGCAACATTCGTAGCAACTAGTAACGTAGAATATTTACATGACTTAAAGGTAACAGACTCAAAGAAAATAACAGATGACTATATCAAACAAATAGCACCAAAAATTATGGAAAAAGTTCCCTATTCTGCTTTTGTTCTAACAAATAAAGAATATAATAATTTAAATCATGAAAATGTAAATATGAATAAAATAAAAGCAATACTTCATAATAAAGTATTACTAAATCTTGTAGAAAAGAACTTACCATTTGATAAAATTGTAGTGGATCAATTTACTACTCCAAAAAGTTATTTTGGTTATTTAATAGACTTGCCAAAGAAAGTAACAGATATAACATTTACTCCGAGAGCTGAAGAACAATGCTTAAGTGTTGCATGTGCATCAATTATAAGTAGATATATATTTTTAAGAGAAATGTATAAAATGAGTGAAGAACTAGGAAAAGAAATACCTAAGGGTGCTGGAGAAAATGTAGATAAATTTGTTCAGGAACTAGTAAATGAAAAAGGAATAGATATTCTAAATAACTATGTAAAATTAAACTTTAAAAATACTCAAAAAATAAACAAATAAATAAAACCTGATAGTATTACACTATCAGGTTTTATATTGTATAGGTTTTGTTATAACCACTATTTTACACGAATTGGTGAATTTTGAGTTCCACTTCCAGATGCATAGTTCACGGAAGATGAGAGATAGAAGACTGGGCGCGCCGCATACGCATCATTCGGATAACCAAACGTGAGGTAGCAACCGTACGACACACTGTACACACGAATGTCAGTGCCCGCATTACGGGAAATAGTCCATTCATTTAGTCCCATATACATCCAATTTGCATTTTTAATGGCTTCGCCATTATAATCTCTAAGGCTTGTTGTCCACGCACTTGGTAATGCTGCAAATCCATAATCGCTTGCATACATTAATCCTATTTTTGCACTATATTCTGTTTTATTATCTGTACTATTTGTTGTTACAGGATTCACTATCTCATTTTGATATACTGTTTTGGCTGGTTGGTATAAATATGGACTTCCTCCAACCTTCCATGTTGTTGTATCTATTTTATTTGCCCATTCTGCTCCTATATTTGTTATGAAATTTTGATTTAAATTTGTTTTATTTAACAAACTTGTACTCCATGTATTTGATCCTTTTCCATTATTTATACTTGTATTATTTTTATAATTCCATGTATATCCTGCTATATTAGCTAAATTATTTCCTTTATAATTTAAAGATTTTTCAGAATATTTACCTTTATAATCTCCATTTGTACCTAATAATGTGCTTGTTGCATAATCTGATTTGATTAGTTTCACTCTATCACCAAATACTCCGATTATTCTATATAGATTATCAGCTGGGCATGAGCTTTGAGTACTTCCAAAACATACATAATTATTTGGATTTGCCCCTGCATATCTATAAGAATTATCTCCTGCTCCATTTGCTAAAGAACTATTATGATAATATAATCCGTTTGACCCTTGTGATGTATATTTTGATTTTATATACGAAGCTAAACTATTACTCTTCGTTCTAATAGATGTTGATGATACACTACTTTCTCTATTATTGCTATCTTTTACATAAACCTTTACATAGAATGTAGCATCGCTTGTTAAATTATTAAATGTATAACTACTTGACGAACTTTCTACATAATTTGATCCATTATCTTTTGAATAATAATATTTTACAACATTTCCAGTTCCACCACTTGCACTAACACTTATGGTAATTGAACTAGATGTTGATGAAGTTGATACATTTGTTACTTTTGGAAGTACATATGCATCAGTTGTTACACTTAAACTGTATACATTTGATTCTTTTCCTAAAGTATCAACTACTTTTACTTTTATTGAGTAATTTGTTTTTTCATTTAATCCTGTAAATGTATATGATGAATTAGTACTTTCTGTAAATGCTCCATTATTTATTGAATAATAATATTTAGATATATTATTTGTTCCATTTGCCCCCACTACAGAAACACTTATTTGATTATATTTTGTTGTTGGTGTAACATTTGTTACACTTGGTAATATATATGTTTCTGTTGATATAGCTTTAACAAATTCTGTTGAATATCTTCCATAACTATCAAGTACTTTTACTTTTATTTTATATTCTGTTGTATCTTTTAAATTATTAAATACATAACTATTTGAATCACTTTCTTCATAAGTTTGTCCATTATCTTTTGAATAATAGTATTTTACTATATCATTATCTCCTTTAGTTGCATTAACACTTAGTGTTATACTATTTAAAGTTGATGTATGACTTACACTATTTACAACTGGATTATTATACTCACTTGTTGTTACTTCAGTTTCATATAAATTAGTTTTAATACCATTCTTATCTACTCCATAACTATAAACTTTATATACAGAGTTATCACTTAAATTATCAAATTTATATGTATTTTTATCTGTTTCTACAAAAGTTACATCTTTTAAAGCTACTTTTTTAACACCACTATTATTTACATAACCTGTTACATTACTTGATGTTTTTTCTATACCATAAAAGTATTTATTTACTTCTGCACTACCTTTTTCTACATCTAAAGTAGTATCAATACTATTATAAGTTGTTTTAGTTGTCATATTAGTTATTTTAGATAACTCATAACTATTCATTTTATCACTGGTAACAAATAATTTACCTGATAAGCTTTTACCCATATTCTTAGATTGATCAGTATCAAGATTAGCAAATGTAACTTCAACCTTCCAATCTTGAGTAATTGTATTTCCACGAGTTGCTTCAATGTCATAATCTGGCACTAATAAAAATCCACCAGTTCTAGTTGTAATATCAAAACCTTTGTCATAATGAACTAGTCCAGTAATATTTTCAAGTTTATTACCATTTGGATCTGTTACATTTAAATATAACTCTGGAGTACCATCCTGTGTTGTATATTCAAAATCATTTGTATCAATAACAAAATATATGTTATAACTTCTTGCTGTTTTTTCTACATTTTTTGAATTACTAGCGGTGAGTGTTGCATGTGCACCGGTTGAATCACTAACGTCAGTTCCACCTTTTTTTAATTCACTTTGTGAAATAGAAATATTAATGGCCTTATCAATTTTAAATGTTAACAAATCAGTTGTTGCTGTTGTAACATCAACTTTTGATGAACCACCTTCTCCCCCTTGTGCTTTAAAGTATGCATATGTTGCACCAGCCACTAAGGTAATTAATGTTAAAACCCCAACTATACTAAGAATTAATGCTTGTTTTTTATTTTTTTCCATAAATACCACATCCTTACTAACTTTCTTCCTATATTACAAAATAATTTTATCACATAAAAAAACAAATGAAAAGTATTTTTCATTTGTTTTTTAAATATTTTTACTCAGCTTCACTTGATACCCAATAATAGTTATCTCCATCTTTTTGAAAAATATGTTTATATACTTTACCATATCTTTTCATAAAATTATAATCTATATTTTTTTTATTATCATATTTTTTACTACATTTATCATTCTTATCATTAGTCATAAAACTTGTATAACATTCATCATTTATTACTTTTAAGAAATAATCATATATAATTAATTTATCATCTTTTTTATAAGAATTCTTTATAGTTCTATATGTATGAGGTTCTCCCCCGATTGAATAAGTATATTTTTCTGATAATCCGCAATAATAATAACCTTCACTATAATGACATACACTTACATTATCAAGTTTAAAACTTTCATCATTTTTAAGATCTTCCCCAAATATTTCTTTATACTTTTTATGTACATCATCTTTATTTATTTTAGATACAGTACATATATTTCCTTCATAATTATCTAAAGCAAATACCATATCATCTTTTAAAGTACATAAATTATTTTTTTTATTTTTATCAAGTTTTACTTCTTCACCAGTTTCATCCAAAAGATTATAAGATAAACATATTTTAGTGGTATTTTCTAAAGTATCCTTTGTAACTTTATCTTTATTATACATAACTAAGCCATTACATCTTTCTAAATTACTATTACTAACATATTTATAAGCATCTATTACCATACTATTTTTAGAATTAATAGGTAATCCTTTTTTAATAAGAAGCACTAATATAATAACCACTAAAATTACAATTATAATACTTAAAAATACAATTAACTTATCTTTCTTTTTCATAAATACCTCTATACTTTTCTAGTTTGAATTTCTGCCATTTTTTCAAATACTTCAGATGCATTATCAGCATTTATATCATTATATCCTAGTTCTCTTAGAGCTTGAATCTTCACTGTACTAAGTTGTTGAGTTCTCGTTAATTTTTCTTCATTTTTTTGTTCTATTTCTTGAATAAATCTTTTATGACTTTCAGCTAGTTTACTTTTAGATGCTCCACCATTATTATAAAGAGTTAATGCTGAATAAAGTATTCCTTCAAAGATAAATTGTTTATCTTCATCAAATTTATATTCTTCTGGTTTAATAAAACAATTTGATTTAGCCATATAACCCATTATATACTTAATTTCAGGAACATTATCCATTGATTGAAGCATATAATACATATATCTTACAGCACTACTTGCTTCATTATCATTATCTTCTAATTTTTCTTTAAGTAAAAAGATAAAATCATTTAAAAGTTGTTTATTATCTTTAGTAAGACCATTCATATCTATAAAAGATTCAATATTACCATTTTGCTTAATAGCACTATTAAGTCTTTTTTCAACTTCCATTAAATAATTAGTATCAACAACAATATTTTCTATACTTTTCTTACTTCCATCTTTAATATCTAAAAGTTGTAAAAGTAATACTTTCTTTTCTTTAGGCCATTTATCTAAACTATCTAACACTAAATAGTTATATACCATCTGACGACTTACTCCAAGATACTTTGCAAGTTTAACTTTTGAAAGGCCTAATTCTTGCAATAATTCATTTAATCTATTCATTTTATCACTACCTTCTTTAACTTTACACATCAATTATACATAACTTAACACTAAAAATCAAGATTAATTGTGTAAATACCATAAATATTCATCATTATTTTTAATTTCGTCAATAAAACCACAACCAAGACATTCTTCGCCAAGATATAAAACACATGCTTGACCAGGAGTAACAGCCTTAACTTTCTCAGGATATTTAACTTTAATTTTACCACCTTCCAAGTATTCTAATTCAACTGCATGATCAGCATCTCTATATCTAAATTTAGCTGTGCAAAATGTAGGTCTTAAACTACTAATAAAATTAACATTATCTATAATGCATTCATCACTCATTAAGTATTTATTATCTTCTCCGAAAGCTACATATAATATATTTTTTTCAACGTTTTTACCACATACATAATGTCTTTCTAAATTTCCACTTATGCCAACATTTCTTCTTTGCCCAATCGTATAATTCATAAGACCTGTATGTCTTCCAATAACTTCCTTAGTTTCAACATCAACAATATCCCCAGGATTAGGTCTTAAATAATTTTCAACAAATTTTTGATAGTTTCTCTCACCTATAAAACAAATACCTGTTGAATCTTTCTTATGAGCAACATTTAAATTATTTTCTTCTGCTATTTTTCTTATCTCCGGTTTTGTATAATCTCCAATTGGAAATAAAACATTCTTTAAAGCATCTCTTTTAACATCTGCCAAAAAATATGTTTGATCTTTATTTAAATCAACAGCTCTTTTAAGTTTACCATCTTCCATTTTAGCATAATGACCTGTAGCTATATAATCTGCCCCTAATCTTTTAGCTTCTTTAATAAATAAATCAAACTTAATAAATTTATTACATAACATATCTGGATTAGGTGTTCTTCCTTTTTTTAATTCTTCTAAAAAGTAAGTAAATACATAATCCCAATATTCTTTGATAAAATCTATTCTATGAAGTTTTATACCTAATTTATTACATAATTCTAATGCATCATTATAATCTTTTTCTTGAGGACATATATCATTAAAATCATTTGGATTTCCTAAAAAATCATTGTTGATATTACTATCCCAATTACGCATAAAAAGACCTTCTACATCATAGCCATCTTTTTGTAAAAGAAGAGCACCCACCGCAGAGTCTACTCCTCCAGATATTCCCATAATTACTTTTTTCATAAACATCACGTAAATATTATACCTTATTTTATTAGAAAATTAAAGATATTAATAAGTTTTACTTCACTAAAATACAAAATTATATCACTAATCATAATAATACCAATAAAAACTATACTTCTTTTCATAAATATAGATAAAGATTCTTTATTATTTTTTTTATATACTAAATAATCTATTACACATTTAACTATTTTAAATAAATTTACACTAAATATAATAAGTAATACTATAAATACTAATTTACTTATAATTACATATAAAACTCCGAATAACATGCCTTTAATACCAAATATACATGTAATAGAACTTATTATAAAACCTATGGTAAATCCATTATAAAACATAAAAAATATTACAAGTGGCCCTCCAATTAAAAAGATACTTAATATGAGTAATGTAGAAAGTATTACTAAATGTTGCACTAGTATACTAATATTACTTGCACCAAAACTTTGCAAAAAGTTATTTATATTCAAAAATAATATCTCTTTTGTTGATTCATCTAACATAAGTACAAAAACTACTCCAGTTATAATACCTATAATTAAAACAATACCCATAAATAAATATAATTTCTTACTTAAGCTTGTCCACATTTCTATCACCACTTAATTATATTGCAAATTTATTAAAATTATGATAAATTATTTATATAAACAAAAGAAAGTGGTGAATTATTTTGAATAAAAAAGCGCAAAAAATAGTAGTTTGGATTATGCTTATAGTTATGGTAGCAAGTGTAGTTGCTGGTATAATTGCTTATATTATCTAAAATATTAAGCCACATTTTAAAGCAAAGAACTATTTGACAAAAATTAATAGTTATGCTATTATGTATATAGCAAAGGAAATTTGCATAAATTAAAAATGGAACATCCAGTATTTCCGAGATTGGATGCTACCAATAAAATATTGTTGTTGCATCTAAATCAACCTCGTTGATCTAGATGCTTTCTTTATTTTGTAATTAATAACAAAGTTATTATAATTAACAAATAAATTATAATGCAGAATTGCATTAAGATAAATGTATCTTTTGCATTCATGCGCATCACCCCACTCTCATTTCTGAATAATGAGGTAGCATCCAATCAACTGGATATTCCATAAATAAAGTATATCATAGGCGTTCAAATAAAGTAAGCATTACAGGCATATTTTAAGTTTATTTTCTTGCTTTATTTCTTTATTTTTATTGATGTTTTTAGCTATATTATATTGACATAAAATTTTAAAAACATTAATATATATTTAGCAAATAAAATTAGCATAAAATAAGAAACATTCAATTTGATGAACTGAACCCCAAAAGTTGGACAGTTTATTTAATTAAATACTAATGGATTGTAATCTGTAATTAACAGGTGACA
>CAKORY010000012.1 GCA_934101795.1 uncultured Bacilli bacterium
ATCAAAGAATGGTTGTTTATACAAGGTTTAAGGCACAATAGATATAGCAAGGATGTTATATCTATTTTTTTGTATTTCAAAAACTGTCCGTAGGTAAGTTTGGTAAACTAGGATCGGACATGCTTGCTAGAGCACTGCCATGTACTAGACAAATTTGTGGCAAAAAGAGAAATATTTGAATATAAAACTTGTATTACAAATAAATATGTGGTAATATAATGAGTAATCAATGAGGAAAGACACGATTAATAAATAGTTTTCTTTATAGAGAGTTAGTGGATGGTGGAAACTAACAGAAACATTATTAATTACTACTTTCTAAGAGGGCTAATAAGCTCCGGTTAAAAACCGTTATCAAAATTAAGTTAATAAAAGGATGGTACCGTCAGAAAATGACTCCTTGCACACCATCCTTTTTTTTATATAAGAAAGAAGGAAGAAAAATGATAAATATTAAAGAAGATGCAAAATTAAGTGTCATGAATCATTCATGTGCACACCTTTTAGCGCAAGCTGTAAAACATTTATATCCAGAAGCTAAGTTTTGGGTTGGACCAGTAGTTGAAGAAGGTTTCTATTATGATATAGACCTAGGTGGTAAAACTTTAAATGAAGAAGATTTACCAGTAATAGAAAAAGAAATGAAAAAACTAGCTAAAGATGGGAAAAGAATAGTTAGACATGAAATAAGTAAAAAAGAAGCTTTAGACATGTTTAAAGATGATCCATACAAAGTAGATTTATTATCTAGAATGGATGAAGATGAACAAACAATTTCATGCTATACTCAAGGGGATTTTACAGATTTATGCCGTGGACCACATGTAGATACTGTTAAAGAACTTAAGAATTTTAAGTTACTTAAAGTAAGTGGTGCTTACTGGAAAAATGATGCTAAAAATCATATGCTTCAAAGAATATATGGTGTATGTTTTGATACACCAGAAGCTCTAGAAGCTCATCTAAAAGAACTTGAAGAAGCTAAAGAAAGAGACCATAGAAAAATAGGTAAAGACTTAGGAATATTTATGATGTCTGATTTAGTTGGAAAAGGACTACCTATGTGGCTTCCAAATGGTTATACTTTATGGAGAACCCTTCAAAATTACATAACTGATAAAGAAATAAAGTATGGATATAAACATGTTCATACACCAGATCTAGGTAGTGTAGAGCTTTATAAAACAAGTGGACACTGGGATCATTACAAAGATGATATGTTCCCAGCAATGGAAATGGATAATGAAGCTTATGTTTTAAGACCTATGAATTGTCCACATCACATGGTAATGTATAAAAATTTCTTGCATTCATATAAAGATTTACCAGTTAGAATTGCTGAAATAGCTAATGACTTTAGATATGAAGCAGCTGGTGCTGTTAAAGGAATTGAAAGAGCAAGATGTTTTACACAAAATGACTCACATATTTTTGCAACACCAGAACAAATTGAAAGTGAATTTAAAGGCGTTCTTGACTTAATAATGGATGTTTATAATGATTTTGGTTTTAAAAATTACAAGTGTCGTTTATCACTAAGAGATCCAGAAGATAAAGAAAAATATTTCCAAGATGATGATATGTGGGATAATGCTGAAGAATCTTTAAGAAAAGTTCTTAATGATATTGGTATAGACTATGTTGAAGCAAAAGGTGAAGCAGCATTCTATGGACCAAAATTAGATATATTAATTAAACCAGCCGTTGGTAATGAAGTAGCTCTTTCAACTATTCAACTTGATTTTCTACTTCCAAGAAGATTTGAACTATATTATATAGATGAAAAAGGTGAAAAGAAAACTCCAGTTGTAATACATAGAGCAATACTAGGTTCAATTGATAGATTTATAGCACTATTACTAGAAGAAACAAAGGGAGCACTACCACTTTGGCTTGCTCCAGTTAGTATAAATGTTATTCCTGTTAATAATGAATATCATTTAGATTATGCAAATGAAGTATATAAGATGCTACTTGATAGAGACTATAGAGTAGAAATAGATGATCGACAAGAAAAACTTTCATATAAAATGCGAGAAAGTCAAATTAAAAAAATACCTATTACTTTAATATTAGGTCAAAAAGAAGTTGATAATAAAGAAATAAGTTTTAGATTATTTGGAAGTAGTGAAACTACAACAATGAGTCAAAAAGACTTTATGGACTACATTAATGATTTAAAAATAAACAGAAAATAATAATACCAAAAGCAGTATGCATAAAACCATACTGCTTTTAGTATAAAAATAACGTCCAATCAAGCCGACTGGACTAAGTCAAACAATGGCTAACACTCAATGTTGTTTGCCATGTTTATAGTAACACATTTGCACTTGATTGTAAAGATTTTAATTATAAAATATTGCTAATAGAAAACAAGTGTATACATGTATATACTTATTTTTAATGAAAATAACAGAATTAATAAAAGTGGCTTAAATTACTTGATTTTAAAGTTTTTATATTATATAATTAACTCACGGAATATCCAGATGATTGGATGCTACCTCTTTTAAGTTCAGTGGAACCGAAAGAGAGGTGATGCTAATGAGTAAGAAAGACTTTTTAATAGTGCTCTTGCTTGGCATTATAATTTATTTGATTTATATAATTTATCATATTTCAAAGTAAAGAAAGCATCTAAATCAACGGGGTTGGTTTAGATGCTACAAAACACAACTGGTAGCATCCAATCTCGCAAAAACTGGATGTTCCATTTTTTTATTATATGCAAATTGTCTTTGCTAAATACATAATAACATAAATGTGGCTATTTGTCAAACTTGATTTTTGAAAAAAATTAATATATAATAACAACCTGTGGTGAAAAGTATGGAATATGAAAATAAAGAGCTATGTAGTAAATGTGGGGGAAGATGTTGCAAAAAAAGTGGCTGTGATTACTATGTTAGTGATTTTAAAAGTATTGATAAAAATACAATAATTAAAGTTTTAGAAACTGGAAATGTATCCATTGTATCTGCTTTTAAATATGAAATATTGAGAAATGGTAAAAAAGTTGTAGTACCAATTCTTTATCTAAGAGCCAGAAATGAAGATAAGGAAGTAATAGATTTATTTTCAATGAAGAAAAGATGCTCAATGCTAACAAGTACCGGATGCTCATATAACTTAGAACAAAGACCTGGAGGTGGAGTAAACTTAATACCTAGCGAAAATGGCTGTAAACCATTAAATAATCCTTCAGATGAACTAAAAAAATGGTATCCATATCAAAGTTTACTTGCTAAAATAGTTAAAAGATATACTGGCAAAACAGTTGATATAGTTTTAAAAAGAGATGTTGAACAAGTTTTTTACGAAGTTTTAAGTGAAAATTTTGATGGTGTTGATAAATTAGAAATAGCTGATATTTTAGAGTGTCTACCAGATTTAGTAGAGTATTATCCGGAAGAATATATTAAAGCTAAAAATAGAAAAAATAACGAAATTAAACTTATTAGAAATAAGTGAATTTGCATTTTTTAAAAAAATGTGATACAATGTTGCTAACTTGAGGGGGTTATAATATGGAATTTAGGAATTTAGATCAAGAAAAAGCTTTTATGAAAAAGGAAGCAAAAAGACTTGAAATTACTCACATGGCTGCATACACTACATATTATGCTAGAAAATTACTAGAAAAGCTAGCATTAATAAATAATGGAACATTAGTAGTAAAAGGAAGCTTTAGCCAATATGTACATTTAGGTTCATTATCAAGACCAGTTTTAGATATTGATTTATCTTCTACATTATCTCGTCAAGTTCCACTTGAAATATTATATGCCGCGATATATGACACATTTTCTGATAAAGTATCGTTTGATTTGGGGGCATTACCAAGAAAAACTAAAAATGGTGTATACAAATTACCTGTCATAGCTAAAGTTAAATATGAAGAAGCAAAAGAAATGATAGTCCCAGTACCAATTGATTTTAAAGAAAACAATAATGTTATATTTGAAACACAATTTAAAGCTGTAGAACCTTTATTTGAAGGTGATAGAAAATTTTATATAAATACACCATCTTTTGAAGAACATATTGCTGAAAAATTATATATAATTGCCCATAATACAAGAGAAGATATTCTCAATACTAGAGTAAAAGATTTTTATGATATTTATAATTTATTTGGCAAAAATTATGATGCTGATAAATTTAGCCTATATTTTGAAGTTATGGTTTTAATGTATGGCATGCATCTTGAAGATATAAACACAGACTTTTTAAATAAAGAATTTGTTAAAAGACATGAAAAACTTTGGGAACTTATGAAGAAAAAGTATCAATTCGTAGACAAATCACTTGATTTAAGTGAAGCAGTATTCTATACCAAAGCAGTATTAAGTGAGCAAGTTCAAAAAATAAGAAGTGGAGAATTTAAAGACCAAGCATATGCTTTGGTAAGAAAAAAATCTAATTAGACACTATAGGTGTCTTTTCTCTTGCAGTTTTAAACAAAAATATGTATAATTTAGATGTGATATTTATGAAGAAAAAAAGTAATAAAAACAATTTATTGAGTTTTAGAAAGTATTTATGTATATTTATAGTAATATTAAGTGTAATTGTAAGTGGTTTAGTATATTTTATTAATGTTTTTCCCCTTGAATATTTTCTTGTATTTATAAGTTTGATAATTATAATTGATTTAGTTGTTATCTCTCTTCTTTTAAGTAAAGGACAAATTAAAAATATTATTGGTGGTTTTTTAGCACTTATACTTATCGTAATTATGACTCTTGGCATTAATTATGGGCTAAATACAATGAATTTTTTAAAGTCTTTTGGCTTTAGTAATTATAAAACAGAAAGTTATAGTATTCTAGTATTAAAATCAAGCGAGGCAAAATCAATAAATGATTTAAATAATAAGACCATAGGTTATTTACCAAATAATAACAATGAAGGATTAAGTAAAGTAGTAGGTAAAATAAAAAAGAAGATTAATTATACTGAAAAGATAAATGAAGATGTTGGTAATTTAATAACAAGTTTAATTAAAGAAAAAGTAGATGCCATAATACTTGATGATGCAAGATTAGATATATTAAAAGAAGAAAATAATGAAGAATATAATTTGCTTAAGAAAATAGATAGCTTAAGCGTAGACGTTAAAAGTGAAAAGATAGGTAAAGAAGTAGATGTTACAAATAGTTCATTTAATATATATGTGTCTGGTATAGATACTTATGGAAGTATAAATAAAGTATCTAGAAGTGATGTTAATATCTTAATTACAGTTAATCCAATTACTAAAGAAATATTACTTACCAATATTCCCAGAGATTATTACGTAAAATTACATAAAAATGGAAAATACGATAAACTTACTCATGCAGGAATATATGGTATAGATGAAAGTATTAATACTCTTGAAGATTTATTTGATACTAAAATAAATTACTATGTTAAAGTTAATTTTACATCTTTAGTTGATATTGTAGATGCTTTAGATGGAATAACAGTTACATCGCCATATAGCTTTGTATCTCAGGATGGTTATTCATATGTAAAAGGTGATAATATAATTGATGGTAAAAAAGCATTATCTTTTGCAAGAGAAAGAAAGTCTTTTAAAGAAGGGGATAGAACAAGAGGAGAGAATCAACAAAGAGTTCTTACTGCTTTAATAAATAAAGCAATGAGTCCCAAAATTATAACTAATTATACAAATTTACTTACATCATTAAAAGGCAAATTTGTAACAAATATAAGCGATGAAGATATAACTAAATTAATAAAGATGCAACTTAAAAATAATAGTTCATGGACTATAAAGTCAATTAGTGTAAATGGAACGGATGCCATGGATTATGTATATAGTTATAATAAAACAAAACTTTATGTTATGAAACCAGACTATGAAACAGTTAATAATGCTAAAGAGCAAATTAAAAAAGTGCAAGATAAAAAAGGTTAATCTATTTATGAAAAATAGATTGATTTTTTTTGGAAAATATTATATACTGGATAAGTAAAATAGGGATGTGTAAAAATGAAAGATAAAAATAAAAGACAAGCAATGATTCTATGCATAGTTGGGGTTTTAACACTAATTACTTTAGTAGTTGGTGCAACATTTGCATATTTTAAAGCACAAGGAGGAGCTGGAGGCTCTTCAGATGTTAATGTAATAACAGCAACAACTGATTTATTAACATTTAAAATTGATAAAGCAATTAACATTGGTATTACTCAAAATGAATTAAAAAAAGGTGGCACAGATGTTAGTGATTCAACCGGTGCACATGCAACACTCACTGCAAGTAATTCAAAAAGTGTAGAAAAAACAACAAGAAGATATAACATATATTTTGTTATTGATACAAATGATTTTGAATATACAACGCAGAATGGAACACCTGAGTTATATTTAAATGTAACTGATCCAAATGGAAATAAGCTTGAAAATATTACTGGACTAGTTCACTATGAAAAAGGTTTTGATATTACAACAAGAACTGGTGGATTTTTATTAGTGCCAGATTATGATATCGAAGCAACTCGTGGAAATACAATTGCTCAAGATTGGAAGGTTGAAGTTACATTTGCTAATCTTGATACTGATCAATCTAAGAATATGGGTAAAAGCCTGTCAGGTAAATTATACGTAACTAAAGACAAAATGAGTAGTTATGAACTAACTAAAATAACTAATATGATAACTCAAACAACATATAACTCAATAAACACAGTTTTAAATATCGAAGAAGGTTCATCAGCAGCAGAAAAATATTATTATGCAGCAGAAAAAACAAATAAAACAATTGGTTATGTAAGTAATAAATATTATTCAAAAAGCCTAAGTAATGTTGCAGATTTAAAATTTGTGGAGTCTAGTGAAGGTAATTACAAATTTACAAATTTAGATGAAAAAAGTACATATAAGATCTATAGTTATCTTGTTGATAGGAATGGGATTAAATCAAATCTGTACGAGACAGAAGTAACAACGGATGAGTATATTGTTCCCAAAATTATAGGATTAAACCATACTGAAACACTAAATAGTATTAAATTAGATGTAACAGCAGAAGGTGGAACTAATGAAGTTGCCAAATATTATTATTCAAAAGATAATGGTGCCACATATGAAGAAAGTACATCAAATAGTTATACATTTGACAATTTGAATGATACAACAGAATATAAAATTAAAATAAAAGTTGAAGACACGCTAGGAAGAATATCAACAGAATATATAAAAGCTATAACAACTTCAACGTATATATTACCATCAGTTACAAAAGTAGATTCATTAGCCACATATAAAACTATAAAATTAACAGTAGATGCACTTGGGGGATCGTATAACGTTAATAAGTATTATTATTCTATAAATGATTCAGAGTTTAAAGAGGGACAAAACACTTATACATTTGATAATTTAACTGAAAAAACAACATACAAAATAAAAGTAAAAGTAAATGATACTCAAAACAGAGTTTCAAACATATATGAAACAGAAGTAACTACAAGTGAATATAAAATACCAGTAGTAGAGAATGTAACAACAAGTAGTAAAGATACAAGTATAACAATAAGTGTTAATGCTAAAAATGGAGACGGGACAGTAAATAAATATTATTATTCAAAAGATAATGGTTCAAATTATGTAGAAAGTACATCTAGTAATTATACATTTACAGGATTAACAGCAAATACAACATTTTATTTAAAAGTAAAAGTGAAGGATGATAATAATAGAATAAGTAGTGAATATGCAAAGACAGCAAAAACAGATTTTGCAAAACCAGTAATAAATAATGTGGTAGTATCCGATAATAAACCTACAGAAGTACAAATAACTACAAATGCAGTAGCAGGAAGTAATGCTATAACTAATTATTATTATTCAATTAATAATGGTAGCTATACATCATCTACCTCAAATAAATATACATTTACAGGACTAACAGCAAATACAACATATACAATAAGAGTGTATGCCGTAGATTCAGTAAATTATAAGTCTGATGTCTTTACGTATAATGTGACAACTTATAAAAATGCAAATGATATAATTCTTGCCAATAAATCATTTGGTTACAGAGGATCTTTAAGTGATGCATATAGTGTAACTACAACAAATACTCTGTTCAAAACAAATGATTCAGAAGGAACAAGTTATTACTATGCAGGTAATCCAACCGATAATTATGTATATTTCGCAGGTTATTACTGGAGAATAGTTAGAGTAAATGGCGATGGATCAATTAGATTAATTTATAACGGTACAAGTACTGAAAAATCCAGTGCAAATTCTACAATTGGAACAGGTGCTTGGAATACAAATAAAACTATTGCAGGTGACAATGCAGGTATAGGGTATATGTATGGTACAGCTGGAAAATGGAGTGATTTAGGAAGAGCAGGTAATACATGGACTGCAACGCTTGATACATCAGAAACTTATAAGTATTCAACTAGTTACACTTTTGATCCTGTTACGGGATATTATACGTTAGCGGGAAGTGTTTATACAGGAACATATGGTTATAGTATGGTTGGTAGATATACATGTTTTGAAAATACAACTTCATGTAGATGGTTAAAATATGTTAATTCATATGTTAGTTCTACAAAAGCAAGTATAACAGGTTTTGATAAAGGCGATTATGGTAACATAACATCTGCAAGTGTTACACATGCTAACAATAATAATAGTGATGTAAAAACTCGACTAGACAATTGGTATCAAACAAACATAGAAAATAAAGGATATAGTAAATATATTGATACTAATGCTGGATTTTGTAATGATCGTACACCATCTAGTAGCAAAAAAACAATTGATTATAAAGGTGGCTACGGAAAATTTGAAACTTATTATGCACCAGAAGTTAGAAATAGAGGAAATAATGAAGTTTTAACATGTTCACAGACAAATGATTATTTTACTCCAACTACAAGTAGCTACGGGAATAAAAAATTAACAAAATCAATTGGAATGATAACATTAGATGAAATCATTTATGCCGGAGAAGATGGCTCCTACTTGTCTAACACAGACAATACTTATTATTGGACAATGTCACCAGCAAATTTTGAAAGATATAGTTCTTTTACAGGTTTTATGTATTGTTTTGGTAATGGAATATTGTATGCAGCTACTGGAGCTAGTATAATAAATATTAGGCCTGTAATTAATATAAGTAAAAATGTAAAATTAAGTGGTTTAGGAACAATAAGTAATCCATACACAATTAGTTAACTTAGGTATAGTTAAATAAAAAATACAAGATAACAAATAATCATTTAAGATTATTAAGTTCATCTTGTATTTTTTTTATAGCATCAATTAAAAATTCAACTTCACCTCTTTGGTTTTGATTACTTTTTTTCTGCTCATTATCAGTAAATGGTCCTCCATGTCCCGTTTTATATTTTTTAGAGTTTATATTAATATTATTATTTTCTATTCTAGATTCTATCAATTGTTGCTGAGCCGCATGAGTTAAAATGTATTGACCTACGAGTATAAGCCAGTTACCTATAGAATTTTGTTCATTAGCATTATAATCTCCGATGCAAGCAAAACCAACTGCAACAGCAATTAAAGAAAATGTATGAGGATTAGTATTCGGAGGAAAATTAGTATTATGCATAACATTCCCCCTTAACATAAGTTTATGAATATTTGCAATTTTCCATGAAATAATATATAATTATAACTAGGTGATGCAAATTATGCAAATAGAAAATGTTAGTGAACCAATAATAGCAGTAAGAAGAAGTCAATATCCAGAAGATAAAAAGGCTGAATTTTTGCTTGTTGGAAGAAGTAATGTAGGCAAAAGTAGTTTTATAAATACTTTGATAGAAAGAAAAAATTTTGCCAGAACAAGTTCTAAACCAGGAAAAACACAAACACTTAATTTTTATAAAGTTAATGATGCATTTTATTTAGTGGATGTACCCGGTTATGGCTATGCTAGTGTAAGTAAAGATACACAAAAGAAATTTGGTTTAATGATCGAAGAATATTTAAAAGAAAGACCAAACTTAAAACATGTATTTATGCTTATTGATTATAGACATAAGCCAACTGAGGATGACTGTTTAATGTATGAATTTTTAAAATATTATAATCTTGATATAACAATTGTTGCAACTAAATACGATAAAGTAAGCAAAAATAATAGAATTAAACAAGATAAAATAATTAAAGATACTTTGAAATTTGAAGATGATGAATTTATTACATTTTCAACAGTTACTAAAAAAGGAAGAACTGAAATACTTAGTATAATTGAGGGAAAAATATGAAAAAAAATGGGTTTACGTTAATAGAAATACTAGCAGTTATAGTAATACTTAGTATAGTAGCATCTTTAGTTACAATAAATGTTATGAAAATTAGAAATGATTCATTTGAAGATTTATTAGAAACTAAGATACAAAATTTAGAATCATCAGCAATTGTATATGGTCAAGAAAATCCAGATAAATTAACTGATGAATGTATTGTTGATGAATATAAGTCTGATAGTTGTACTGTAGTTACAGTTAAAGAATTAATTGATGGTAAATATTTTAATTCAACAGAAACAAATGAAAGTGGACAAGTAGATTTAATAAATAATGTAACAAATAAAAGTATGAAAGACGATAAAATACAAGTATATCGTAAAAATAATAGTATATATGCAAAATATTTAGAAGAAAATGTAAGTAATAGTTAGGAGGCTTATATGCAAACAGTATGTTTAGTTGGTAAACCTAATGTAGGAAAAAGTAGCATATTCAATAGGTTAATAAAAGAAAATAAATCTATTATTATGGATACTCCGGGGGTTACTAGAGATAGAATTTATGGAAGGGTAAACCACAATGATAAAAGTTTTTATTTAATTGATACCGGCGGTATATCACTTGGTGAAGATGACTTTGCTAAAGATATTTTAGCTCAAGCAACACTTGCAATAGATGAAGCAGATTTAGTTTTATTTGTAGTTGATGGTAATGATGACCCAGATGCATCAGATAAAAAAGTTGCAGAAATACTCCATAAAAGTAGTAAAAAAGTAATCGTAGTTGTAAATAAAATAGATAATGATAAGAAAAAAGAAAATTTATATAATTATTATGAGCTTGGCTTTAGTGATTTAGTGGCAGTTAGTGCATCACATAATATAGGTTTTGATGGACTTCTTAACACTATAACTAGTGATTTGCCTGAAGAAACAAAGGTTGATGATACTTCTCTTAAGTTTTGTATAATAGGTAGACCAAATGTAGGGAAAAGTAGTTTAATTAATGCAATATTGAATGAAGAAAGGGCTATTGTAAGTAATGTTGCTGGCACAACAAGAGATGCAATAGATACTAAATTTAAATACAATCATGAAGATATAACTGTAATAGATACCGCAGGGATGCGTAAAAAAGGTAAAATTTATGAAAGCATTGAAAAATATAGTTTAATTAGAAGTCTTAAAGCAATTGATAGAAGTGATGTTTGTGTTCTAGTAATAGATGCTGAAGTTGGTATTATAGAACATGATAAACATATAGCATCTTATGCTTTAGATGCTGGTAAAGGTATAGTTATATGTGTAAATAAGTGGGATACAATAAATAATCCAGATAGTGATATTAGAAAATGGAAAGAAGATATAAAAAATGAGTTTCAATTTATACCTTATTCTCACACAGTATTTTTAAGTGCTAAGACTAAAAAAAGATTATCAGGACTTATGCCTGAGGTAATAAATGCTTACAATAATAACAGAAAAGAAGTAAAAACCTCTCTTTTAAATAACATTATAATGGAAGCAGTAAGCATGCATGAACCTCCATCATATAAAGGTAAAAGACTTAAAATATATTTTGTAAGTCAAACTGGATGTTGCCCACCAAAATTTACATTTTCTGTAAATAATAAAGGATTAGTTCATTTTAGTTATGAAAGATATTTAGAAAATCAAATTAGAAATAATATTGACTTTGATGGAACTCCAATAATTTTGCAATTTAAAAACAAAAGTGAAAAGTAATTGATAGAAATTAAGTTTTCTATCTTTTTTTTCTAAAATCTTAAAAATATTGAGACCTTTGAACTATAGTATTTGGTAAAAAGTCGAAGAAAGTAAAAATATGAATGTTTATAATGAGATAAAACAGAAATACTGAATAATGAAATAACTAAAAGAGTAAAAGACTATTCAAAAAAAGTTGAGTAATGATTTAAAGAAAAAATATAGTACAAGGCTTTTATATAAAATGTTAAGGTTTTATAATTATTGTGATTTAGATTTTTGTGAACTACTTATTACCAGCTATAATTAAAGATATTACAGATCTTTTTTTACAAATTATTAAAGTGATATTGCAATGTTTTTTTTTATTTGGTATAATTTATAGAGAATAAGGTTAGGTGAGGCTGATTGTGAGCTTAAGTGTTATAAATAAATATATAACAAAAAAAGAAAAGGATTTGCTTTCTTATGCAAAGATACTAGAATCTTTAATAAGTATTGAAAATAACAAAATGTGGCAAAGTAAAAAAGAATTTAGTGTTTTTGCCAAAGAAATAATTGAAATATATTCTGAAAAATATTATTTTCAAAACAACATTCATAAAGAAAATCCAATTGAATATTCAAACGATAATATAAACTTTGTTTTAAAATCAATAATTGAGTATTGTAGATTACATGATAAGATGGAAATGCTAAGAAATTGGAAAAATGAAACTTTCCTATTATCAGTTATTATATGTACAGCATGTTACGTAGATTTTGCAAGTAATGTAGTAGATGGAGATATCCAAGACACTAAAAATAAATTTAAATATTTGCTTAGTTATTTAAGAAAGACAAAAATACTTGAAGTAAAGGATAACAAATATTTTATAAATGATTTATTTGATGAAGTTAAGAAAAATGCAAGTGAAGATAAAAAAATACTGGAATATTTAGATAGTGATGACTTTAGAAATGAATATAAAATGATAAGCAATAATCCAGTTTATTACGAAGTATTATTTAGTTATGAAATTCCCGGTTTAAAAGAATTTGATGAAACTTTAACAAAAGGAGTTTTAAAGAAATATGATGCTAAAATAAAAGAAATATCTTATGATTTATTAGAAGTGCATTTACTTAAAGAATTAATTGGCAACATAGAAATGGATAAATACCTAATTAGAATAAACAAAGATATGAAAAAAGCTAGTCTAGTTAATTTCTTTGATAATGAATATTTGAAAGAATTTGTGGAAATATTAGTTCCTTACGATAAAGAAATAGAGTATCAAAATATAATAAATGATTATAAAGAAATAGGCATGAATTTTATCTATAAAATGGATATAGATGATGAAATAGAACCAACAAGTTTAGTAAATGGTATGAATCTTTTAGTATCAAAAGAATTTGTTAAAAATAACGCAAATAATCAAATGGATTTTGAAAAAATGAATATAAAATTAGTTGTAAAGAATAAGGAGGAATAAAGATGAGTGTGTATGGAGAATTTTTTACAAAGTTTATGGAACCTCTTTTTGAAGGTTTTGTAAGTATATTTAAAGGGTTAGGACAAGGGTTATTTCAAATGTTTAACATTATGAACTATATAACCGTTATAAGTGATTATAAGAAAGATTTAACTGGAGTAGGTCTAGTAATAATGATTTTTTCAATTGTTTTTTTACTAGCTGTATTTGGTTTAATTATATTCTTAATATATAGATCAATTAAGGTATATATAAGATACAGAAGAAATGTTAAAAAAGAAGATATGTTAATTGATGAAATAGATTCACTTAATAATGAGATATTTAAACTTAAAAGACAAAATGCTAAATTTAGTGAACTTACTAATGAAAATGGTGAAATTGAATACAATGAAGATGGAACACCTAAAAAGGAATTAAAAGAAGGTGAAAGTAGATTCTTTAAACTTAGCAATGTAGATAAAAAATATGAAAACATAGTTCCAGAAGTAATAAATAATACTTTTACTCTTGAAGAGTTCTGTAATATGTTTAGAAATTATTCAGCATCTAAATTACATTTATACTATGATATTAATTTAATTAGATTATTTATTGCATCATTTGCATCAAATAAGTTAATTATTCTTGAAGGTATATCTGGTACAGGTAAAACTTCACTAGCATATGCATTTGGATCATTTATTGACAATGAAACAACTGTAGCATCAGTTCAACCTTCATGGAGAGATTCAACAGAAATATTTGGTTATTTCAACGAATTTACAAAGAAATTTAATGAAACAGCAATACTAGAAAAAATGTATGAAGCACAATATAACGATGAAGTTTATATAACGCTTTTAGATGAAATGAACATTTCTCGTGTAGAATACTATTTTGCAGAAATGTTATCTATTTTGGAACTTCCAAATAAAAAAGACTGGGTTGTAGAACTTGTTCCAAACGTATGGCCTGGGGACCCTAAGAAACTAGACAATGGAAAATTAAAAATTCCAGAAAACATGTGGTATATTGGTACAATCAATAACGATGACTCAACATTTATGATAACTGATAAAGTTTATGATAGAGCAATGCCAATAGCTATTGATGACAAATGTGAAGTATTTGAAGCTCCTGATACAGATAGAATTAAGACAAGTTATAAATATTTAGATAGTTTATTTGAAAAATCAAGTAATGAACATCGAGTAAGTGAAGAAAACTTAGAAAAGGTTGCTCAACTTGATAGATATGTAATTGATCACTTTAGACTAGCTTTTGGTAACAGAATAGTAAAACAATTAAAAGAATTTGTTCCAGCATATGTTGCTTGTGGTGGAGATGAAATAGCTGGTATAGATTACCTAATAGCTCACAAAATATTAAGAAAATTTGAACAATTAAATCTAGCATATATTAAAGATGAAATAGATGGACTTGTAAATTACCTAGAAAAATTATTTGGAGCAGGTAAAACTCCAGAATGTAAAGCATATTTATTACGTCTTAAGAAAACAATTTAGGTGATACTATGAATATCGTAGATTACATAAATAATTTAAATAAAGATAAAGCTAGTTCTTTTGTCGGAGCTACTTCATCTGATATATTAATTAAAAAAAATATTGATGCAAAGGTAAGTGATACATCTTGGATAGATATGGTCGAAGAATGTATCCCTTATCTAGATAATATAATAAGAAATCCCAGAAGATTTATAGCTCAAGAAGAAAATATTGTACCGATTGAAAAAGCTAAAGTAGTAACTGAAGAATCTATTAGACATTTAGCACAACACACAAGTATGATTCAAGAAGTACAAGAAGATGGTACAGTTATACCCCTTAAACTTCTAAATGTTTATAGAGAAGAAACCGTAGACTTATATGAAAATAGATTTATTAAATCTTTAGTAGATAATCTATATACATTCGTAACTAATAAGTTAGAAGAATCTGACCAAAAAAGTTATGCTAAAGTAAATAGTGAAGTTACTTATAAAGGTATAATGAAGAAAAAAAATGAAGTTGTAGAAATAAATTTACAACTAAATAGTAAGAAAGAAACAGATGTTGATGCATCTAAAAATGGACATAGTCTAGATGAGAGAATAGAACATATAAAAGATATAGTTTCAGCATTTAAAAGTTCAACATTTATAAAAAGTTTAAAAGAATCTAGTCCGGTAAGAAGTCCAATTAGAAAAACTAATGTTATTCTAAAGGAACAAAACTTTATTAAAGCACTAGAACTATGGGAATATCTAGAAAAAAATAATATTAAACCAGTTACAAGTATAGAAAAGAGAAATGAAGTTAGTAAAAGTAATGATGTTAAAACATTATATGACTTAGCATTCTTTATTAATTCAGATGCTTTAGAAACATCTAAAGAAGAGTCAAGTGAATACAATTCAGCGGTTGTAAGTAAACTTGTAAATGACTTTGTTTTTTCAAAAGATATAACAGAAAAAGAATTTAAGAAATTAATGGAAAAAGAATTTAAAGAAGCAAACAAGAGAAAAGAAAAAGCAACATCAGGTATTAAAAAGTGTATAGAAGCATTTCTAAATGATGTTGATAAGAAAAAGAAAAAAATGGTTACTATAATAAAATAAATTGAGGTGGCAAAATGAATAAAGTAAACGAAAAGAATAAGAAGGAGTTTCAAAGAAATAAGGAAACAATTAATATTAAAGAATTCATGCTTTTAAAAAGCGGAGAACAAGATAAATTAATTGAAGAAACCTTAAATAAAGTATACGAAGAAAATGTTGAAGTTACTAAAAAACATATTGATAAGGTACTTAATGTAGCTTTTGATAATAAAGATAATGAAACATTTTTACCTTATAGTTTGTGTGTTCAAAAAGATGGAAATAAGTTAATATTCTCATTTAAGAAAAGTAATAAAGCTTTATTAATTCTTTTCTTACTTGGCTTTTTGTTTATTGCTGGATTTGCTACCTTTAGCGGGGTTCAACTTATTGGTAAATCGTGGATGAATGTTGATTTAAATGGTGATGGAGTACCAGATTTAAATCTTGACTTAAACGATGATGGAATATGTGAAGTAAACTGTACAAAGAAAAAAAATGGTAAAATTCCGGAACTTAATATTGATTACAGAGGAAATAGAAAACCTACATTTAATGTTAAGCTTGAAGATGGAACAATTTCTAATAAAATGAATCAAACAGATGAAAATGGTAAATGTTTTCTTAACTGTGATACTAATGGTGATGGATGGCCAGATACAAACATTGATTTAGATGGTGATGGAAAAGCAGATATAAATATTGATATTAATGGTAATGGTAATCCAGATATAAATATTGATACTAATGGTGATGGAGTACCAGATATAAATATTGATGAAGATGGCGATGGTAAATGTGATAAAAATTGTACATATGTTGTGGATAAAAATAGTGGGCAATTAACAACCGGAGATGGAAATGTAACTTTAGATACAGCGTCTTTAGTAGTTAATTTTGAAGCTGGCAATAATATCATTTTAACGGATATTTATCCAGATGATCAAAAAGATGAAGGTGTTACAACCAAAATACCAGATATTAAATTTACAATAGAAAATAAAACAAATGAAGATTTATATTATAATATTTACTGGACAGAAGTTGAAAATACGTTTGAAACAGATAATTTTTGGACTATGATAAATAGTACAAATAATGGTTATAAAGTTAACTGGAAAACCGCACCAAAACAAAATAAATTGGAAGCATCAAATATAAAAATTGCTCCACATACTACACAAGAGTACACCACATCATTTACCCTACATGGTACTGGTGAAGAACAAAATATAGACCAAGGAAAGATTTTTAAAGGAAGAGTTTTAATCGAATTAGTAAAGGACACCAACTAGGGTGTCTTTTTTTATGTATAAATTTTTTCTTTTAAGTATTATAAAAATATAATTCTTCTTTTTTTCCTTTTTCTACATATATTTTTATGAGGGATAATTATGTTCTATAATAATGTACATACAAGAATAAGATATATATTTTTAGTAGTTATTTTAGTTTTAGTGATAGCTATAGCTAGAGTTTTTTATATTCAAGTATTTTCTTATAAAAAACTAAATACTTTAGCCCAGTCTTTATGGAGTAGAAAATTACCCATTTCAGCAGATAGAGGTAAAATTGTTGATAGAAAAGGAAGAGTTTTAGCTGATAATATAACCACTACATCACTTGTTGTCATTCCTAATCAAATTGAAAATAAAGAAGATGCAGCTAAAAAGTTAAGTGAGATACTTGGAAGTGATTATAATGATATGCTTAAGCATGTTAGCAAAAAAACATCAATTGAAAGAGTACACCCTGAAGGAAGAAGATTAAGCTATGAAATAGCGGAAAAAATAGATGAATTAAAAATAGATGGAGTTTATTTAGTTAAAGAAAGTAAAAGGTATTATCCTTATGATACAGTTTTAAGTCATGTTTTAGGTTATGTTGGTATCGATAATCAAGGACTTTCAGGATTAGAGCTTTATTATAATGATTATTTAACAGGTGAAGATGGCTCTATAAAATATTTTTCAGATGGCAAAGGGCATAAGCTTGAACTTGCAGAAATATACGAGGCACCCACATCCGGAGTAACTTTAGAGCTTACCATTGATTTAGACTTGCAACTAGCAGTTGAAAATGAACTTGATAATGTAGTTGCAAAATATGACCCAGATAGTGTGATAGCTATTGCCATGAATCCAAAGAATGGGGAAGTTCTAGCTATGGCATCAAGACCTAATTTTAATAGCAATAATTATCAAAACTATACAACTGAAGTAATAAATAGAAATTTACCTATTTGGATGACATTTGAACCAGGATCAACAATGAAAATATCGACATACACTGCAGCTATTAATGAAGGATTAATTAACATTTTTGAAGACAGATTTACTGATACAGGTGCCATAACTGTTGATGGAGCAACACTTCATTGTTGGAAACATGGAGGACATGGTAACCAAACGTATCTTGAAGTAATTGAAAATAGTTGCAACCCAGGTTTCGTTAACTTAGGACTTATGCTTCAAAAAGAAAAATTAATGAGTTATATTAAAAAATTTGGTTTTGGTACTAAAACTGGAATTGATTTAAATGGTGAAGGTACTGGAATACTATTTAATTTAGATAAAATGGGCAATGTTGAACTTGCAACAACTGCATTTGGTCAAGGAATAAGTGTAACTCCAATACAACAAGTAAGTGCTGTATCAGCCATAATTAATGGAGGAACCCTATATTCACCATTTCTTGTTAAAAACTTTTTAGAACCTGAAACAAACACAATTGTTAAAAGTGTTACTGGTGAAAATAAAGGTACAGTAATAAAAAAAGAAACATCAGATTTAGTAAGATATGCCTTAGAAAGCGTAGTTGCCAAAGGATCTGGGCACAATGCATATATTGAAAACTATCGTATTGGTGGTAAAACTGGTACAGCCCAAACAGTTGAAAACGGTATATATTCATCAAGTAAATATATTTTATCTTTTATAGGATTTATGCCTGCAGATGACCCTGAAATAGTAGTGTATGTAGCAGTTCAAAATGCAAAAGGAGTAGTGCAATATGGTGGCACGGTAGCAGCTCCAATAGCTAGAAATATTTTCTTAAGTGCGATAGATATTTTAGATATAGAGCCATCTACAGAAGGAATACCAAAAGAATATACATGGCTTGATCAAAAATATGTGACAGTACCAGATGTTATAGGATTAAGTGTTGAAGAAGCTAAGAAAACATTAAAAGGATTTAATATAGAATATAGTGGTGAAGGAAATACGGTTATTTATATGTCACCAAAGGCAGAAATGTATGCTAAAGAAAATGGTACTATAGTTTTAATGCTTGGATAAGTGTAAAATGATGTAAATTTTTAAACTAAAATCATAAATATATTAAAAAAGTAGTGTATAATAAAATTACGAGGTGAAAATTATGTTAATTTTAGCTAAAGCATCTATGGCAATGATGTTAGGATTCGTTTTATCATTAATAACAGGTTTATTTATTATACCTTTATTTAGAAAACTTCATTTTGGTCAATCAGTAAGTCATTTAATTAATGAAAGACATCTAAAAAAGGAAGGAACACCAACAATGGGAGGACTAATATTCATAATTCCTGTTATTGTGTCCTTAATTCTCTTATATATAAAGGGAAGTATTTCCATAAGCTATAATTTGATTATAGTAATATTTGTCTTCCTTGCTTATGGCTTACTTGGTTTTATAGATGACTTTCTAAAAGTAAAATGTCATGATAACAATGGAATAAGCCTAGTTACTAAGTTTTTAATTCAAATGATTATTGCTATAGTATTCTTTTATCTATTTATGAAAGGCGGCGGAGAACCAGTCCTTAGTATAAGTTTCTTAAATATTTACCTTGATTTAGGGTGGATGTTTGGCTTATTTATATTATTTTTACTGGTCGGTACTACAAATGCAGTTAATATTACAGATGGTTTAGATGGTTTAGCTGGAGGTTTATCAGCGATTGCTTTCTTTGCTTATGGTGTTATAAGTTGGAATGCTGGCTGGCTTGAAGGATATCAAGAAATAGCTATTTTTTGCTTTTTACTTGTCGGTTCTTTAATAGGATTTTTAGTATTTAATACTCATCCAGCACGCATATTTATGGGAGATTTAGGTTCACTTGCTTTAGGTGGTGCTCTAGCATCAGTTGCTATAGTATCAAGACATGAAATATCACTAGCAATAATAGGTGGTGTATTTGTAATAGAAACACTTTCAAGTTTAATTCAAATTATATCAATTAGGTATTTTAATAAAAAAGTATTCTTAAAAGCTCCACTTCATCACCATTTTGAAGAGTTAGGTTGGAGAGAAACAGATATTATTAAGTTATTCTGGGTGGTAGGTTTTATTCTTGCTATGGCAGCTATAACTTATGGTGTGTGGTTATAAATTGAAGTAAATTTTACTTCTTTTTTTGTGGTATTCGTGTAAAAAACTTAAATTATACTTAGAATAAAATTTGTTACTTCAAAATTAACCTAAGTTTACAAATCCATGATTACCAGAGTTTTCTGTAACTTGTAATAGAAAACTCTTTTTTTAATATAATTATATGAGGGATAAACATGCCAAAAAAAGATGATAAATGGTTACTTATAATTGTCATAATAACAGCTATATTTGGTATAGTAATGATTTATTCTGCTAGTTTTATCTGGGCAGATTATAAATTTGATGACCCTTTTAAGTTTGTTAAAGCTCAAAGTGCATTCTTTATAATGTCTCTTTTACTTGTCTTTATTTTAAGAAAAATAAACCCTAAAATATATTATGAAAAAGCTAATTTAATACTTCTTATATGTTTTATATTACTTGTTTTAGTATTGATACCTGGCCTTGGCAAAATAAGAAATGGTAGTAGAAGTTGGTTTGGAATAGGTGGCTTTGGTATTCAACCTAGTGAATTTGCTAAAATAGGTTTAATTATATATGTTTCTAAGTATCTAGCCAATAATAATAGAATTATAACAGATGTAAAAAAAGGGGTATTTCCAGTTTTACTTGTTATTGGCATTTTTTTCTTTCTTATAATGCTTGAACCAGATTTTGGTACAGCTATGGTTATAATTATTACCCTTGTATCAATACTTTTTATTTCTGGAGTTAAGCTTTCTTTCTTTATTAAAATAGGCTTACTTGGTTTAATGGGTATAGTAGGACTTATAGTGGTAGCTCCATATCGTATGCTTCGTATTGTGTCATTTTTAAACCCATGGATCGATCCTTTAGGTAGTGGATATCAAATTATTCAAAGTTTATATGCCATTGGTCCTGGGGGTTTACTTGGTCAAGGTTTTTTAAAAAGTCGTCAGAAACAATTTTACTTGCCAGAACCACAAACAGATTTCATATTTTCTATTATTTCTGAAGAATTTGGATTTTTGGGCATTTTAATAGTTACATCATTTTTTGCTTTTATATTTTATAAAATAGTAAAAATATCTTTAACTTCAGATAATTTATTTTATAAATACTTATCATTTGGATTAGGTTTTGGTATTATTATTCAAGCTCTTTTAAATATTTGTGTAGTTATTGGTCTTATTCCAGTCACCGGAGTAACCCTTCCATTTTTTTCTTATGGTGGTTCTTCATTACTTGTTAGTATGATAAGTATTGGTATTATTTTAAGTATTAGTAATAAGCAAAAATAGAAAAGCACTTGCCGTTATTTACTTTGAACTTAAATTTTGTTAAAATTATTAAAAAAAAGTGATTTAATGAATGCTATTAGAATAAAACAAGCATTAATTCACAAAAAAATGTAAATTTAAAGGTAATATCTATCATTTTTCTCAAGTTTCTTTTGCTTATAATTCAAATAAAATTGAAGGAAGTAGACTTACTGAAGACCAAATTGAAGCAATATTTGATACCTAAAGCATTATTTCCAAAAGTAAATAAAATGTTAAAAAGAGGAACAACTAATGAAGATAATCCTTATATAATGTCGGTGATTTAAAAAAGTTCCTATTATAATTGGTTTACAAAATGTAATTAAAACAAGTAGTCCGTAAAATGATTTAGAAGCTCTTTTACTATACTATAAAAAATTACAATAAGTAACATTAAAAGATATTATTGATTTTCGTGTTAGATTTGAAGAAATTCACCCTTTAAATGATGAAAATGGCAGAATAGGTAGATTAATAATATTTAAAGAATAATATTATTCCTTTTATAATTTTAGATGAAGAAAAAGCTTTTTATATGCGCGGTATAAAAGAATATTCTTCATTTTCAAGATATACATGATGAAATGTGTAATAAATCGTTAGATTATGACATATAAAAAATGACGGGAGAAAAATAATCCCGTCTTTATTTATACTAGCAAAGATTTACATCATCTTTGCTAATAATAATATATGTAAAAAAAACATAATTATACAAAAAAACTGCATAATATTTAATTATGCAGCTTTTTTGTTTAAAGTTCTTGCTTCTCTAGCACTAATGATTACTTTTTCTCCATTTATTGTTTTCTTTTGTAAATTTGGTTTTTGTGTCATTTTAGTTGCATTTAAAGCATGTGATCTTCTATTACCAGTTAAAGGTTTTTTAGTAGTTACTTTTGTAGCCATTTTTCTCACTCCTTTTTTGTTTACCTATTAATTTTAACAATATATTTTATGTTTGTCAAATATTACTTATGTTTTTACCCTTAAATTTGGAAATTTTCTCTCAAAAACCTTATTATTGAAGTATTTATCTATGTAAGTATCAAAATCTGAGGTAGCTTCAATGCCTCTTTTTCTTTGTGAATATCTTTTTGTTGCAATGCTTGTCAGACTTAAATCAAATATTAAAAAAATTGATATAATGATAATCATTATTCGTAATATTTTAACTTTTAAAACTTTATTATAAAACTTTAAATAAATATCTAAGCCATATTTAATCCATAGGTATGTAAAGGCACCCCAGATTATTGAATATGGAAGATTAATCCTACCATGTAAATCGTTTTTCATATTACTATAATTCCAAGTACTTGTATGAAGTATATAATCTTGAAATAAGGAAGCAATATATTCAAAAGTTGCACCTATTAAAAGTCCAGATAAAAATATCCAAATAGGATTTTTCTTCTTCATTTTATAAAGTGTAACACTTATGATAATAATTCCCAGCCCATATATAGGTTTAAAAAAAGAAAACCATAAACCTTGTTTGTTCGTTAGGTATCCATTTTTTAATAAGAAACCAATAGTTTCAAAAATATATCCAAATAAACCACCAATTATAAAAAGTAAAACAACATGATAAAATATATTTTTTAGTTTTTTCAAATCTAACACCAATATTAGTATTTACAAAAACTTTCTAATTTATAATTACACAAAGATGTACTTTACACTTTTTGATAGATGAAGATAACATATTAAATAAAAATTTTTTTGTGTTTTTTTCCTATTATATCTTATAAATATGGCAACATAATATAACAAATAAAAAAACTTTCAAAAAAATGGGGGAAAAATTACATACTTTAGGAAATATATAAAGTGAAGGGATAAATATATTCCTAGGGAGGTAAAATATGCAAATGGTTAAAACAAATACAAAGCAAAACTTTTTTTCTTTTAATTATGATAGAGTATTTAAAGCTATTTTTTGTAGTGAAGAAGATCGTAAAAAAGAAGATTTTCATCTTTTGGAAAGATTATTAAAAGATATAATCAAAGAAAATATCAAAGTACTTAAAATAATGTCGCCGGAGCTGGCAGTAACAAATGCCAAAGAAAGAACCAAAAGATTAGATCTTTTAATTGAATCACATGGAAAAGTAGTACACATGGAATTAAATACATCATGTAGTTTAGAAAATAAGATTAGGAATAATTGTTTTTTCTTTAGCTTTTATGCTCAAAATACTAAAGTAGGGGAAGAATTTGATACAGATTTAATGTTTATTCACATATCATTAAATTATGGAATGGGTAAGACTGATAAATTAATAATAGATACAAATAATTTTTCAGATGAATTTGAAACTGTATTACCAAATATAAGAATATTACATGTAAATCTTGATAATTACAAAAAAATGTGGTATGATAATGTTGCTAAAGAAAATATGAAAGGATCATTGTTAACACTAATATCACTAAAGAATAAAGAAGACATAAAAAGATACGCGAAAAGTGTAGATGATCCAGATGTGAAGGAGTGTGTAGATAGGCTTATGATACTAAATGAAAATACAATTAAATCCTTTTGGAATTTAACACCAGAACAAGAAAATAGAATGATGCAAAATACAAGAGAAAAGTTAATAAGAGAAAAAAGTGAAAAACGAGGATTACAAAAAGGGAAAAATATTGGGCTTGCCGAAGGAAAAATATCTATAGCAAGAAATATGATAAATATGAATATAGGAAAAGATATTATAAAGAGTGCCACTGGTCTATCAGAAGAAGAAATAAAAAAGTTATATCTAGAAAAGTAAATTTATGAAAAAGAAAGATAAAAATTATTTCAGCCATAAACTAGTAATTTATCATGTAAAAGCTTGACAATTTAGCATATGCTAAAGTATAATTTTGTTAAGTGGATAAGGAAGTGTTACTCATGAGATTAAGATTTAAGTCTGCACTAGGTTTCATATTTCTACTTATAGCTATTTGTGCCTTTTTAGGTGTTGGCTATATATTTTATGGCAAAATAAGTCATGATTCTGACATTGTGGTTGATGGTAAAATAACAATTAACTATCTAACTGGTAAAAAATTTGAATTAAATGGTAATAATGAAGTTTCTTTCTCAGTAACAAATAATGATACTGAAACAAAATACTACTACATACAACTAACAGATATTTATGCTAAAGATGTTAAATACGAATTAACATCATCAGATAATTTAAAAATAGCTAATGAGCTTAAATCAGAAATAATTTCTAATCAAGTATCAATTAATGCTCAAGAAACAGTTAACTATACAATAAAATTTACAACAAAAGACCATGAAAAATATTCTGGTATTATTCAAATTGGCGAAAAAAATGATGAAAACAACACATTTGCAGATGTAATAATTGCTAATAATAAGTTAAATGAAACAAGTTTGACTAACAATGGTGAATCAGCAACATTGGATGAAGGCTTTTTAAAAAGCACTGATGATTTAGGTGTAGCATATTATTTTCGGGGAGCAGTATCAAATAATAATGTAAAATTTGCTGATAAAAATTGGAAAATAGTTAAAATTAATGGCGATGGTTCAGTTAAATTAGTACTTGATGGAACTATTGAAGAATTAAATAAATATTATGAAAGTGAATTTGCATTTAAAAATAGTAAAATAAGTGAAAGTTTAAATAATTGGTACAATATAAATTTAAATAATTACAGTGATTATATAGCATATTATAAATTCTGTAATGACATAGTAACTGAAGAAGAAAGTTCCAATTACATAGGTTATAGTAGAATAATTACAAATAAAATACCAATGTATGTATGCTTAGGAAATAAAGTTAACACAAAAATAGGATTACTAACTGCGGATGAAGTTTCAATGGCTGGTGCTTCAATCAATGAAAATAAAAGTTTTTATCTATATAATGAAAATATTAAGACCGCATATTATTTAATGACTGGAGCAGAATATAAAAATGGTACATATTATCCATTTTTAGTTAATACTGATGGTAGTATCATAACTAATACTGTAGGAAATTTACTTAGAAGTATAAGACCAGTTATTAATATAATTAAGAATGCAAAAATAACCGGAAATGGTTCTTTAGAAGAACCTTATGAGATAATTACTAATTAACTTAAGATTTTCTTAAGTTTTTTTTGACATTTTACATACCAGATGATATAATAGATGTCAATATTTGACACACAAATATGTCAAATTGACATTTAATACTTTTTATAAAAAAATATAAATAGTATAATGATATTGGTGGTAGAAATGAAAATATTTAATGATATATATAATTTTATAATGGCGTTGAGGTTTGTGGACATAGTATTTTATTTTTCGATATTAATACTTATGATACTCATAGTAATACTTATTTACTTTATAAAGATAAATAAATTGGAAGAGGATGAGAAAAACAAATTGGGGGAGACCCAAGAGATGAAAATAGCGAGAAAGTTAAGGGATAATATGAATAGTAGTGATAAAATGATACAATTTACAGATTATGAAAAAGATCAAGAAGATAAGGCAATAATTAGTTATGATGAACTTTTAAATAAAGAAACTAACAATTATGAACTTAACTATGAAACTGAAGAAATGCATGATGATTTATCTGTTAAAAAAGTTGATTTAGATAATTTAGTAAATAAGAATAATAATGTAGTATCTAATTTAGAGGTTAGGGTTATAAGTTTTCAAAAAGAAGAAGCTTTTTTAGAAGCATTAAAAAGATTACAAAAGGAATTGGGATAGGTTATGAAATTTAATATTGTTACATTTGGATGCAAAGTTAATCAATATGAATCAAATATGATGAAAGAAAGAATGCTTTCATCAAATTTTTTCTATACTGAAGAATTAAATAATGCAAACATAATTATAGTAAATACTTGTTCTGTCACTAATGTTGCAGATAAGAAATGTTTAAAAATGATAAGAAGAATAAAAAGAGAATATCCAAATGCTATTTTAGTAGTTGCTGGTTGTAGTAGTCAAAATAAACAAAGTGATTATGAAAACCTAGACATAGACATACTTATTGGTAATAAAGACAAAAGCATAATAAATGAACTTATCAAAGAATATATAGAAACTAAAAAAAGATATGTTAAGTTTTATAATGATAGAGATTTAGATTTTGAAGATATGTTAATAGATGATTATAATCATGTAAGAGCTTTTATTAAGATTGAAGATGGTTGTGATAATTTCTGTTCATATTGTATTATTCCTTATGTCAGAGGTTCTGTAAGGTCTAAGTCTTTTGAAAAAGTATTAGAAGAAGCAAAGCATTTGGCACACCATGGTCATAAAGAAATAGTTTTAACAGGTATTCATACTGGTCATTATGAAGATACTGGTCATGATTTAACCGATTTAATAAATGAACTTTCTAAAATCGAAAACTTGAAACGAATTAGAATATCTAGTATTGAAATAACAGAACTTAATGATAAATTTCTAGATATGCTAGCTAAAAATGATAAAGTATGTAATCATTTACATATTCCTCTTCAAGCAGGTAGTGATGAAATACTAAAAAGAATGAACCGTAAATATGATTTAAAATATTATGAAGAAAAAATAAATAAAATTAGAAGTATTAGACCTGACATATCAATATCAACAGATATTATCGTAGGTTTTCCGTATGAAACAGAAGAGTTGTTTACAAGTACTTTAAATTTTTCAGAAAAAATGAAATTTAGTAAAATACACGTTTTTCCTTATTCAATTAGAAAAGGTACTGCAGCAGCAACAATGCCTAAGCAAATTGATGAAAGTATAAAAAAGGATAGAGTAAAAAGATTAATGGCTTTAAGTGAAAAAATGGAAGAAAAATACTATAATAAGTTTAAAGGAAAAGAATTAGATATTCTAGTAGAAGAAGTAAATGACAATATAAGTATTGGACACACAAGTAATTATCTAAAAATTGAAGTAAATGAAAAACTAAATAAAAATGAAATCTATACAGTAACATATAACGGAGAAAAAAATGGAAGAACTACAAGATGAAATAACAAATTTAACAAGTAAAGAATAAGCAAGATACTTTTATCATTTTACAAGTGCTTCGGGTGATAAAATTTTAGAAGAAGGTTTAGTGGTAGCAAATCCTTTATGGGAACAATCTTTTTTAGAATTTAGTAAAGAAGAACTTGCAAATATTGCATCTGTATTAGATGACAATAAAAGCACTATAAGAAAATTAAGACCTGAAGAAGGAGCTTTTCTAGATTTTGAAGGTGTTGGGACTCCTGATTATATTGTTGATAACAATAATTTATTAGGCTATATAGATTTAGAAAATTTAGAATTAATTACAAATGAATATGCTAGTGTTCTAAGTGATAATTTATATTTAGATTAATTTTAATAAATAACTTGATATTTTGAAGTAAGAAGTTTATAATATTGTAAGTATTAGGCATATAAATATGCTAGTAAAAATACATAAAAGGGTATTTATGAATTACATTAAAGGCAAAATTAAAAAGTTAATATTTTATAGTAAAGAAAGTGGCTTTGTAGTCGCTTTATTTCGCGTTAAGGAAAGTAATATACTTGATATAGGAAGTAATAAAACTATAACTATTACTGGTTCATTTTTAGACCCAAGTATTGATGTTGCTATGACTCTTTATGGTGATTATAAAAAAAATGATAAATGGGGTATGCAATTTGTCGTAGAAAGTTATGAGGTAGATAAACCAACTACAAAAGAAGCAATAATTGACTTTTTGTCTAGTCCATTTATTGAAGGATGCGGGGAAGTAACTGCTAAAAGAATAGTGGAAGCTTTCGGAGAAAAATCATTAGATATAATAAAAAATGATAAAGAAAAATTACTTGAAATTGAAGGCTTAACAGAAAAAAGAGCAGAAAAAATACACGCATCACTAATTAATTATGATAAAAGTGGTGATACCATATTAAAGCTTCAAAATTTAGGTTTTTCAATTGAAGAATGTTATAGAATATATAATTATTTTAAAGATGAAATAGATGAAATTTTAGTAAATGATTTTTACAAAATAAGTGAAGTTGTAGATTTTAGAAAAGTAGATAGTATTTATGTTAATAATTATGGTGATAAATCCGATGCTAGAGTATTTGCATGTATTTTAGAAAGTATGAAAATATTATCCTTTGCAAATGGTGATACCTTTTATTATGCAGATGAAATAAGAAATACTGTTTTAAAAGAATTTTATATTGAACTTACGGAAGATGTTTTCTTAGAATGTTTAGATTATCTAGAAAATAATAATGATATTGTAAGAATAGATAAAAGAATATATTTAAAAGAATATTATGAAAAAGAATGTAATATAGCTAAGTGTTTAAAGAAAATAGATAGTAAAGCACCAAAAATGTTTTATAATATTGATGAAAAATTAAAAGATTTAGAAGAAACTCTAAAAATAGATTATAATGAAACACAAGAAAAAGCTATAAAAAGTGCTTTAAATAACAATATAACAATTATATCAGGAGGACCTGGAACAGGTAAAACAACTATTATTAATGCAATAGTTAAACTATATATAGAAAAAGAAAAATTAGGACCAGCAGATATAATGGAAACTATAGCACTTTTAGCTCCGACTGGAAGAGCTGCTAAAAAGATGAATTCATCAACAGGTATTCCAGCTTATACAATACATAGATATTTAAAGTGGTATAAAGATAGTAATGAATTTGTATATAATGAATATAATAAAACTCATCATAAATTAATTATAGTAGATGAAGTTAGTATGATAGATGTTGATTTATTTAATGCTTTACTTAATGGTATAAGTTCAAATGTCAAACTAATACTAGTCGGGGATACATTCCAACTTCCAAGCGTAGGTCCAGGACTTGTTTTAAATGACTTAATTGATAGTGATTTCTTTAATTATGTACCACTTAATCAAATTTATAGACAAAGTGATAATTCATATATACCATTTTTAGCTAAAGAAATTAAAAATAATGATTTAAGTGAAGAATTTCTAACTAAAAAAGATGATTATAACTTTGTTCAAGTAGACTCAAGTAATATAAAAAGTGCAATAAAACAAATAACTAATCTTTCTCTTCTAAAAGGTTTAGATGAAAGAAGTGTTCAAGTTTTAGCCCCGATGTATAAAGGAGAAGCTGGAATAGATGCTTTAAATAGTACTTTGCAAGAAATATATAACCCACCAGATAGAAAAAAAGAAGAAGTTATTTATGGTGAATATATTTATCGTGAGAAAGATAAAGTTTTGCAACTAGTTAATGACTTAGATAATAATGTTTTTAATGGAGATATTGGTTTTATAGAAAGTATAAATGGCAATAAAATAATAATTAATTTTGATGGTAATAGAGTAGAATATGATAAAAAAGATTTAAAACAAATAAAACATGCTTATGCTATATCTATTCATAAGAGCCAAGGTAGTGAATTTACCCATGTTTTAATGCCGATATCAAAAAGTTATTACAAAATGCTTTATAATAAACTTATTTATACTGGTGTTAGTAGAGCTAAAAAAAGCCTTACTTTAGTAGGAGATGCTGCAGCTTTCCAAAGAGCAGTAGGTAATAATTATTCTTCTGGAAGAAAAACAAGTTTAAAAGAACAAATTACTATGGTATATAATAATTAAATTTGGACATACTACCTGTAGAGGTGGAAAAATGAAAAATATGTTTAAAGCTATGATGGTAGTTGGCACAATGGCAGGTGTAGCTGGTGGTATTTATTTAATGAATGATAAAAAAGCTATGAAGAAAGCTGGAAAAAAAGTAATAAGTGCCATGGATAATGCAGAGTCAATGATAGCTAAAAAAATAAACTAATATAAAATATGTAAACTTAAAAGAAAAGTTCAAAAAGACTTTTCTTTTATATTTTTTTATGCTATTATATGTTTATAGCATAGAGATACTATTCTATGTGGTAATAACTGTTGTTTTTTAGAAAAAAGGAGTGAAGACATGGAAAAAAGTAAAAAGCAAGCTTTAATATTAAGTATAGTTGCAGTAGTTACATTAATTGCTTTAGTAGTTGGTGCAACATATGCATACTTTAAAGCACAAGGGGGAACAGGAAGTTCTACGGAGGTTAAGGTTACAAC
>CAKORY010000013.1 GCA_934101795.1 uncultured Bacilli bacterium
TAAATCACAAAAAAAGATAATACTAATAGTACCAATAATACCATAAATAAAAACTGTTATTAGTCTAGTAAATAAAGAAATAACAATAGTTATGATAATATAATAAATACTATAAATACTAGAAAATATAGTTCATGTGGCTCTGGAAAGAAATATAAGAATTGCTGTGGTAAATAAAAATAAAAAGATCAACAGGAATGTTGATTTTTTTAGCGTGTATTATTTCTAAATCTTTTATAGTTTGATTTACCAAGAAAAACAAACAAGTTTCTAAATTCTTTGCAGAATTATATACATGTATAATAAAGCTTATCATAAATTCTCCTTTTTATAAATTATTTAATAGTTTGAATTTAAATATCACTTTTTACTAACAATATAATTATAACATGATGTTTATAAACAAAAAAATATTAAGCATATTGCTAAATATTAAATTTCATAATATAATTTTCTTGAAATAAATTAAAACTAGAAAGAAGGAAACAGAAGTGAAAAAAGAAAGAGAAAAATTCTTATCATCAATATATATAATAATTAAAAATGAAAAAGAACAAGTACTTTTACAAAGAAGACAAGGAACAAAATTATGGCCTGGATTTTTAGCTTTACCTGCAGGTCATATAGATGAAGGCGAAAATGCATACGAAGCATTGGTGCGTGAGGCAAAAGAAGAATTAAATATTTTAATTAATCTTGACGACATAATAGATACATTCGTAGTTAATAGAAAGAACAAGTCATTGCCATCATACTATGATGTATATTTTGAAATAAATAAATTTGATGGTGAAATAATTATTAATGAACCAGAAAAATGTAGGAAATTAATCTGGGCAGATATCAACAACTTGCCAACAGATATGATAAAGTTTGAAAAAGAAGCAATAAATAATAATTTAAATGGTGTAAAATTTAGTGTGTCCTACGCAGATAACGAAGAAAAATTATGATTGTTATATGAAAAATATAAAAATACGAAAGTTATATTTAAAATTTGTTGACAATTGTTTAATTATCAGCATTTTTGCTTTTAAGTTAAATTATATTGTGGCTAAAAGAAATTAATGTTATAATTAAATTGATGAAAAAATTGGCCAAGGGGGAAATATGAATAATAAATTAATTGGAACAGAAAAAAACATTATATTCTACAATGATGAAGAAGGAAACATCAAAATTGAAGTATTACTTGAAAAAGAAGATGTTTGGTTAAATACAGAAGCTATTGCATCACTTTTTAATGTTGATAGAAGCGGTATTATCAGACACATTAGTAACATTTACAAAGAGGAAGAACTAAGCGAAAATATCACATGTGCAAAAATTGCACATATGGGTAATAATGGTAAGCAAACATATAATACAAAATATTACAATCTTGATATGATTATTTCCATAGGCTTCAGAGTAAATTCCAAAAAAGCAATTAAATTTAGAACTTGGGCAAATAAAATAATTAAAGATTACATGGTTCAAGGATTTGCTTTAAATGATGAAAGATTTATGAAGGCGAGAAAAGTTGACCAAGAATATTTCAAAAGATTGTTAGAAAGAATAAAATTAATTCGTGCGAGTGAAAGAATGTTTTATCAAAAAATAACAGACATATTTGCAGAATGTTCAATTGATTATAATAAAGAAACTGAAGAAGCAACAACGTTTTATAAAACAATTCAAAATAAATTCCATTTTGCCATAACTGGCCAAACTGCAGCAGAAATAGTTTATAGCAGAGCTGATGCAAATAAGGATAATATGGGACTAACTACATGGGACAAATCTCCAGATGGCAAGATATTAAAATCAGATGTGATAATTGCCAAAAATTATTTAGATGAAAAAGAAATTAAAAATTTAAACAATTTAGTAAATATATTTTTGGATATAGCGGAAAATAATGCAGAAAGAAACATTCCAATGTATATGAATGATTGGAAAAAAGAAGTGGAAAATGCACTAACATTATTACATTACGAAGTTTTAGAAAATAAAGGAAAAATATCACACAAAAGAGCTATAGAAAAAGCAATTAATGAATATGAAAAATATAGAATTATACAAGATAAAAATTATGTTTCAGACTTTGATAAGTTATTAATTGAAACAAAAGAAATAGAAAATAAATAGTGAGGTGTAAAATGAAAATCTTATTAGGCTCTAAAAATCCTTCAAAAGCAAATGCAATAAAATTAGCAATGCAATCTATCGGATATAATGATATAAAAATAACACCAATAGATGTTCCATCACAAGTTAGTTCAAAACCAATTAATGAAGAAACTCTAATCGGAGCTCAAAACAGAAATAAAAATTTATATAAATACTGTCAAGAAAACAACATTGATTTTGACTTGCTTATTAGCATTGAAGGAGGCTATGAACAAGTTAATAACATATATTTTATTGTAACCTATGCCTCGATCATAAATAATAAAAATAATGAATTTATCGGAAAATCCCAAGGATTACAAATTTCTAAGGCAATGTTTGACTGGGTAAGTGATGGCAACTCATTAAATAAAGTAATTGAATCAATCATAGAAAATAGTGAAAACAAAAAAGCAAATGGTATATCAGGTTATTTAACAAATGGGTTTTATAAAAGAGATATATTTGATAGTAGTGCCATCGTAAGTGCATTACAATCATATATAAATCACAATCAAAGTTTTCAACAATTAGAAAGAAGATTAACAAAATAATAATTATCGGAGGTTTTGGTAATGGAAATAACAGATGAAAAAGAAGTCATAGGAAGAATAATTAATTTAATAAATGAATTGCATCCAGCTAAAACACCAAGGATTGACCTGCATACTCCAAGTTTTAAAAGACCATCGACAGATATAGAAATCAATCTGGTTGAAAATGACAACATGCCATATACATTTATTAATATTTTAGATGGAACTGAAAGTTTTAAACAAAGTGTACCAAAAGGTGAAATATTAATAGATGCTTTCTTAGACACAAAAATTTTAAAAAAGTTAATAGATTATATACTAACAAATTTTCCAATAGTATATAGCTTTAATGTGAATGAGTATTCAATATCCATTAATTTTTCATTTTCTAAAAATAATGGTTTTTACGAAACATCAGGATTATCATTAGAAAATGTTAATTTAGAAATTAGCATCAGAGATTTAAAACTAAAAAATAAATTAAAAGAGTATTTAATATTTATAATTAGTACATACGAAAGTGTATTAAAACAAACATCATTTTGGCAAGAAAATATTCAAAAATACAAGAAAAAAATACTATTTGAAATGGAGTACAATTATATAATTGATTTCATATCTCATTTAACTGAAGATGAAATAAGAAAATTATTAGCAAACATTTCTAATGAAAGATTTATAGAAGTAATGAATGAATTGACTTCAAAAGATGCAAAATTAGAAAGATTAAAATAATAAATGTTTTGATATCTTAATAGTTATCAACATTTTTTTATGTTTTAGCAAAAATTAAATATGCGTACAGATAATAATACAATCTTATCTTTTTTATCTAAATTAAAAGATATTAATATTATAGTGCCAGATATAGAATACTAAAAATCTTTTATCAAAAGTATCCTTGAGTTTAAGTTGGAGTGTCAAGAATAAGAAATATCAGTCAAAAAGATCTAAAAAAGCTTTTAGGATACATTTTTTCATGGTATAATATCTCTGTTAATTATGATATTAACGAGGTGTTACAATGATAAAAAAGAAAGTTCAAAATAAAGAATATTATAAAAATTTAAATATAATAAGAGTTATATCTTGTATAGCTGTATTATTCTATCACTTAGGCATATTAAAAGGAGGTTACTTAGCTGTATGTACTTTCTTTGTTTTAAGTGGATATTTATCATGTAAATCAGCATTTAAAAAAGAAAAATTTTCATTAAAAGAATATTACAAAAATAGATTAATAAAGTTATATATTCCTTTATTAATTGTAGTTTTTATTTCTGTAGGTGTAGTATCTTTATTTAAAAATATTTATTGGCTAAGCCTAAAATCAGAAACAACATCAGTACTACTTGGATATAACAACTTTTGGCAAATAAGTGCTAACTTAGATTATTTTGCAAGACATGTTGACTCACCATTTATGCATTTATGGTATATAGCAATACTTTTTCAATTTGATTTAGTATTCCCGTTTATTTTTAAAGTTTTAAAAAAACTTGGTGATAAAGTAAACAAAAAATTACCTTGTGTTATAACTTTAGCTTTATCAATAATAAGCATTATATATTTTTTTATGTGTTCAAAAAGTACAAATTTAATGAGTGCTTATTACAATACATTTGCTAGAAGTTATTCCTTATTACTAGGTTTATGCTTAGGATTTTATCATTCATATTATGGTTTACTAGTCCCAAGTTATGTAAAAACTAAACCATTACGTAAAGTAATATTTACATTATACACACTTATTTTAATACTAGCATGCATTTTAATTCCATCGACATCAAAATTATTTGCAATAAGTATGGTTTTAATAACAATTATTTCGTGCCGTTTAATAGATTATGGAACAATTGATAAAAAAGAACTAACTAAAACAGATAAAGTATTAAAATTCTTTGCTAATATTAGTTATGAGATATATTTAGTACAATATCCAATCATATTTTTATTCCAATACATTAATATAAATCATTATTTAAAAACTCCATTAATTATAATAATTGTACTAATACTTTCATACATATTACATATAGTAACAAATAAAGGAGCAAAAATGAAAAAATTAAGAGTAATATTAATAATAATTGTTTTAGCATTATCAAGCTTTGGTGCTTATAAATACATCACAGCAAAATCACACGAAAAAGAAATGAAACAATTAGAACTAGAACTAGCAGAAAATGAAAAAATAATGTTAGAAAAACAAAAGGAATATAAACTACAAGAAAAACAAGATGAAGAAGATTGGACAAAAGAACTTGAAAAATTAGATGATACAAGCAACTATGAGCAAATGGTTAAAGAATTGCCAGTAACATTCATCGGCGACTCAGTTATGCTTGGAGCCATGAACAATTTAAAAGCAATGTTTCCAAATAGTTATTTTGATTCAAAAGAGTCACGTTCAACTTATGTAGGTTACACTATAATTAAAGAATTAAAAGAAAGCAAAAAACTTGGTAACCCTGTAGTTATCCACTTAGGAACTAATGGTGATTGTAAAAATAGTTGTAAAGAAAGCCTAATGGATCTACTAAGTGATAGAACAGTTTTCTGGATTAATACCACAAATTATACTAAAGTTAATGATAGCTTAAAAGAACTTGCTACAAAATATAATAATCTTCATATTATTGATTGGTATAGCCTATCCGAAGGCCATGATGATTGGTTCTATGCTGATGGTATCCATTTACCTCCAACAGGTAGAAAAGAATATACAAATATTGTATATAATGCTATATTAAACGTCTACAAAGAAGAATTTAAAAACAAAAAAGCTGAACTAATCAAAGCTCATCAAGAAGAATTAAGAAATAAAATGTCTTTCTATGGTAATGATATACTATTTTATAACTTTGAAACTCTTCAAACAAATTATGCCGATGCTAAGTTTATAGTTAACAAAGATTTTAGTTATAAGTCCTTAAAAGAAAGTATTGAAAAAAGTATAAGCGAAAATACTTTATCTAAAAAAATAGTATTAGCATTCGATAACTCAACAGTTATTTCTACAAAAGAATATCAAGAATTAATTGATCTATGCAAAGATAGTAAGATATATTTAGTTTCAAGTGGTAAACCTTTAGATAGTCTAGGAAATTATGAAAATGTAACAATAATTAATTTCTATAATAAAGTTCAAAAGAATAAAGACTATTTAATGGCAGATGGTATCCATCTAACAGAAAAAGGAAACATTGCTTTATTAGAAGAAATAGAAAAATCATTAAAATAATAAATATTGTCAAAAAATATATAGAAATGTCAATTAAACAGAAATTAACAAAAAACTATTTACATTACATAAATATGTGTTAAAATAATGGCAAGGAGGAGATAGAATGAGAAGAAAATTATTTTTCGTATTGGCAGCCCTTGTATTATTTGCTCCAAATATAATGGCTGCTGAAAAAACAGTAAGTAAATTTGATGAATTTACTGAAGCACTTAAAAGTGCAGATTCAGGTGACACAATTAAATTAACTGATAACATTACATTTGATAGCCATCTATTTGTCAGTAATGGAAAAAAATTAACTGTTGATTTAAATGGGTTTAACCTAACAGGTTCCGATGGAAAAGCAATAATAGTTTCTGATGGAGAACTTACAATTACTGGAGAAGGAACAATAAGTCTTAAAAATGCTTATTTAAATGTCTGGGGAATTGAAGATAGCACATCAAAAAGTAAATCAATTCTAAATGTTGATAAAGATGTAACTATTAAATCTACAAGTACAGGAATTGCTGTATTCTATGATGTTAAAAATGCATATAATACAGAAGTTAATTTTGCTGGAACAATAGAAGCCGTTGATATAGGTATAACTGTAAATGGTATAATCGTACACGAAAATGGACCAGTAATTAACATAAAAAAAGGTTCAAGTATTGTAGCTACTGATAAAGAAAGTATAGCATTATATGGTGCAGGAAATGGTACGTACAATATCGAAGAAGGAACAACACTTAAAGGAGCTAGTGCTGTTGAAATAAGAGCAGGTAAATTAAATGTTAAAGGTGGAACATTAATTGGTACAGGAAATCCATTAGAATCAAAACCAAATGGTAATGGTGCAACGACTATAGGATCGGGAATTGCAGTAGTACAACATACTACAAAATTACCTATAGATGTAACAATTTCTGGAGGAAATATTAATGGTGTAAAAGCTTTATATGTAAATAATACACAAAATAACCCAGAAGAAGACTGGAAAAAAGTTAACGTATCAGTAACTGGTGGAACATTCTCTACAAGTGTTAAAGAATATGTTGCTAAAGAATATATTGAAGAAAAAGTTGACAATAAGTTTGTTGTAGCTAAAAAAGAAGAAGTAAAAGTTGATACTCCAACAATAGATACAACTAAACCAGTTAAAGATGTTACAGTAGGTGTTCAAGGAACTAAAGATTTAGATAGTACATTAAAAGATGCACTAAATAAATCTAATATTGATGTAGCAAATACAAATGCTATTGTATCTGTTGAAATTGCTAATCAAAAAGAAAATCAAGCTCCAGCAGCAGCGGTAAAAAGTATTAAAGAAGTAGCTGAAAAAATGAATTTAGTTTCATACTTTGATATTACAATTGCTGTTAAAAATAGTATTACAGGAGATACATTAGGTAACTTACCTGAACTTGATAAAAAAATAGTATTCAATATGGCTTTACCAGAAGATATTGCTAAAGTAGAAGAAGGATATTCAAGAAAATACTTTGTAATTAGATACCATAATGGAAAATCTGAAATTATTCCTGCAACAGTTGAAGGAAATGTATTATCTTTTGAATCAGATAAATTCTCTACATACGCACTAGCCTATGAAGATACTAAAACAGTAGTTACTCCACCAGCTGAAGTTAATCCACCAGTAGAAAATCCATCTACAGGAGATAACATTATTCTTAATATTACATTAGGATTAATATCAATCGTTGGTATTGGAGCAACAACAATTATAGCTAAAAGAAAAAAATCTGTTAATTAATAGCTAATCAAAACTAAGTAGCAAAAAGTTACTTAGTTTTTTTTGTTCCAATAACTAGAATAATTATATAAAATATGGTAAAATAAACATTGAAAGGAAAATTTCAATGAAAGAAGAATTACAAACAAAATTAAATGAATATAAAGAAAAATTAGCTTCTGTAGGGAGGTATCTTTGACTTACCTAAAAAAGAAGAAGAAATAAAAAAATTAGAAGATTTACAAAAAGCTGATGACTTCTGGCAAAATGTTGATAAAGCTAATGATATCAACAAAAGATTATCTAATTTAAAAAAAGAAGTTACATTATATAATAATTTAAAAAAAACCATTAATGATAATTTAGAACTTCTTAAAGAAAATGAAGATGAAATAATCATGTTAATAAGTGATGAATTGTCAACACTTGAAAATGAAATTAATGAGTTAGAAACATCCGTTACCTTAAGTGGTGAATTTGATATTTTAAATGCATATTTGGAAATTCATCCTGGAGCTGGTGGAACAGAGTCATGTGATTGGGCATCAATGCTAGTTAGAATGTATGAAAGATTTTGCGAAAAAGAAGGTTACAAATGGGAAATTGTTGATGAGCAAAAAGGTGATGAAGCAGGAATAAAAAGCATAACTCTTAAAATAAGTGGAGACTACGCTTATGGATACTTAAAAAAAGAAGATGGCGTACATCGCTTAGTTAGAATTTCCCCATTTGATGCCGGAGCTCGTAGACACACCTCATTTGCATCTGTTAGCATTATGCCAGAAATCAAGAAAGAAATAAACATTGAAATTAAAGAAGAAGATTTAAAAATAGATGTTTATCACTCAAGTGGAGCTGGAGGCCAATCAGTAAACACTAGTAACTCAGCGGTACGTATTACACATTTACCAACAAAAACAGTAGTTACTTGTCAAAATGAAAGAAGCCAGCTAAATAACAAAGAACAAGCCATGAAAATGTTAAAAAATAAATTGTATATGCTAGAATTTGAAAAAGAACAAGCAAAATTAAATGCTTTAAAAGGAGAAACTTTTAGTATTAACTTTGGAAGTCAAATAAGAAGCTATATTTTAGAACCATATAAAATGGTCAAAGACCATCGAAGTAACTATCAAAGCAATGAACCAGAAAAAATACTTGATGGCAATATAAAAGATATGCTTATATATAATTTAAAGGAGTTGCGATGAAAAAGGTTATTGATTTTTTAAAAGAAAATTTAGATAAAAACGCATCTATAGTTGTAGCTTGTAGTGGTGGCCCTGACTCAATGTGTCTTCTTGATTTAGTAACAAAATTAAAAGATGAATTAAATCTAAATATAATCGTTGCTCATGTCAACCATAAATTAAGAAGTGAAAGTGAAGAAGAAGCTAAGATGGTAGAAAACTATGCAAAAGAGAATAACATAACATTTGAACTTCTTGAAATAACAGACTATATAAATGGGAACTTTACCGAAGAAGATGCCCGCAAGAGAAGATATAACTTTTTTAATGAAATTATAAAAAAATATCAAGCTAGTGCGCTTCTTACAGCTCACCATGGTGATGATTTAATTGAAACAATTTTAATGCGTTTAACTAGAGGTAGTAACCTAAGTGGATATATTGGGATTAAGGAAATATCTCAGAATGAAAACTATAAAACACTAAGGCCACTTTTAAGTGTTACAAAAGATGAAATTATAAATTATTTAAAAGAAAATAATGTTCCGTATAGACTAGATAAAACTAATGAAGAACTTAAACACACTAGAAATAGATATAGACACATAGTTTTACCTTTTTTAAAGAAAGAAAATCCTAAAGTTCATGAAAAATATTTAAAATTTTCTAAAGAACTTATAGAATATGATAATTTTGTTAATACTTATATTAAAGACAAAAAATTTATTGTTGATAACTCCATAGTTATAAACAAAGTATCAAGTGAAATAGATTTTATTAAAAGAAAATGTTTAGAACTTTTAATAAAAGACATTCAAAGAAAAGATTATTTTGATGTCTCAGATGATCAAATGAATAATTTAATGAAATTATATAATCAAAGTAATAAAACTATAGATTTAAATAATAATTACATGGGTGTAAATAGTTATGGTAAAATCTATATTAAGAAAAAAGAAAATAAAGTTCTTAATGAAATTGTTCTTGATAAGGATATTAAATTAGAAGATTATATTTTTTATTATAATAGTCAAGATGGTGATAACTCAAATTCGTGTATTTATCTTAATACTAGTGAAATAACTCTTCCATTAAAAATAAGAGGCGTTTTACCAGGTGATAAAATGAAAATAAAAAACTTAAATGGTAGTAAAAAAATAAGTGATATTTTTATAGATAGCAAAGTTCCAAAAGATAAAAGAAGTACTTACCCTATACTAGTTGACAGTAAAAATACAGTTTTATGGGTGCCAAATTTAAAAAAATCACAATTTTCTAAAGACAAATCACAAAAATATGATATAATAATAAGATGTAAGGCAAGGTGAATATATTAAATGAATGTAAAAACAAATAAAAATGATAGTTTTAAGAACATATTACCTTATATAGTTCTAGCAGGTATAATTGCAATTGTACTTGGTGTTTTAAACTTGCAAGGTACGAAAGTTCATGAACTAAAAACTGGAGAACTAATTTCAGAACTTGAAAATAAAAAAGTAACTGAAATAACAGTAACTCCGAAAAGTAATGAAAGTATTTATGTAATCACTGGTAAACTAGATGGTTACAAAAAAAGCGAAAGTTTTCAAGCTAAAGTAGTTGGATCAGAACTTGATTCAGTTTTAACATTAATTAAGACAAATGAAATTAAAGAATATGATACTAATTCCGATCCAGGAGAAAATATTTTTCTTTATATATTAGTAAATGTATTACCTCTAGTATTAATGGTAGTTATTATGTATATTCTATTTACTAAACTAGCAAATTCAAATAAAAATTCAATGGATTTTGGTAAAAGTAAAGCCCGTTTAAGTAATGAAAATGACAAAAAGAGCTTTAAAGATGTAGCTGGTTTAAAAGAAGAAAAAGAAGAAGTTGAAGAGCTAATAGACTTTTTAAAGAATCCTAAAAAGTTTGAAAAGATGGGAGCCAGAATTCCTAAAGGTGTACTACTAGTAGGCCCTCCAGGAACAGGTAAAACATTACTTGCTAAGGCTATTGCGGGTGAAGCTAATGTACCATTCTTCTTTATAAGTGGTTCAGATTTTGTGGAATTATTCGTAGGGGTCGGAGCATCACGTGTTCGTGATATGTTCAAAGAAGCAAAAAGAAATGCACCATGTTTAATCTTTATAGATGAAATTGATGCCGTTGGTCGTCAAAGAGGAACAGGTCTAGGCGGTGGACATGATGAAAGAGAACAAACACTTAACCAATTATTAACTGAAATGGATGGTTTTGGTGAAAATGAAGGTATTATCATCATAGCTGCTACAAATAGACCAGACGTTCTAGATCCAGCATTACTTCGTCCAGGTCGTTTCGATAGACAAGTAACAGTTAGTCTACCAGATGCTAATGAACGTGAACAAATCTTAAAAGTTCATGCTAAAAATAAAACATTAGGTAAAGATGTTAACTTAAGTAATTTAAGTTTACGTACTCCAGGCTTTTCTGGAGCAGATCTTGAAAACTTACTAAATGAAGCTGCCCTTCTTACAGTTCGTCGTAATAAAAATGCAATTACTATGGATGAAATAGATGAAGCAACAGATAGAGTTTTACTTGGCCCAGCTAAAACAACAAGAAAAATAACTGATAAAGAGAAGAAACTTGTTTCCATTCACGAAGCAGGACATGCCGTAATTGGTATAAAACTTGAAGATGCTCAAGAAGTTCATAAGATAACAATTATACCACGTGGTATGGCTGGTGGATACACAATGATGCTTCCGAAAGAAGAAAAAATTGCAGTCATGACTAAAGATGAACTACTTGCGCAAATTACAGGTTTACTTGGTGGACGTGTAAGTGAAGAAATGTTCCTAAATGAAATTTCAACCGGAGCAAGTGACGACTTCAAAAAAGCAACACGTATTGCAAGAAGTATGGTAACTGAATATGGAATGAGTGATTTAGGTCCAGTTCAATATGAAGAAAAGAGTGAAAATGTCTTCTTAGGAAGAGATTATGCTAAATCAAGAGACTTTTCAGACCAAGTAGCATTAGAAATTGATGAACAAGTTCGTAAGATAATCGAAGATTGTTATGCAAAAGCTAAGAAAATAATTGGAGAAAACAAAGATTTAATATTTGCTTTAAGTGATGCATTAATGAAATATGAAACAATTACTAAAGAACAAATTGAGTCAATAGTTGCTACTGGTGAAATCAAACCAATTGAAGAAATCGAAAAGGAAGAAAAAACTGAAGAAATTAAAGAAACAAAGAAAAAAACTAGAAAAACGAAGGAAGAAGACAAATAATTATTGCAAAGTTCATAAACTTGTGATAGATTATTAATGAAACGGATGTGTTAAAATGTTAGAAAATGTATTACTTATAATATCTGTATTACTTATAGCTATAGTTCTTTTACAAGGAAATAAAGCTAGTGATGCTGGTGGAATTATAACTGGTGGTAACGAAAATCTATTCGGACACCAAAAAGAAAGAGGATTAGAACTAGTAATAAGTAGAATAACTCTAATTCTAGGAATTCTATTCTTTGTAATATCTTTAGTATTATTCTTAAAATAGTGGTTTTCCACTATTTTTTTAATACCTGACAAAATGGCAACAATCATTGCAACTCTGCTCAAAAATGTAATTTTTGTCTGAAAGATATAAAAGTGGGTCCGCTTTTCGCAAAAATTGTATCAAAAGTGGTATGAAAAAAGTCAAGGAAAATCGATCGACATGGTTCGACAATTATTTTAAAAACACTGGTTTTGCTTAGGTTTTATAGGCATTCTTTGTTATCAAAGATTAATAAATTTTTGAATATTTTATTTTTTAACATCTATATTTTCACTATGCATTCAACATTCCATGTAGAGATTAAAGAAATTTATATTTTCCCAAAAAAACAAAATCGGAATTTAATTCCAGATTTGAATGCAATTCAAAAAAATGTAATAAATATTTACAAAAACTAAAAAAATACCATTTTTTTAAAATGGTACGTTAATGTTTACCCTTTAGTTTTTTGATGTAAAATTATCAAGGAAAAGAACAATTAGAGATTATTTAGATATATTAGATGAATTTAATTTATATTCTTATGAATAATTCCATTTTGTGTAAAATCTAATCCATCTAAAATTTGTTTTAATAAAATTGTGTATAAATATACAAAAAAGGGAATACAAGCTGGTTATAGGGAAAAGGACATGAATGGACAATTGCGCCTAGTTCTTCGAGCGGCAACTATGTGTTCAGTCTGTACTACAGTGACTGTCTGTACTATGACAGCGCGCGCAATGGGCATGGCGGCCGTCCAGTCTTGTATCTAGAGGCTTCTGTGTACATAATAGATGGAGAAGGAACATTAGATAAGCCATATATTATGGGGATGTGAGAACCTTTGGTTTAGCATAGTTGGCGGGAGTTTCCGCCCCACGCGGGGTGCGACAAGAAAGTATAGTTGATATACTTTCTTTTTGTAATTTTGTTCTAAAATCATAGACAAGTAATTAATAATTTGATAAAATAAAGTAGTACGTAAGTTGTATAGAATGGAAGTGCTTGTTATGGCTAAAATTATATCACTTGTTAATCAAAAGGGGGGAGTTGGAAAAACTACCACTAGTATAAATTTATCTGCTGCTTTAGGAAAAATGGGTAAAAGAACCCTTCTTATTGACATGGACCCTCAAAGTAATGCCACAACTGGATTAGGACTCACATCTAATGATTTTAAAAATGATATATATGAACTAATAACTGGTAAATGTGAAGTAAAAAAAGCAATTAAGAAAACTAAATTTCATAATTTAAGTATTATACCATCAACTATTAATCTAGCTGGTGTAGATGTAGAATTTGTTAAAAAGATGCTTGAAGATAAAGAATTTAGTCAAAATATGCAATTAAAATTAAAACTAGATGAAATAAAAGATAATTATGATTATATAATAATAGATTGTCAACCATCACTAGGACTAGGTACTATGAATGCTTTAGTAGCATCTGATAGCGTTATAATACCTGTACAATGTGAATTTTTTGCCCTTGAAGGTATAACACAACTACTTAATAGCATTATCATGGTCCAAGGAAGTATGAACCCTAATCTTAGAATTGAAGGAGTACTTTTAACTATGCTTGATGGAAGAACAAATATTGGTCTTGAAGTAATTGAAGAAATAAGAAAATACTTTAAAGATAAAGTATTTAATACAATAATACCTAGATTAGTAAGATTAGTAGAAGCCCCTAGCCATGGTAAGCCAATTAATGAATATGACCCTTTAAGTAGAGCTACGGAAGCTTATGCTAATTTAGCAAAGGAAGTGGTTAGTAGAGATGGAAACTAAGAAAAAGGCATTAGGTAAAGGATTAGAACAATTATTTTCTAATAATGTTATTGATTTTGATAACTTTGAAGATACTGTTGTAGAAGAAAACAAAAAAGATGTAACAGAAATAGATATTGAAGAAATAAGAAGTAATCCTTATCAACCTAGAAAAACATTTGATAGTGAAACTTTAAATGAACTTGCAAAATCTATAGAACAATATGGTGTAGTTCAACCAATAATAGTTAAGAAAAGTATTAAAGGTTATGAACTAGTAGCGGGTGAAAGAAGAACTAAAGCTGCTAAAATTGCAGGTCTTAAAAAAATACCTGCCATAATCAAAGATTTTGATGATCAAGAAATGATGGAAATAGCATTAATTGAAAATATACAAAGAGAAGATTTAAATCCTATAGATGAAGCAAGTAGTATAAATAATATTATTAAATTAAAGGGATATACTCAAGAAGAATTTGCAAGTAAATTTGGTAAAAGTAGAACTTATGTAACTAATTTACTTGGTTTACTTAAACTACCTGATGATGTAAAAAGATTAGTAGAAAAGAAAGCTATAAGTATGTCACATGCTAGAGTATTATCTAAAATGGATGATGAAGAAAAAGTAAATGAGTTAGCTAAAAAAATAGTAACTGAAGATATGTCTGTAAGAGACTTAGAAAGACTAAGTCAGGATGTAAAAAGTGATGTAATAGTAAAAGGGACCAGTTCAAGTAAAAAAGGATTTGACCATAAATATAGAATGTATGAAAATATAATTATGGATAGTTTAGATACTAAAGTAAGAGTAAGTAAAAAGAAAATAGAAATATATTTTGATGGGGTTGAAGAATTAGAAGAGATACTATCTAAAATGAATGTTAAAGTTGAGGAAGAATAGATGGATAAAGATTTTAATTTAAATGATGATGTTATCATGAAAAAAGAACATGCTTGCAAGACAAATTTATGGACAATAACTAGAAATGGTGCAGATATCAAAATAAAATGTAAAAATTGTGGTAGAGAAATCATGATGGATAGATTAGAATTTATTAAAAAATTAAAAAAGGTGATAGTAAATGAAAAAACTTCGAACTAAAGAAAAACTAGGATTACATCCAGTCATGATGCTTCTTGTTTTAAGTTTTATAACTATTATAGCTAGTGGTATACTTAGATTATTTAATGTTCAAGCAACATTTAATAAAATATCAAGCGTTACTGGTGATTTTCAAGTTACAACAGAAGCAATTAATTCTCTATTTAGTCTAAGAGGACTTAAATATATATTTACAAGTACAGTTAGCAATTTTGCTAATTTTGCAGTACTTACTCATTTAATTATTATATTACTAGGTATAGGTATAATGGTTAAAAGTGGATTCTTAAAAACAATTATTACATTAATGACTAAAAAAGCAAAGAAAACAACTGTTACCTTTGTGCTTGTACTTGTATCAATACTAGCAAGTCTAGTAGGTGATTTATCTTATATTATACTAGTACCACTCGGAGCATTATTATTTCTATACGGTAAAAGAAATCCAATGATTGGAATAATAACAACATTTGCAGCCCTTACATGTGGTAGTGCCTTAAGTTTATTCATAACAAGCTATGACTCTAGTTTAATAAGTATGACACTTGATAATGTTCATATTATAAATGCAAACTATACAATATCTAGCTGGGGCTTTATATTTGCCATGATAATGTTAATAATAATACTTGCATTTGTTATAACAAATATAACAGAAAACTATATAGCAAAGAAAATGCCAAAATATGAATTTTTAGAAGAAGATATTGAAGAAGAATTAGTGCTTACTAGAAAACAAATGAGAGGTTTATTATTCTCTTTAGGCGCAGGCTTTATATATTTACTAATCTTTATATATAATATTATACCTGGTTTACCATTCTCAGGTAATTTGCTAGATTATAGTCAAAGTTTATATATTGATAAATTATTTAGTTATAATTCATTCTTTAGTAATGGCTTTGTCTTTGTAGTAGCAGTATTCTTTGTAATACTTGGTTTATTTTATGGAATTGGAGCTAGAACAATAAATAATAATAAAGAATTTATTGATGGACTAGGCCATTCACTTAATGGCATTGGTAAAGTACTAGTTATGATATTTGCAGCATCAACATTTATAAACATATTTAAACAATCAAATATAGGTAATGTTGTAGCTGGAGCTTTAACTAATGTAATGCAAAATAGTGATTTCGCGGGTTTACCATTGCTACTAATGTTATTTGTATTTTCATGTATAATAACACTTGTACAACCCACAGTATTATTTAGTTATGATATAGTATCTGGTGTAATTATAAAACTTATGAATGCCGGTATATCACCAGAATTTACTGAGCTTGTCTTTAGACTTGGAAGTAGTGTAACACTTGGACTTACACCAGTATTTGCCTATTTTGTAGTATATTTAGCATATTTAGAAAATTATAATCAAAGTAATAAACCAATTACTTTGAAAGAAGCTATTAAGTATCAACTTCCATATGCTGGAGTAACATTTGCTCTATACCTAGCATTTATTATTGTTTGGTATATAGTTAAATTTCCAATAGGAATTGGTACATTTGTAGGATTGGGGGCATAAATTATGGGATTAAAAGCAGGAATAGTAGGTTTACCAAATGTCGGAAAATCAACATTATTTAATGCAATAACAAAACAAAATATTTTAGCAGCAAATTATCCATTTGCCACAATAGAACCAAATGTAGGAATAGTATTTGTACCTGATAAAAGAGTAGATTATTTAGCAGATTTATACAAACCTAAAAGTATCGTACCAACTACATTTGAGTTTACTGATATAGCTGGTTTAGTAGCTGGAGCATCAAAAGGTGAAGGTCTTGGTAATAAATTTTTATCACATATCAGAGAATGTGATGCCATAGTTGAAGTCGTAAGATGCTTTAGTGACCCGAATGTAACACATGTAACTGGTAAAGTTGACCCTATCGGGGATATCGAAGTAATAAATATAGAGTTAGTACTTGCTGACTTAGAAGTAATAAATAATAGAATAGAAAAAATAGAAAAGAAAGCTGTTACCACTAAAGATAAAGAAGCACTAGCAGAAGTAAATGTTTTAAAGAAATGTAAAACAGCGCTAGAAGCTAATACACCACTAAGAAGAATATCATTTGATAAAGATGAAAGAAAAATACTAAAGAATTTTAGTTTCTTAACAATAAAACCAATTATTTATGTTGCTAATGTTAATGAAGATGATGTAGCAGTTGGTGATAATGAATATTCAAAAATGGTTAAGAATTATGCCGAAAGTGAAGGTTCTGGAGTTATAGTTATGTGTTCTAAATTAGAAGCAGACTTAGCTGGACTTGAAGATGAAGAAAAGAATTTATTTTTACAAGAAGTTGGTATAAAAAATAGTGGTCTTGATAAACTAATTTTTGCCACATATAATTTACTAGGCCTTGCCACTTTCTTTACCGCAGGTTCTGATGAAGTAAGAGCATGGACCTTCAAAGTTGGCATGAAAGCACCAGAATGTGCTGGAATTATCCACAGCGATTTTGAACGTGGATTTATAAGAGCAGAAGTAATGAGTTTTTCAGACTTAGAAGCTTGTGGGGATGAAAAGCTTGTTAAAGAAGCTGGAAAACTTAGAGTTGAAGGTAAAGAATATGAAATGCAAGATGGAGATATTTGTTATTTTCGATTCAATGTTTAGAAAAGGAGGAATGAGAAATGGAAGATAATAAGTTAATAAGTAAATCATTCTTATGGATGTGTATTGGACTTTTAGTAACATTTGTTACAGGATTTGGTGTAGCTAGTAATGAAAGAATGTTAGAAAACATATTTAATGGAAGTTCATTTTGGTTGTTTGTAGTTCTAGAATTTGTTTTAGTAATAGTACTTTCATGGAGATGTATGAAGATGAGCCCAGTAGCAGCCAAGATATGTTTTATACTATATGCTTTTGTAAGTGGTCTAACATTTTCAAGTATCTTTGTAGTATATGACATAGCAAGTATAATGATGGTATTCTTAGTAAGTAGTGTTATATTTGGTGTTATGGCTTTCATTGGCTATAAAACAAATGTAGACTTAACAAAGCTAGGATTTTACTTAATGATGGGCTTAATAGCAGTTATCATTGTATCAGTTATCAACATTTTTATTGGTAGCAATGGTCTTGAAATTGCCCTAAGTATTATCTGTGTACTTTTATTTATAGGTATTACAGCATTTGATGTTCAAAAGATTAAATCCCTTGAAGGAAGTGGACTTCCAGAAGACAACCTAGCTATTTATGGTGCCTTAGAATTATACTTAGATTTCATTAATATTTTTATTGACTTAATAAGAATTATTGGTGAAAACAAAGATTAGGTTGGTAATATGGATACAAGTTTAAAAAGAATTATAGCTTTTGTAATAGATATAGTTATTATTTCATTAATATTTAAAGCAGTTAGTGTTTTACCAATTGACCCATATAAAGAAAAATACAATGAAACATACAAAAAATATACTGAAGTAATCGGTGATAACAAAGAAGTTAGCGATGAAAATAAAGATGAAATAATAGAGCTTAATTATGAAGTATATAAATATAGAACATATAGCACTATTATTTCTGCATCAATATTTGTTCTTTACTTCGGAGTATTACAATATGCTTTAAAAGGTCAAACTGTTGGTAAGAAGGTAATGAAGTTAAAAGTAGTAAGCAATAGTGACAAAGATGTAAACTTTTGGAAATATATTCTTAGAATAATAGTTTTAAATAACATTTGGTTATCTTTACTTAATACTGGAGCTGTTTACATCTTTAAAGGGGTTAACTTCTATTATGTAACATATGTAATAAGTATGTTAAGTTCTTTAATATATATGATGAACTTAATAATGATTATGTTTAGAAAAGATAATCGCGGACTTCATGACTTTGTAGCAGGTACTAAAGTGGTGGAAACAAATGTAACCAACGTAGAAATAGAACCGGTAGAAAAAGTTAAGAAAGAAACAATTAAAGAAAAAGCTGAAAAGAAAGCAAAGAAAAGTAAAAAATAAACTTATGGTCAAAAACTATAAGTTTTTTTATTAACTTATAAACTAAAATTTAGTATGATGTTTACATGTAATTTGGGTATATATATTATATAGACTATCTATTTTCTAACAGGTACAGAGAAGGGAGGCTTACAAGTGAATTATAGTAAGTTAAAGAATTTATCATTTAATGAAATAGATAGTTTACTAGATTATATTACAAATGGTGAAGAAGAATTAGTTGAAGTTATCTTCAAGAAAAAAAGTATTCTAATTAAAACAAACCATAACATGTATTATTGTGAAGAACTAGAAAATGATAGTAATGGTCGTTATGGCTATGGTGAAATTTGGAATATTTAAAGGAGGATAATTTTTGAATGCAATTAAAGATAAAGCTTTTAAGCATTTATTCACACATGTAGAAATAACAACAGAGATTTATATAATCTCTGCTAAATTTAAATGTTTTTTCAAAAGTTTTAATACAAAAAGCTAGTATTTTAAAAATTAGTATGATATAATCTAATTGTTCCCAAAAGAAATAGGGGCATGGTATAATGGTAGCATAGGAGTCTCCAAAACTTTTGATGGGAGTTCGATTCTCTCTGCCCCTGCCATTGTTGGAAATAATCCAAAAAATTGGATTTAAACTATATAAAAGCACGGAAAACGAATAATTTATCCGTGTTTTAATTTGCCATAAAATTGGAGGAAATTATGGTAAAAGATTATATAGAGTTAAAAAGAAATGAGAAATTTGAAAATAAAATAATGATAACTTGTGATTTTCATAATGCAAAGTATGAATTCGAGCAAGGAAAGATTATCAATTTAGATAAAGTTAATGTTAGTTTTATAGAGCCTCATAGATTTCATATTAAATTAAATGGTAAGAAAATAATAGTATTATATTTTGATGAGAATAATATGTTTTTATATAATAGAGAAATGCCTATAAAGATGAAAGAACTTGATTTGATATTAACTGCTATGAAAGATGGTGTAGCATAATGTCAAAGAGTAAGTTAGGTATTTCTAGTTTTGATTTGAATATGAGATTTAAAGATAAAGATGAGGCAATAAAATATGCTAAAAGATTAAAAGAGTTTATTAGATATACTTGTAAGAAGAAAGCAAATAAAGGCTGGTCGGCTGAAGCAATGATTTGTGTTAGTAGTAATAAGGGTAATAGCACAATAGTATATTATGAACATAATGGCAAAGTTGGTAGACCTAGTAAGGTTATAGATAAATATTATAGTGTTAATGAAGATATAAAAGTTAAATGGCATTTACATATTTTATTAGTATCAAAGCCTATGTATTCTTTTAGAGAAGAACTAAAAAAATATATTGATAAGAATTGGAATGAATTAAAAATAGAAAAAGAGCCTTTTGACTATGGGAAAATAAAAGATAAAAGCAAAATATATAAGAAAGGTACAAATATAAATAAAGCTGAATACTTTATAGACCAAGCAGATGAAATGTTATTTTGTAATTATAATTATACGGGCGAAGAAAGAATTCCAAAAGGTTATAGTCTAAAAGATTTATATAAGGCATATATGAAAGCAAGAACAGCATTAAAATATTGTAGAACTATTGGAACTAAAAAGAGATTAGAACTTGAAGATAACTATTATAAGATTAAAAACTTTTATTGGGATTTATCAAAAGACCAAGATAAAAAAGTTGTTGATAAGTTTATGAAACAAGTTCAATTAAATAAGATAGCCAGTAATTATGAAAGAATAAAAAATAATAAAGTACAGGAAAATGAAAGCTTAAAAAGAAGATTTTGCGAAGAAGATAAAGGGTTTTGGTAATATGAATATTAAATATAGACTATCATATAATAAACATCAATAATAAAAAGACAATAATATTTATAATAGAATATATAATAATCATCTTAAAAAAATAGTTTAATCGGTAAATAAAAGAGATAATATATTTAGAGTATTATTATATAGTTTGAATAAGTAAAGGTTGAAATATAGTGATTAAATCGGTAAATAAAGAAAAAAGCCTATATATGATTAGTCATTAAGACCATCTATATAGGCTTCTGCTTTGGCTTTATTGATAGAAGATAGTTTATTGATTTTAGTTAAAAGTCTAAAATCATCATCAGTTATATTATTGGGTTTAATGTCATTTATAGGCATATCATATTTAGTTCTACATAGGATATAATCTATTGATGTATTGTAATAATCTGCTAATTTAATAAGCATATCAGAACTTGGAAATACCCTACCCGTTTCATAAGAAGATATTGTTTCTTGGGTTATGTTTAAATCCATAGCAACTTTTGTTTGAAGAAGATTTTTGTTATTTCTTATTTGTTTTAAATTATTTTCCATAAGATATCCTCCTATATATAATTTTAAGATTATTAAATTTCAATGATAGTAATATTAGTTATATTTATATAAGTGATATTGTATATTTTGTGAAAATATTATATAATTATGTATAGTGAGGTGGCTTAAATGAAAGAAAAAGTTTATTATACTTTAAATGTTAAACATTATGAGGGGTTAAATATTAAAGAAAGTGCTAATTGTTTATTAAAATTAACTAACTATGAATTACAACTATGTGATATTAAGAAAAGACCAATTAAAAATATTGCATTAAATGATATTGTTAATGTTGCTATATTAAGTGATAAAGAATTGATAGAAAAAGATAAAAGTGTTATAGCAAGAGGTATCGTTGGAGATGTTTTATTTGGTGGTATTGGTTTAATATTAGGTGGTTTGAGTGGTATAGGAAAAAAGCAAATCGAACAGAATATTGATTATTTAATAATAAATTATAAAGAAAATGGCGAAGATAAAGTTATAAATGTATATGCAAATAGTGGTATTTTAAGTAATGGTTTTATGAAAGGTTTAAATTATGCAATAGATAGTTCTAAAAAGGAAATAAAATGTCCTAAATGTGGTAATGTTGTGAACTTTGGAGATTATAAATGTTCTAAATGTGGTAATGTATTAAAAGATACAAAGAAATTAAAAGGTGTATTTGGAATAATAATTGGTATATTCATTTTTATCTTCATTATAATTGGTATTGCTATGTCAGTAAGTGGTGGTAATAGTAAAGAAGTTAATATTATCAAAAGAGTTGCAAATGTAGAAGTGGAAGAAGCAAAAGAAATTGATAGCATTTTAGATAGTGTTGGTTTAAATGAATTTGAAGATATGAAAGCAGATAATGAAAGTTTAAATGGCTTTGAGGGAGAAGGCTCTAAAGGTTATAGAATAAAAACATCATTTAGTGATAATGTAATATTATATTTAGATAGTAATAATAAAGTTATAAGTATTAGATATGCAGATACTGATTATTATAGAAACGGACAAGTTTTAAAAACATTTGAAAATTAAAGCTTAATAGGAAACTATTAGGTTTTTCTTTTTAGGTTTAATTTATTAAATAATTGTTTAATTAGTCAGTTTATGATTAAAATGATAAATAATGTTGATTTAATATTAAAGGTGAAATATGGGCGAAATAATCGGTAATATTGGTATGATTATAAGTAAAGTTAAATGTTATAATAAGTATGGTGTTGAAATATGGGAAAATTAAATATTGTATGTGGAAATATATTTGATTATTTAGATAATAAAGATTTAATTGTTAATAGTGCAAATCAATATATGAGATATGGTAGTGGTGTTTGTGGAGCAATATATAAAATGGCTGATAAGGATTTATTAGAGCAATATTGTAGAGAACATTTTAAAGTTAATATGAAAGTTAATGAAATTAGATTTACCCCAGGTTTTAATATTGGTATAGACATCTTACATATTTATTGTCCTAAATACTATCAAAGCGAAGAACCTATCAATGAATTATTAGAATGTTATAACAATATCTTTATTTCGGCGAAAGAAAAAGATTATAAAAATATTGTTAGTGTGAGTATAGGTACTGGGGTACATGGTTATAAGCATAATGATATAGCGAAACAACTTATAGAAAGATTAAATATTTTAGTTAGTAAATATAATATTGATTTTACATTGGTATTACCTAATGAAGAAATAAAAGAAATATATATAAATGCCTAAACAAAAGGCATTTTTTAATGGTATAATATTACTTGGTGATGTAATTATGTTTAGGTCAATTTATGATATATTAAATAAAAACATTGATTATAGTAAAGAATATAAGAAAATTAAAAAAATGTTTTTAGAAGAATATTTTATTGATGGTTCAATAAATCATTCATATACCTATGGTCAGATATTTAATAATTATATTCTTAAGTGGAAATATAGGGGCACAAAATGTAGCTTGAAAGAAATATTAGATGAAATAGAACAAAATACTGATTGCGGAAAAGACCCTATTACTGATTGCTTATATTTATGTGAGTTAATTTTAAACATACGAGAATTTTTAATTTTTGCGAAAAAGAATTATTTTATGTCTGATGATAATATATATATTGTACAATTCAATGATGAGATGTTAATTGGAAATATTCTTTATATTTTAAAAGAATTAGGTTATTGTTTACATAAAGAAGAAGATTATAAAATAATTTTAGTAAAAGATGATGCAGATGCAATAAGTACCGCAATAGTAGTTGAAGATAATGATATTAGTAATTTAATTATGCAATATAATGATTTTAAAATTGTTAATAATATTAAGGAAAAACAAAAAATATTATTTAACATAGCAAAATATTTAGAACCAAAACGTTCAAAAATAAAAGAAAAAAATAAAGATTTAGAACAAAACTTATTTATGGCATTTAACAAATTGAATATTAGACATAATAATATAGATGGAAAAGATAAAGAAGATTATACATCAAATTTAAGCAAGGAAGAATTATTGCAGTGGTATGATAGAACTTTTAATTTAAGTTTAATAGCAATTAGGTTAATAGAATTAAAAAATATAATTGAGCCATTTGATAAGGTTAGAAAAGAATATTTTTCTTAATATGTAGTATTAAAAAAATAATAATAGAACTATGAGGAGGAATTATGAAAAGGAAAGTCTGTTTATATTTGTTAATAATTACAATGATTTTAACTATTACTGGGTGTTCAAATGTTGAGAGTGGAAATAATACAGATAATTCAAACAACAATAATATGGAAGCAATAACTGATAATAACGATGAACAATATAATGAATTATTTGGAAGCAAAGAGAGCAACCCTTATTATGATAATGAAAAAAGTATTAGGGATTTTGTGATTAAATATAATTCAAATGCATCAAATAAAGTAAATAAAGTTGAATGGACTAAAAATCATACAATCGCAAAATTATATTTTAATGATGAAAACTGTAAAATAAATGACCATAGCGAGAAAGGTTATATAATAACTTGTGAATTTAATAATGGAAAATCAAAGGTTTCTGCATATGATTTAATTTTAAAAGATATGATTAAAATATATAATTCCAACATTAGTGAAGAAGAAATAACTAATCAAATGTCTAATGCTAAAAATAATAATAGAAGTTCAATAAATATAACTGATAATATAACTATTCAATATAATTATTTAGAAGAACCTATATCTATTAGGGCTGGGGATAGTTATATAATTGAGTTAATATTAGGAAAATAAAATTATAATATTTAAAAAAGTACACTTTATTGGAGATTTAATTTTATATGAAATTAAGTCTCTTTTTTATGTAATAAAGTCCCTATTTCTTTTTTTGGATATGTAAAAAGTTATTCATAACCTTTTTAAAGAAAAAGCCTTTTAAGAACGAAGAAAGTATCATATAATTATTCTTCATATGGTAAGGAGGTGGCATAAAATGGAAAGATTTGCATTAAGAAAAATAGTATCTTCTGTATGTGATGATTATATTGATACTCTATTGACTGGGATTGAAGAAAATGAAGATGATTTTCCATATACTATTGCTTGTTCTAATTTTATTGATGAGTTAAAGAAGAAAAACATAATAGTAGATTTCTATAAAACTTTTGATTGTGACATCATTGATAAGATATATAGAGAAACAAGCAATTATTTAGCAAGGTAGGTTTTATATTATGAAAAACAAAATATTTGGTTATGCAAGGGTTAGTAGCAAAGAACAAAATGAAGAAAGACAAATAGTAGCATTTAAATATTATGGTATTGATGAAAGAGATATTTATATAGATAAACAAAGTGGAAAAGATTTTGATAGAGAGCAATATAACATCTTAAAACATATATTAAGGGAAAATGATATTTTAGTTATTAAAAGTATTGATAGACTTGGAAGGAATTATAATATGATTATTGATGAGTGGAAAGATATTACAAAAAATATAAAGGCTGATATTGTAGTTATAGATATGCCTTTATTAGATACTACTAAAAATAAAGATTTATTAGGCACATTTATTAGTGATTTAATTTTGCAAATATTATCTTATGTTGCAGAGCAAGAAAGAACTTTTATTAAACAAAGACAAAAAGAAGGTATATCAACAGCAATGAATAAAGGCATTAAGTTTGGTAGACCAACAATAGAAAAACCACAAAATTATGATATTGTGGTTAGTAAATGGAAGAATAAAGAAATTAGGACAAAAGAAGCAATAGAACAATTAGGTTTAAAACCAAGCACATTTTATAATATGGTTAAGAAATAAGTTTTTCAATTTCTTTAATGTCGCTATCATCTATATTTCTTTTTTCTTTACAATTATCTATGACTTGATTATAACTTATCATAAACATATTTATATAGTTAATACTTTCTTCATCATTTGTTTTATAATATTTTGATAAATGATTATCTTTCATTCTTCTAATTTTCATATATTTTGCACTTTGATATAAAATATTAAGTGAATTAAGGCAATCGGTTTCTATGCCACATACTATTTTTTCTCTATTACAATACTTTTTATTTCTTTTATTTGTTAAGTAGTATTTTTTACAACAGTCGCATTTTTTAATGAATAAGTTATTGTGGTTAGAATTGAATAAACAATTTAGAAATAAATAAAGTAATTCTATATTATTGCTATATTCTGATATTTTATGAATATAAATGGTTGGTTCTTTATCATAGTTTAAATTACTAAATGTATCAAATAATGCCTTTGGTTTAGGTTTATCATATAATTCTTTTGAAAATTCTAAATCTTTATTTTTTCTATTAGAATTATAATTTATAAATATGTCATTTTGTGGTTTATAATTACCTTTTTTCATAATTTCAGTAATAGGACTTACTATAATATTATTATATATTTTATATTTTAACCAAATATCTTTATCAATTAAAGAATACTTACTCTTTGATTTTTTAGAATAATTTAAAATGTTTAGTAATTCTTTTTCCTCAATTGAGGATAAGAAATTAAAATATTCTGATATAGGTAATGAAATGCTTCCGTTTTTATTAAAAGTTATATATGGTAATTCATCGTTGCCAATATTAGTTACATTTTCTACAAACTCAAAATATCTTTTTTCGTTCATAATTATTGCCCTTTCTTTTTTATGTCGGACACTTTTGCTAAATATGTACGACAATTTTGGAATAGTTTATCATAAATTGATGATAAAATGCAAGTAGTCAAGGAGAAATTATAAATATTTAAAGTCGACTAATTAGTTTCTTTTTGCAATAAATAAAGGAGATAAAAATATGAGAAGAATACATCCAAGTTTAGCTTTTGTGCCAGAGTTATATGATGTTGAGGTTAAAATGCCAAAACCTTTAATTCCTATTGACTGGAAAAAAAGATATGGTGCAAGTAATGTTAGATATGATTATGTTCCAATTTATGATAAAGATGGTAATTATGTTGAAACAAAAGAAGAAGTCTATGTGACAATGGAAAAACTAATGGGCTTTCGAATATTTAAAAGGCATACAAAAACAAAAGATACAAATGTTAAAATTCCAAAGAAAGTAAAACTATTTGAAACATCGGCTGATAAAGAAAAAGATGAAGAAGAAAAATTGAAAGGAGAATTGAAATAATGGAAAATAAAAAAGTAGCAATTTATTGTAGAGTTGCAAGTAAAAATCGAATTGAAATAAAAAAGCAAAAAGAAATATTAAAAAATTACTGTAATGAAAACAATTATGAAATATACAAAATATATATAGATAATGGTTATAGTGGTTTAGATGATAATAGACCAAATTATAATAAATTATTAAATGACCTAAAGAAAAATATGTTTGATACCATAATAGTACGAGATATGAGTAGATTAGGAAGATCAATTATTAAACTTGAAAAGGTTATTAAATTATTAGAAAATAATAATTGTAATTTGATATGTTTAAATGAAGATATCAATTCAAAAAATGCTGTAGGAAAAATACTTTTAAGATTTATTTCATTATTACCTAATATGATAGGTGGTGAAAATGATGAATAATGAAGAAAAATTAGTTGCTATATATACAAGGGTTAGTACAACAGACCAAGCCAGAGAAGGTCATTCATTAGAAGAACAAGAAAAAAGATTAAGAGCAATGTGTGAAGCAAATAATTATAAAGTATTTAAAGTATATACTGATGCTGGTATTAGTGGTAAGTCTACTGAAAATAGACCAGCATATCAACAAATGATTAAAGATATGAAGAAAAAGAGATTTAATTTAATAATGGCTTTTAAAATGGATAGAATAAGTCGTAGTATAGTTGATTTTGAAACTTTCTTTAATGAGATAAAGAAATATAATTGTGGTATTGAGTTCTTATGTGAAAAGATAGATACAAATGGTGCAGCGGGTATGATGTTTGCTCGTATATTAGGTATATTTGCTCAATTTGAAAGAGAACTAATAAAAGAAAGAACATTGGTCGGAGTTGAAAGTGCAGTTAATAAAGGCCATTTTGGTGGTAAGCCTCCTCTTGGTTATAAAACAAAATTAGATGAAGATGGAAAAAAACTTAAAGAATGGATTATAAACGAAGATGAAGCAAAAATAGTTAAAGAAATATTTGAACTTTGTGCGAGTGGAAAAACATATTTTCAAATATCAAATATATTAAAAGAAAAGTATCCTAATGTAATATCATCAATAAAAAAAGATAAAGAAACAAATGAAGAAAAAATAACATATAGGAGTTGGACTGATAGTTCCATATCTTGCATATTAAATAATAAATCTTATATAGGTACTTACGAATATAGAAAAAGTTTAGATAATAAAGAAACGATAGAAATAGAAAATGTTGTTCCTAAAATAGTATCAGAAGATTTATTTAATGACTGCCAAGATATGATATTTAGAAATGGTAGAAATTATTATAGGTCAAAAAGATATTTATTTATACAAAGATTAGTATGTCCTAAATGTGGAAGAATAATGGCTTGTAATGGTTGCAAAAATAAAATGAAGAAAGATTACCTTTATTATAAGTGCAAAGACTGTGGAACATATATTAGAGAAGAACTTATAGAAAAGGCTCTTATGAGTGAGTTAAATAACCTATTTGAATTATCTAATTTGATTAGTGAGAACTATTATATAACTGATAAAAAGACAGCAAATGATTTTAATAATTGTAGATTAGATCATAGGTTAAGATTTGCAATAGATGAAAGTATCATTGAAGAAAAAAGGAAAGCATTAACTAAAAATGATTTAAACGAACTATGGAATATGACATCTTATGAAACAAAATGTGAGTTTATAGGAAAGTATGTAGATAAAATAACAATTAAGGAATATAAGACATCAAGAAATAAAATAACATCTGTTGAGATAACAGATTTAAAATTAAAACCAAATAAAGTTAATGAACTATTAGATTATACTAATGGAAATATGGTTGATAAAATAATTGGTACTGGTGTATATAAGGCTTCAATATCAACAATGAAGCATGAAAAAGATGCTTTGGAATATATTGAATTATTAAAGAAAAAGCATAAGATAATGGTATATACATTATCAGAAGATTATGATTATTATTTAGATGTATTATTATTTAAGATAATCAAAGTAAAACCAAAAAGTGTTATTGAAAAAGAAAAGACTATATATTTATACTTAACAGAGCCAACTAATTTATTAAAAAAAGTTAGTGAAAGTTTTGCTAACTAGGTTGTCAAAATTATAAATATATAGTATAATTTAAACAGCAAAGGAAATTTAATAAGTGGTAAATTGTAATTTGGAAACTCGTTCGATTACCGTGCCAAGAAAATACCGATTTTTCCTTATAAAATAAAGGAAAAATCGTTTTTTTATGTAAAAATTGTTATTGTTTTTTTAAATCTGACTTGTAATAATTTTTGTTAAGAGTTGACATCACACTAGAGGTGATAAAATTGATAATTCATAAAAAATACGATGTAGATTGTTTAGTATTACTTAATATTTTGAAAAATATGTTTGTTAGGTGAATGCGTTTTTGTTCCAATGAATATATATAAAGAAATTGAAAAATTATACAATATGTTAGTTGAGTATTTAGATGTAAAATATTTGGATGCGAAAATGATAGATACTAAATTAGTTCGAGAGGTAACGTTTAAAGTTTTCACAAATAAAGAAATATCAAATAATTATAAAAAGCGTTATCAAAAAAGCAAATCATAAATAATTGTCTTTTATTTTAATTATTTACCGATTTCAGCAAATAAATTAGCTAGATTAATTGACAAAAATCAAAAAAAATAATATAATTACCTGGGATGTCTACATTTTTAAACAAAAAATAAAAGATATGGCTGATATTATAAATAAAGCTTTGTCATGTCTTTTTTTAAGCAAAAAATCTGAAGATAGGAGGTTGATAAAATGCTAAAAAATGCTATAGCATATATTTTAAGAAA
>CAKORY010000014.1 GCA_934101795.1 uncultured Bacilli bacterium
TTGTCACCTGTTAATTACAGATTACAATCCATTAGTATTTAATTAAATAAACTGTCCAACTTTTGGGGTTCAGTTCACCTGTAGGCAAATGTCAAACCATTAAATATAGGTAGACATTCGAGTTACGAATGTTCCTTTTTTATTTTATGAAGAATGCTCTTCATGTATTCATTATACTAAATATTTTACTCAAAAGCAACAAAAAACCACACAAATGTGGTTTTAATTTTAGAATTAAACTAATTCTACTTCAGCACCAGCTTCAGTTAATTGAGTCTTAATAGCTTCAGCTTCTTCAGCAGGAATATTTTCTTTAATATTTCCACCGTTGTCAGCTACAGCTTTAGCTTCAACTAATCCTAAACCAGTAATTTCTTTAATGATTTTGATAACTGCAATTTTGTTTCCACCAGCTGATTTTAATACAACTGTTCTAGTTTTTGGTCCTTCTTCAGCAGCAGCAGCTGGAGCAGCAGCAACAGCTACAGCCATTGGATCAACACCAAATTCTTCTTTCATTGCGTCAACTAATTCTTTAACTTCAAGAATTGTCATTTCTTTTAATGCACTTATAAAATCTTCTTTGTTTAATTTTGCCATATTCTATTCCTTCCCTTCTAATTGTTCGGCATAAAGATTTAATCCTATTGCTAAATCTTTAACATATTGCATCATACCACCAGCAAGCATTGTAAGTAATCCTTCTCTTGATGGAATGGTAGCATATTCTTTTATTACAGCTAAATCTGCAACATTTCCACTGATAACACCTACACGGATATCTAATTTATCATGTTTCTTAGCAAATTCTGACACAATTTTAATTGGTTCAAGTAATTCTTTACCAAATAGAATTGCATTTGGACCTTCTAAGAATTCATCTAAATTAAGATTTAATTCATCAGCAGCTCTTTTTAGTAATGTGTTTTTATAAACCCTTACTTCTGAATCAACATTTTTAAGTTCTTTTCTTAATTCAGAAAGTTCTTCAACTGTTAATCCTTGGTATTGGAATATTATAACACTTTCACTTGTTTTTAATTTGTTAACAATTTCGTCAACAACAAGTTTCTTTTGTTCAAGAATTTTTGTGCTTGCCATATTCTCCTCCTTATTATATTAGAAAAGCTTCCCAAGGGAAGCTTAAAATTATCATGTAGTTTTAAGTATCCCCTCGGTAGGGCTTATTTTTTTGCCTACTGTCTTTGGTTCTTGCTTTTTCTAATACGTATTATATTACATTTTTAATTAAATGTCAAAACTATTTTTATCTAACTTGATTCCAGGACCCATAGTTGTTGAAATAGCAATGTTTTCAATAAATGTTCCTTTTACTGTTTGTGGTTTTGCTTTAGAAATTGTTGTGATAACATAAGTTAAATTTTCAGCTAATTTCTTTTCATCAAATGAAACTTTACCAATTACAGTGTGGATATTACCGAATTTATCATTCTTGTATGTAACCATACCTTTTTTAAGATCTTCAACAATAGCACCAACTTTAGTTGTTACTGTTCCAGTCTTAGGGTTAGGCATTAAGTTACGTGGTCCAAGAATATTACCAATTTTACCAACTTCTGGCATCATATCTGGTGTAGCAACTACAACATCAAAGTCAAACCAGTTTTCATTTTTGATTTTATCAAGCATATCTTTTTCCCCAACAAAATCAGCTCCAGCTTTTTTAGCTTCTTCAGCAAATGCTCCTTTAGCTATAACTAAAACTTTTTTAGATTTACCAGTTCCATTTGGAAGTGATAAAGCTCCTTTTAATTGTTGGTCAGATTTTTTAGGGTCAATGTTTAATTTAATTGCAACATCAACTGTACTATCAAATTTAGTAACGCTTGTTTCTTTAACTAATTTGATTGCATCTTCTAAAGCATATGCTTTGTTTTTATCAACGTTTTTAGATGCTTCCACATATTTTTTTCCATATTTTTTCATAGTTTACCTCCTAACTGTGGTTCATTAAGCGGACAATTTTTATTATTTTAATTATTTTTCTTCAGTTTCTTCTTCAGATTTTTCTAAATCATCATGAGTTGGAACTTCAACACTTGCTTCAGCCATTTCTTTAGCTTCTTCTTCAAGTTTTTCTAGTTCTGCTTCACGTTTAGCTTGTTCTTTTTCTTCTGCTTTTGCTTCAGCTGCTTGTTCTTCAAGTTCAGCATCATTGAAACCTTTAACTGCAATACCCATGTTACGAGCAGTACCAGCAATAATGTTCATAGCCGCTTCAACATCATATGCATTTAAATCTGGCATTTTTGTTTCAGCTATTTCTCTTAATTCCTTTTCAGTAATTGTAGCTACGATTTCATTAGCACCTTTCTTACTACCACTTTTAACTTTTGCAACTTTCTTTAGTAAGAATGCTGCTGGAGCAGTTTTTAAAACAAAGTCAAATGAACGGTCATCATAGATGGTAATTTCACATGGAACTATATCTCCCATTTTGTCTCTACTTGCTTCATTAAACTTAGTACAAAATTCTCCTAAGTTAATTCCAGCAGGTCCTAAAACTGTACCAACTGGTGGTGCAGGTGTTGCTTTACCAGCTTCGATTTGTAATTTAATTTTCTTTACGACTTCTTTAGCCACGAAAACACCTCCTATAAAAATTTTTTCGCGTAAGTGGTTATAGGGCAAGTCCGCAAGTTATCCCCTCCACTTAACAAATTATATTAAAAATATAAACTTGCAATAACGATAATACCACACTTTTACACATTTTACAAGAAAATTTAGTTATTTTTGTTATTTTTATTGGAAGTTTTTAAAAAATATGATATTATTAACTAAGAATAGGAATGATTTTATATGGCAAAGTTTTTTAATCAAAAAGTAAAAAAAAATAAAAGTAATTTTACTTCTATAATTGTAGTTTGTTCTATTGTTGGCATACTTTTACTTATTTTTGTTGCTGTTATGGCCAGCACATTCGGCGGCAATAAACATAGTGATGCAGTTGTTTATATACGAGATGATGCTGCGATTGAAGTAAATAATCAAGATATAGATAAAACATTATTCTTTGAAGAATTAAAAAATGTTAAAGAAAATGATATTAAAGTTGATTATAGCAAAGTTAACTTTAATGAAGTTGGTACTTATGAAGTTAATATTACTATTTATAAAAAGAAGTATAAAGCTAAGCTTCAAGTAGTAGATACAGAGTCACCAATTTTAAAGGTAAAAGATGTAAATATTTCTGTTGGGGATACTTATAATGCAAAAGACTTTGTAGAATCTTGTAAGGATAATAGTAATAAGGAATGTAATGTTGAATTTTATGATTCAGGAGTTAATCAAAATGGTGAAAAATTAAATTATGAAAGTTTTACAAGTGAAGGAACTTATACTATTCAACTAATTGCAAGTGATGAATCTGGCAATAAAACTAGTCCAGTTAGTGCAACACTTAATATTGGTAAAGGTTCTAGTAAACCTACTAAATGTACTTATGGTAATAACGAATATGATAAAAATTCTACTATGGCTGTTGATGTAACAGATAATGGATGTGCATTAGATTTAAATTTATATCAAAATGAAGAAATACTTGCTCCAATTAATGAACTTATTAAAAGTGAAACAGAAAAAGTTAAGAAAGAATTTGGTAAAATTAAATTAAATGTTAAAAGCATTTATATTAATAGTAGCATTGGTACAATTCTTAATACTTCTGGTAAAGGAGTTGTAGGTTATTCAGTTAGAATTACAATTTCTATATATAATAATGATGTTAATGAGGTTATTGAAGACTATTACTTAAATATAAATGGTACAAGAAATTATTTAGTTAATAAATATTTATAGAATTTAAAAAGATAGCATTTTTGAAACTGCTATCTTATTTTTTCCTTGATAATACTACTAAACCACCAATACCAAGTATTACAACAATTGTTATAAAACATATTACAAATTTAGAATCTATTTTGTCTTTAGCACTTACGCCATGTTTTATATTTACAAGGTCACATGCTGCTGTAAAACTTTTTTCTGTTACTTCAAGTTTATTATCATTTATTTCTTTTGCTACAATATCTGTATAATTATCATCTTTATAAGCTTTTAATGCTTCTTTTATTATTGTTTCTCCAAGAGAATCATCCCAGCCAAGTACATGATAAGTATTACCAATAATAACTAGTGGAACATATCCTGGTTTTTCTCCGACTTGCTTAGCTATTGTACTTGCTAAAGTTGAGTTATTTTTGTCACTATTAACTTGATATGTTACTATTTCAAAATAATCTGTATAATCTTGATACTTATTTGCAAAGTACTTCATTAAATTATGACAATTTGAACATGTACTACTCCAAAAAAGATAAACTTTTACTTTTTCATGATCTGTTTTTTCTGGTAAGTTAATTTTAGCTTCTACAGATGGCACTAAAAGTATACTTAATATTGTAATTAATACTACTAAAAACTTCTTCATTATACCTACTTTCTAGAGATAATTACTAAGCCACCAAAGCCTAATAAAATTACTGCAAATACTATTCCTACTATTACTCCATCAGATTTTTTTTCTGCTTTTTGATCTTTGTAGGTATTATTGATATCCGTTGTTGTGTATTCTTCTTTTACAGAAATACCTTCTTCATTTGCAGCTTGAGCAATAGTTTCATCTGTTGGCGTTAAATTATTATCTTTTATAGCTTTTTTAACTATATCAGTATAATTTTTATCTTGATATGCTTTTAGAGCGGCTTTAATTATTTCTTCTCCAGAATTTGCACCAAATCCCATTAATTTATAATCGTTACCAATTACAATAAATGGAACACTCGCATCTTCGCTTTCTCCAACTAATTTTTTAACTGCTAACATAAGTTTTTGGTTTGTAGAATTATTCCAAGATTCATATGCAGCAATTTGAAAATAATCTTCATAATCTTTAAACTTATCTGAAAAATATGATAAAAAATCGTAACAATGTGAACATCCAGCTCCTCTAAATAAATAAACTTTTACTATTTCGTGGTCTGTCTTTTTTGGTAATTCTATTTTTTCAGCTTTAACATTTGATGCAAATAGAACTCCAAAAATACTAACTAATAATACTATATACTTCTTCATTTCTTCCTCCTATGTGTATATTTTACCATGTATATTTTAAAATGTAAATTAAGATTTTATACTTTTTTTTGCGTAATACTCTGTATGTAAGTCTACATCATTTTTACTCAAATAAGAAATATAGGCATCTTGAACTTTAGGATTTTTATAAGCCTCCCTATTTTGTGCTACTCTATCCATATTATACATACTTTCTCTTCTTTTACTTCTTATTTCTAGCATATCTTTAATGGTACTTAAAGGCTGTCCAGCACCACCTATGCATCCCCCAGGACAAGCCATAACTTCTACAAAGTCAAAAGTTTTTAACTTTTCATAATTTTCACTTGCAATTTTGATTGTACTAACTGCTGCTACTTTAAGATAATATTTTCCTAAGTCAACAGTTGCTCTTTTAATAGTTTCTTCTCCACGTATTTCTTCTAAATCATAAAACTTTGGGGGAGCCATTTTGCTATTAATCATGTAATATGCAGTTCTGAGCACTGCTTCAGTTACTCCACCAGATGTTCCAAAAATAAGGCCACTTGATGAAGATGAACCCATTAATGAATCAAATTCTGTATCTTTTAAATTTTTGAAATCAGTGTTTGTTTCTCTAATCATCATTGCAAGTTCTCTAGTTGTAAGTGATACATCTGTTTCAGGGTGAATTAACCTTTCGTTTTTCTTTGATGTGCATGGTGCAATTGAAACTGTTATTATTTTGTCTTTAGGAATATCATACATTTCACTAAAATAACTTTTTATCATACTTGCTTCCATAGATATTGGACTTTTGCATGTACTTACTAAATTTAAATCTTCAGGATGATATTTTTCCATGTATAAAACCCATGATGGACAACAACTTGTAAATAATGGCTTTTGTTTGTGTTTTAATCTACTAACTAGTTCATTTGCTTCTTCCATAATAGTTAAATCTGCCCCAAAAGTTGTATCAAAGACATAATCAAAACCTATGTTTTTTAATGCCGATACCATTTTACCTTCCAGAAATGCTCCGCTTTCAAAACCAAATTCATCACCAATTGCTACACGTACTGCTGGGGCTGTAAAAGCAACTATGATATAATCTGTATCATTTATATAATTTAAAACTTTTTTATAATCAAATTTAGGTATAAGGGCTCCACTTGGACATGTTAATATGCATTGTCCACAGTTTATACAATCACCATCAAGTCCGTTAATTTTTTCACATGTTTTTTTACACATACCACAATTTAAGCATTTTTCTTCAATTCTATCTATGCTTACATTATTTGGTTTTATTTCTACTTTTTTCATTTATTCACCTTTAACAAGTATTTTGTAGTACTTAACGAGTCTTATAAGCACTTCTTGTTCGTCCATTGTTATGTCATTTGTAGCAATTAAAGTAGCTAAGCCATTAGCATACAACCACATATTCATAAATAAGTTTTTTGCTTCTTCAAAACTATAACCGTGCTTGTTAACTAAATTGATAATTGTCCCTTGGTTCCATTTTTCATCTAATACGTTTTCGATAGATTTCCATTTTAGATTATTACTTAAAAATAAACTTACAAATAGATTTTTGTATTCTAAAGCAAATTCAACATAGGCAATACATAGTGTTAATAGTGCTTTTTTACTATCTATTCTACTTGTTAAAAATTCATCATATTGACGTGATATTTCTTTGTAAATATCTTCTTTAATTTCGTCCATATTTTCGTAAATACGATATAATGGTTTGGTAGATACCTTAAGGCGTGTTGCTAGACTTCTGGCATTAATACTGTCCCAGCCACTCTCATTTACCATTTTTACTGCAATTTTTACAATTCTATCTTTCGATAGTTCAAGTACTGCTGGCATTTTATCACCTCACGATTAAGTAACCTATGGTAACTTATGTTTCTATTATAACATACTCATACTTTCTAATAAAGTAGTTTTTGTTAATTTTCACAAAAGTATCAAGTAAATTCGTATTTAGCTGTATTTAAATGTATTTAAAAAGAAGCTTTATGAGCTTCCTTATCGTTTAATCTTTATTTTTCTTGCTTATTATTCTTTTTGTTTATCCAATCTTTGCCTTCAACTATACGAGTAACCATCATAGCTGATGCTGAGTCACCAACCACATTAAGTAGTGTTGCTGGAGCATCAATAATTGTTGCTACGATTGTTAAAATTGGTAAGGCTGCTACATTATAATTCATCATAGTAAGAATTAACATTTCGCTGATTGTTCCTCCACCAATTGGTACTGCTGTTACTAAAAGCGTAGCTAGTAAAGCAATTCCTAATACTTTAGAAATATCTCCAAATGTTGATAGTGATGTTCCAAATAAGCTAACTAAGAACATTATTTTAAAGACACTACCTATACATGAACCATCTTTGTGAAAACTTGTACCAAGTGATACTGTTGTTTCTGCTATATCGTTTGGAACCCCCATTTTCTTTGTACATTCAATGTTTATTGGTACGCTTGCTGCTGATGAGCATGTTCCAATACTTGTTAATGCTGATGGAATTATATTTGTCCAAAATGCTTTAACAGCATTGAATCCTCCGGCAATAAACGCGTATAAAGTATAGAAAACTGCCATAAATACTAAACATACTAAAGTATACACTATAAACGTTTTTAAGAAACCTACAGCAATTGTGCCTCCTAAAGTTCCAACTAAACTAGCAAAGTAACATCCTAGTCCTATTGGAGCATAATACATTATAATTTCAATTAATTTATACATTATTTCACTAAATGAGTCAAATAATTCTGCAACTTTTTTACCTTTTTCACCAGCTTTATTGATAGCTATACCAAATAAAACAGACATAACTATTAAAGCAACTAAATTACTTGTTGATAAAAGGTTTACAAATGAATTTGTTGATAAAACACTAACTGTTCTTTCAAGAATGTTTAATTCTATGCCTTCTTCAACGGTATTATCGAATACTTCTTTTATAGCTTCAGTATTTTCTGGGTTTACTAAATTTATTTTAGCTGTTGTTAAAAAACCAAATAAAACTGCTACTACTGAAGTTATCAAAAATATTACTATTGTACTTATTAATATTTTACTTAAACGTTTTTTTTCATTCATCTTAGATATAGATGAAGTTATTGTAAAGAATATAAGTGGAACAATAATAACTAGCAAAAGATTTAGGAATAAATCACCTAGAGGCTTTACTATTTCTGCTTTTTCTTTAAAGATTAAACCACAAATAGCACCAATTACTACACTACCTAGCAATATCAAAGTGCTCTTATAATTTTTAATAATTTTTTTCATATTTCCTCCTTATTAAATTATTAAAAGATTTTGATATATATTTGCTTAGGCATTCCTCCCTTAATTAGAATAATCTTATCATATTATATTTTTATAGTCAAATTTATATTACAAAAAAATGTCAAATTCTTGACATTTTTGATTATTTTAATGATGGTAAGTCTATATCATCTTCATCATCTTCATAAAAGTCCATTACATTTTCTTCTGACTCTATGGATAATTTTGGTAATTCACTTTCTTTTTCTTCATCTGCTGGTAAAATTGTTTTCAAGTCTTGGTTCTTAATTTCAGATTTTTGAAAATTGGTTTTTGAAACTTCATTTTCATTTGATTTTGCTGCAAATTCTGATACATCTTTTGATATTATTTTATCATTTTGCTCTCCACTTTCTTTTTCACTAAGTGGTGTGTATGGAAGTAACTTTTTCTTTTTAAAAGATATTAAAGGTCTATTTAAAAACTTTGTAAATTTATTTGATGGTGTTTCATTTTTTAGTTTAATTATTCTTAATATATCTTTTAAGATTATGTATAATGCAGGAAGAAGAATTACGAGTAACCAACCAAGTTTACTAGCCATAAAAAATTGTACTCTTCCTAGTTGAGGTATTCTAAGTGCTACTTTACCTACGATTTTATCAAATTCTACATCTGCGCCATCATCTACTAGATTGTAGTCACCTTTTGTTAAATATTTATATTTTCCATTTACATCTTTGTTAATAGCGATAACTCTGTGGGTTATAGTACCATTTCTAACACCTGGAATACTTGAATAAAATGTTATTACATCATTTATTTTAATATCTTCTGGTTTATCAACTTTTACATCTATTACTACATCATAAACATTGATATTTGGAGTCATACTTGGGGTTATAATTGTATAAAGAGAAAATTTAGGTTCATGTCCACTACCTTTAGCTACATAGACTTTAACTGCTATAAAGTAATAAATTAAAAATGCAGCACAAATTAAAAGCAAGACAAAAACAGTCCAACTGATAATGGTTGAAATAAACTTGAATATTTCTGTTAGACTAGTCTTTTTTTTGACCTTACTATCCATACCACACTTCCCTATATCTATTCTTTTTTATTATAACCAAATATTCGACAAATAGCAATATTCTATCAAAGTTTTTTTGTCAAAATTAGACAATTTAGATGAAATGAATATATTGAACATACGACTTAGTTAAAACTATTTTCTACCTATTAGCCAACCCATTGATACATTATATATTTTAGCAATTATATATATTTAGTGAAGATATTGTGAAGATATTAAATTTATACCATTTTCATAATGACTATATGTTGGCTGAGCCATACTACACTTATCCGCAAATTTATCTTGTGATAGTTTTAAAAAATTTCTTATTTTTTTTAATTTTAATCTAAAGAATAATTATATAAATTACAAAATTTTACTAATCTTTTTAATGTTATTGGGTCATAACCAAGTTCCCATTTTGATATTGTTGTTATACTAACTCCTAGTATATTACCAAGTTCTTTCTGAGTTAGTTCTAGTTCTTCTCGACAATATTTTAAATTATTATTGATCATTTAATCTCCTTTATTGTTTATTAATTTAATTAAAATTGCATATAATATTGTATAAATATATGGTAATTATGTAATTTTAATTAGATTTATCTTTACAAATAGTGAAATTTATATTAAAATTAACTTACATGGAACCGTAGCCAAGTGGCTAAGGCGTAGGTCTGCAACACCTTGATCACCAGTTCGAATCTGGTCGGTTCCTCCAATTTAGAAATTAAAGCCCTATATTTGGGCTTTTTTTGTTTTTTTGGTGCACTTTAGGTACAAAAAAAGATAATATTTTATTATTACCTTTTTATGATTATTTTTCTCTTTCATCCATCTATGGATGATACATCGCAAATATCATTATTTTTGTTGTAGCCTTTACCAATATAAATGTCTTTAGACATTTTATTATTATCTAACATTTTATTGCATACAATTATGGTTAAATCGTCACTTTTGTATATTTTAGTTCCACCATCTTTTAAAGTAGTACTTTTTGTTTCTTTATCTAACTTACTTATGAAACTATCCAAAGAATTTTGTGTTAGATATTCACTTAAGGAAATTTTTTTGTTTTCTTTAGTAAGATTAATATCTTCATAACACGCTAGATAAACGGTTCTTTCATCACCGATATAGTATGAAGTTTCATTACTACACCCAGTGCTTCCTACTGGGTATATTTCGTATCCATCTACTAATAGTTTTTTATTTTCTTTTTGACATCCACTTAAAGACAAAATGAGTAGTGTTAGTAATATTGTTTTTTTCATTTAATCTCCTTTTCCTATCTAATAAAAATATATCATATTTCTATTAAATACTACACTTATTTTAATTTAATTGAATAACTTCTATTTCTAATAGTAACTAATAAACTCACATGTTCTGCTTGGGATACAATGCCATCTGTTTCAAGAACTAATTTGTCTCTTAATCTAGTTGGATTTGCATATCTTGCACTTAATTTTTGTTTAACACCATCAATTTCATATTCTATTTCTAAAAAACTACTTGCAAATGAACCTATACCATTAACGTTAGAATGAGATGAAGCATCACTATCTAATGATAATTCATAGTCAAGCACTATTAAAATTAATTTAGTTTGATATGAAACATCTGAAACTACAACATCTGTATATGTTCTACATGTACTTTGATAACAACTTTGATAATTATATTCATATCTATTTGTAAATACTGGATTATTTACTTTAAATGTTGTGTTTTTTAATAATGTTCCTGATAATGATATTGATTCATTAAGATTAGCATTTCTAACTATTTCAGTTTTATTATATAATGTTGGTTTAAGTTTAACTGTAATTGTTTTTGCTAAAAACTCTTTACTCTTTAATGATGGTCCGCGGTATAGTGTAACTTTAAATTTCTTATTTTTAAATCTTTTGTCTATTTCGTATGCCATTATATATGTTTTAGTTTCTTTAGCATATATAACATCATTCATGTATGGGTCTCCATAATCTAAAAATGAATTTCCCATGTTTAGTGCTGGATATTTGTATTCAGTTCCATAGTAAAGTTTAAAGTTACTATAATCTATTCTCTTTTCATTTGTTGATATGTTTTTTACTTCAAAACGGATAACTACATAATATTTATCATCATCAATAATATTTCCTTTTAGATCTAAATTAGTAATCATACTATCTTTGATATTATAACTTAAACCATCTAAAGCAAAAGTTTTATTTTCTCTGTATGTATATTTAATTTTTTCAGTATTTTTATAAATTAAAAATCCTAAAACTATAACTAATGCAGTACCAATTATATATATAACTTTTTTATTTTCTAAATAGTAATATTTTAATTCTCTGATGAATCTTCTTATTGTTCTTTCTGCTTTAAAGGTTTGAAAATTCAAATTTAGTTCTATTTCTTCACTATCTTTATCAGTTATTTCTAGTTCTTTTAAATCACTTTTAAAATTAAACTTTTTAACATCAAAACCTAAACTTCTGATAAACATAAGTAAACAGAAAAAATATGATGGATAATATATTATGTTAGCAAAATCTCTGTAAGTTCTAGCACTTGCAGCAGGCCATAAGCCATCAGATAAATTACCAATTAAAACTGCTGCTATTATTATGAATATAAGTAGAATCATATAATAGAGAATTGTAAAAAAATACATTTTTGTTGGTTTCTTTTTAGTTTTGAGTAGTATGTAGACTGCTACTAATACGAGAATAGTTACAATTATTGAAATATAAAGCCATGGACTTATAGTTGTACTTACTAAATTATCTGTTACAGTAACACTGTAATTATTTGCAATGTAGTCACGGAAAAATACAATTAATTGGTGTGTTTTAAATATAATAAAGCTTGTTAATATTGTTAACAAAATGTGTATTTTACGAAAGTTTTTAATTAAAAATGCATATGGTTTTTTTAATATCATAATATCAAGCCCTTTACTAGCATAATTTTACCAAAAAAAACAACCTTTTGTAAAGTTGTTTCTAAGATTTTGCTACTAATATTTGGTCTTTTAGTAAATATATTGTTTCATTTTGATTAAGTAAGTCTAATTTTGATATTTTGAAAACTTTACTTACTGTATCTATTGTATCACCTTCTGCTGTTATGTAGTAACTATAGTTATTTTTGGGTATCAAAAGTTCTTGACCAGGATATATATAATCTTCCATTTCAAGTCCGTTTAAAGCTGCAAGCAATGTAGGATTTATGTTGTATTTTTCTGCAATTTTATAAAGTGAATCTCCACTTTCTATAACATACGTATTAAAATATTTTTCTTCGTTCTTTGGTACTATTAACTCTTGTCCTGCTCTTAGACTTTCACCATAATATAAGTTGTTTATTCTAATTAATTCTTCTGGAGAAACCCCAAATTTACTAGCTAAAGTTTTGATATTTTCCCCTTCTTTTACTAAATATTTATTGTACATAATATCACCCTAGTATAAAGTATGTTTAATTTTTTATTTGGTTAAAAGATAAATATCATATTACTATTATTAAATTCCCATTCACTATATTTAAGCAATGGTGTTTCTCCATTTATAGGATTAAAATGATATAAGGTGTCTTTTGATATATAATAAACATCTAAATTTTCTGTTTTTATTATTTTGTTTACAGAAAGATTTGTTACTAAATAATTATCATTTGCATATAACTTATCATCTTTTAATGTATAATTAAATATACTATCCTGAGTAAATTTTAATTTATTATTTTTTAATTTTTGATTGGTAACTTTTTCCCATTTGCCATTCTTTATTATTTGATATTTTGTCTTATAAATATCATATTTCTTTAAGTCAAAATAATACTCTAACTCATTTTTATAGTCATACAAATACACTTTATCTTTGTAGCTACCTAAAAAGTAACTATCGAAGTAAACATCATAACGTAATTTAAAATCTTTTGTTTTGCCATTTTCTTTGTTTAGTAAGTATACTTTTGTAAATTTATAATTTTCATTATAGTTTGGAATAATTAAATATTTATCATGTTGATAAATAAGATTTAAGTTATAAATATCTTTATCAAAAAGTTTAATACTAGTGGTTTTTTTGTTACTTAAATAAATAAATTCGTGATAATTCCATAAAAAGAAGGTATTGTTATTAAGATTATCTATTTTAATGTTTTTATAATTTGAGTTTTCTTTAAAAGTTGTTTCTTCATGTGGATAATAGAAGTTATCTTCATTACTACATACATCATATAAAGATATTTTAGAGATTTCAAAAGATAAACATGTATTTTCGTCTAGCTTGTTTACTTTGATATCTCGGATTAACTTTCTTTTGCTAGTATATTTATCAAAACTTATTACTTCATAATCTTTGTCTTCATAACTAATTAAAAATGAATAGTATTTTTCTTTTTTATGATACTTTTCTGTTACATCAATATCATTTATTTTGTACTTTAATGTATAGCTATGTTTAAAATTTAAGAAAAAAAGAAATATAACGAATATTAATATTAAAAATATGATTAAATTTCTTAATTTTTTTATATTATTTGTTTTCAACTGAGCCATATTTTTGTTTTTCTTCCATCATCATTTCCGTTATATTTGTTTCTATTTCATCTAGACCACTTTTTGGTAAATTTGATATTGTAACTTCTTCTTTAACAGTATCAATTTTAATTTGCCCCCATAGAAGGCCTTGATAAACTAATAAGTCATTGTATAAATCTGGTGTGATTGAACTTAAGAAATAACCCCAGACAACACGTTTTTGACCAATTAAAATTCTTTTGTTGGTTAAAACTACTACACATGTTTGAAAAAATTCATAAAATTTTTCATTTTTTTGACCAGCGAAAGCAAATACTACTTCTTCACCTGGATTTAAATGTTTTTCAACTACTGCACAATGATCTTTTAGATTCCATACTATTCCACCTGGATGTTTACGTTTAAATTCTAATGCTTTATCATATACTTGTCCCATTATTATCACCTAGTTATATTTTATAATATTTTTTATAATTTGGCAATTGTTAGTTTAAATATTTACTATATACCCAACGGTTATTGTAGATTTGTGTCCAGTTATGTTCTTCTTTAATTACTGATACTGTCGTTTTTTTGGGTATTCTGTAAAGTATTATATTTCCATTTGGTTTATTTCTTACATTTAATAAAGCTGCGGTTGTTTTCTTTGATTCATAGTATAGTTTAGGCTTATCTTTTGTTAAATATATACTTGATACATACTCTTTATCACTTAGTTTTGCCCAACCGTTATTAATTTCTAAAACTTTTATTTTTGTATTTTTGGCAAGTAAGTTAACAAATTTATATGTACTACTTGGACCATATCTAACATTTAAATTAGCTGTTGTATAATAAGTATTGTTTACAACTGGTTCATTTGTTAAGTCTATGAAATTTAAACTTCTATTATTTTTTACTGTTGTAAAATTTTTATCAATAAACATGCCTTGTTCTGGTTTAATATTATATTCTGTTGTTTTTAAAATCCATAATCCAAGATTATTCTTTGACCAACCAGAACCTAACATTTTGCCACGTCCAAGTGTTATATGAAAGTGTGGACCTGTTGCAAATCCATCTGCCCCTTTTGGAAATAAAACTTGTCCACGTTTATAGATTTTACCTTTATAAATATTTCTTAAATCTTTATCTTCGGGATGCACTATCATCATGGTTACAAAATCTGTAAATGTTGGAGTAACTACCGGACTTGTACTTTCAAGCCATATTGTATTTGATGCCCTAAGCCCTACACCATAAACCTTTTTTACTACCATTTCATCACATGGACAGTAAAAGTAACTGTTGTTACCACTTCCACATGCATCATCTATTGGGTAATCTTTTAAGTCTCCTTCACTATGTCTTTTGTGAGTAAAATTATCATCATAGCCCTGCGTTATATTCATTATTTTAAGTGGGTAAGTTAGATAATTCATTTTTCTTCACCTCTACTACATTATATGAACTTGTCCATTTTCTTAAAGTGCATTTGTCATAGAAAGATTTTGATGATATAATTATTTTGTGATATTTATGAAAAAAATTTATTATTATGATGATTTTGATAGTGATGTTGTTATGTCTAAAAATCAAGAATATGTTTTAAAAGAAAACTATAAATGGATACATAAAAGCGCATTTTATAAAATTGTTTCATATATTTTGTATTATATTTTCTTTATTTTTAGTATCATTTATTCTAAGTTATTTTTACATATAAGTATTAAAAATAGAAGAGTTTTGAAAGGTAAATGTAATTATTATTTATATATTAATCATACGCAAGAAATGGGTGATGCTTTTGTGCCACCAATTATTACTAGATATAAAAGACCTTATTATATTGTTAATAAAGCAAACTTGGGAATACCTATTTTAGGTAAATTACTTCCCGCATTAGGTGCCATTGTTATACCTGATGGAATTCATGATATGTTAAAATTTAGAAAAGCACTTAAATACTATGGCAAAAAAAATCCAATCGTGGTGTATCCCGAAGCTCATGTTTGGCCATATTATACTAAAATCAGACCTTTTAATACAAGTAGTTTTCAGCTTGCTGTGGAAGATGAAAAGGAAGTATACTGTGCCACAACAACTTATCAAAAAAACATTTTTTTTAAAAGACCAAAGATTGTTATTTATGTTGATGGACCTTTTGTATGTGATGAAAATTTAAGTAAAAAAGAAAAAGTAAAAAGATTAGAAAAGCTAGTTCATGATAAAATGGTGGAAAGAAGCAAAAATTCTAATATAGAATATGTAACATATAAAAAGAAAGATAATTAAATATCTTTCCAACCTGCTATATCACTTTTATCAAACTCATAGTTTAATTTCTTATTGTAAGCATCTTCGTATGCTTTTTTTCTTGCTTCATAATCCGTTTGAGCCATCTTTTTTGAGTCACTTTTAATATTTTCGTTTACTTCTGGATAAATAACTTTTATAATGCTCACTTCATACTTTACTTTATAAAATTCATCATTATCTGTTATATTTGTATCAACAATTTTTACAAAACATGAGATAATTGGTACATCAAGTTCATGGGCAAATTGATATGCACCTCGCTTACATGGCCGAGGAAGTCTGTAATTGAACCACATTTCTTCTTCTGGATAAATTAAAACAATATTTCCTTTTGCTAAAATCTTTTTTAGTTCGGGAATAAATTTTTTAATTATGTAATTAGGACTTTTTGATAACGGTATGATTTCAATGTTATTAAATAAAAAACCTAAAAAACCTGGCATTGCTAGATTAGTATCTTGCACTACGATGTATAGTTTTTTATGTAATTTTTCTTCTACTATTTTTCGGACGTTATAACTATCCAGCGGATTAAAATGATTGCTTGTTATAATTGCACCTTTAGATAAATCAGCCGAATCCAGTTTTTCTAAACCATTAATTATAATGTCAGGGTATAATTCCTTACTTATTTTTTTTACTGTTTTGTTTGCTATTTTATTTTTAAAAAAATAACTTAACTTTTTCTTATTTTTAAAATAATCATCTATATATTTTTGAATTTCTTCATCAGATAAATTTGGGTCACCGATTTCTACTTTTTTATTAAGTTCGTTATTTTCAATATTTCTTTTTATATTGTTTATAACTTCCTTTTTACTACCTCCAATTATCATAGGCGTGTTTCTTTCCCACTTTCAAAAACATTTTTTAAGGTGTTTTTAGTACCCACAAGACTTTTTGCTCGAGATACCATTAAGTCCATCCACTCACTATCTTTTTTTCTATCCTCATCTGTATAACTATTTTTTATTTCTAATATTTCATTATAAAATGGTGTAAGAACAGCATATTTCCAGAAATAATCATAGTATTGAACGTTTTCATATTGCCATGGTTTTAAGAATAAATTGTAGTGGATAATTACTGGTTTTTCCACTTCTTTATTATTTGGATTAGGCATTGCATCATAAATGTCACTTAAATACTTAATATGTCCATAACACATAGAATTGATATAATCTTGGTCAGGTGCTATAACATCAAAGCCATATTTTGTATATAAATCTAAAAATTTTTCATCTATTTTTAATTCACATAATTTCTTTGAATTCATAAGTAAAACCCCTGAATTAATGTATTTATCACGAGGAATACCTACGACCTTTTCAAAATAACTTGCTAGTATTTCATTATCATTTGTTGATTTATCAACAATACAACCTAGATAATTATCACCTAAATCTTCATTATAAAGTCTAGATATGTCATCGGGAATTACTGTATCGGCATCAATATAAATACATTTGTCATATTTTGGAAACATAACTGGTATAAATAATCTAAAGAATATCGTTAATGTAAATGTGTATTCTCGTAATCTATTTCCTAGTTTATCTGTTATCATACTTAAGTTTTGATTCATTTCCGTTAAAATGATTTTTATATTATCAGTTTCTAATGATTTTAATTTTTTGGCATTTTCTTCACTTAAATTCTCATAAATCACATTTATATCATAATTGTAATTATTATTTGCATTCATAATTAATGACTTAATGGAAACTGCTACAAATTTTGCGTAACCATCATCAATTGCATAAAATATTGGTATTGTTATTTTATTCATTTATATCCTCCTTCAGTTTTTGATATTCTTCTAAGATATCATCAAAATCATGACATTTTAAGATATCATGAAGCCTATCTATATTCCATGGTTTTACCTTTTGAGTTCTAAAGTACGGAAAGAACTTAAAAGTTGTAGTAAAGTGTCTAAACACTGTATCTTTTTTCATGGCATGTTGTTCATTGTATTTTCTTTTAACTATTAGTTTTGGTTTACAATATTTATTTAATGCAGATTGATCAGGAAGAAGCATCTTTCTAGTACTACACATTTTACGTGCTTTCTTGAAACTTCCACTTTTCCTAATTAAATCTAAATTTAAAAGCAGTACACCCGAATTTAAATAATCTTTTTTAATCTTGTTTTTACTGTAGAAATATTGACCATAAAAGTCTCTGACACCAACTAGTTCATACATGCTATTGTCAATATCATAAAAATCTTTGAAACTTCTTTTGGCTACAACATCATTATCTAAATATAATATTTTGCTGGGAATATCTGGTACTAAATCAGCATAAAGACGTAACATGCAATATGGTGTAAATAATGTATCTATATTTGATGTTGGTGTTTCTTCTAAAAATAATTTTTCTACATCAATTAATTTTACAAAGCTATCTTTATTTACTTCTTTAACTATTTTATCTAGTTTTTTTATTGTTTTTTCACTTATACTTTGTTTATTTTCATAATTCATACTAAAAACATAAATATTAAGATTACCTTTTTCATGTTTTATTAGAGATAAAATTGATATTATTAAACCATCTACGATATTAGAATCTCCGCAATATAATATGTTCATTTTATACCTCATTTCTACATATAGCTATTAAATACTCATCTTTGTCTATTATTTCAAACTTTTTTATTAACTTAATAGTATCGACTTTTTCTAAGCCGTATAAGATTCCTATGCCAAGCATTTTAACATAAGATTCTTTCATTACCCAAATTTTAGTAAAATCATACTCTTTATTCTTAGATTTTTTTATTATTTCTTGTTCTGTTGGCGTGAAATATTTATTTACTACACTTTGTTTATAAGTTAAATACTCAATATCTACACCTATTTCTTGATTGCTAGTTACTAAAACTGTCATATTTCTATCATGACTCAAATTAAAATATAATTCGTTATTTTTTAAATAGGGCTTTCCATGTTCATTATAGACTATTTCAATATTTGCTGCGTTTTCTTTTTTCAAAATTTTTGTTAATAACTCTTTTGATGATATATTTTTTTCAAGATAAAGTTTATACATGGCTACTTAAGTAATTAATAATATCACCAACTGTTTGTATTTTTTTTATTTCTTTGTCGGGTATTTCTAATTCATATTTAGTTTCAATTTCTGAAATTAATGTTACTAGATCAAGAGATTCTAGGTCTAAGTCTGCTAGTAAATTAGTATTTTCATTAATACTTTTTTCTGGTACTTCAGCAATACCTGCAATTATTTTAATTATTTCTTCTTTCACTTTTCTTCCTCCATTACTTTGTTTCTCAATATTTTTCTATTATTATTCTTTGGAAATTCTTCATTTCTAAGTGTTACTAATGCAATTTGATGATTTTTTGGTACTTTGCTATTATATCTATATATAAGGCCATTAAAGTAACTGATGTTTCCAAAATATTCTTCATTTGGATATATGCTTGCTATAAGTTTATTATTTTTTTCAGAAACTATTACTTCGCAAACACCTTTATCCTTTGATAGTTTTTCTTCGATTGCTTCCGGAGATATATTTTCTCCATTGCTTAATATAATTAAATTCTTTTTTCTTCCAGTTACGAATAAAAAGTTATCTTTATCTAAATATCCAAAATCTCCGGTGTTAAAATATCCATGTTGCATAGCTTCTTTAGTTGCTTTTTCATCCTTGTAATATCCAAGCATGACGATATCACCTTTAACAAGTATTTCGTTATTTTCTATCTTTATGTCTGCACCACGCACTATTTGACCAACGGAACCATCTTTGTAGTATTCATTTCTATTAACAGCAAGAACTGGTGAACATTCTGTTATACCATATCCATTTAAGATTTCAATTCCTATACTTCTAAACCATTTAACATACTTCTTATCAAGAAATGCCCCACCACAAATTATGTATTCTAGGTTACCACCAAAACTTTCGTGAATAGATTTAAAGAAATATTTTCTTAAATCAATCCCTACTTTAAGCAAGCTATTGCTTACATTTATCATTGCTTTTAATATTTTATCTTTTTTGATATTTCTTGCATTTTTCCAAATTTGCTTGTAGAAATTCTCTATAAAAACTGGTACTACAAACATTGTGTTTGGTTTGGCTTCTTTCATTTCTGGTACAATATTTTTTAAACTATGATTTAAAAATGCCGGTACACCATAATAAAAAGGTTTAAGTACACTTGTTATTAAGCCAAAAGCATGATGAAATGGTAAACAAGAAAATGCTAATCCATTTGGTTTAAATAAACTACATGCACCATAAATATCACTTAAAATATTTTTTTCACTTAACATTACTCCCTTGCTGCTGCCAGTTGTTCCTGATGTAAAAAAGATTACTCGTTCTTTATTTTTTATTTTGTTATCTTTAAACTCATATTTATTTTTATTAATAGTTTCTTCTATATCATTAATGGAAAAACTTTTATATTTTTTTGTAATATTATCTATATCTGTATAATCTGGTGAATAATAAATTATTTTGCTATCACTTTTCTTAAGTAGTTCATTAATTTTTTGTTCATCCATGTCTTTATCAATTACTACTGCTATATTTTGACTAATTATAATACTAAAGAATAATACTAGGTAGTTGTAGGAATTTTCACCAATTAAAGCTATATGTTTTCCTTTGTATGTGTTGCTTAAATAGTTCGACATAGTGATTACATCATTATAAAAATCTTCATAAGTTTTGTTAATGGTTTCTCTTTTTGCATTTTTAAAGATAAAGGCTGTAGAGTCTTTATTTTTTTTATAATTAAATTCAAGAAGTTCTTTAAAACTTTTTAATTTTTTGTGTTCGTAATACGCATATGGTTTATTCATACTTCCACCCCATGTATAAGGAAATGACCCTATATATAATAATATCATGTTTTTTTCAGTTTGAAAACAAATTTTATGTTTTATCAAGCAAAAAGAGATAATTTGTATTGTTTTTTATTTTTTCAATTCATGTAGGTAATAATTTTAGGTTATAAAGATTAATGATATTTTAGAAAAATAAAAAGCCCTTAAAAAGGCTTTTGATATCAATTTGGTGGAGAAGAGGAGGCTTGAACTCCTGTCCAATATACCCTATATCATAACATCTACAAGTTTAGGTAGATTTAAATTTCCTAACTAAAGTGGCTCTACACTAACCGATTAGTTAGTAAGTCTAGTAAAAATTCTATATAGTATCCTAAACAAATAATATATTATATCTTATATTTATTAACCCCTAGTTCAACCTATAAGAGAAATTGAATAGAAGTGCTCCCTTATCCTATTAATTAGGCAAAAGCAGGAGCGAAACCATAATTAGTTTCGTCATTTAATTTTAATTGTGCACTTAAGGTATGCCGACCACTTGCAGTCATGCCTAGTAATACATGTCGAAACCATTGCTTCCCCATGTATTGAACATTATAGCAAATTATTGATATTTTGTCTATATTTTAGCAACAATTTCACTTGCTCAATCCATTCTTTTTTGCAAAATCATAAGCTAGGCCACCAATTTTAAACATATCATCATCAGTTGGTATTTTTTTTATAAAATCATTTAAATAATTTCCTAGTTCTTTTACATTAACCATTATTGTTCCTTTCGCCCATTTTGAATTTTCATTTATGTCACTTACTCCGGGTAGACTTTGAACCATTAAATAATTACAAATTTTAGGAATAAAATAATTAATCCATGCAACATCTTCATTAATATTTATATCAATAGTTGTAGCATGTCCATAGTCTCTAAGCATTATAATTATATGATTATCATTTATAGATAAAATGGTTATTTCAGAACTATTTAAGCCTTTTTTTAAATTATCAAAAATTACTTGTGATATATTTGTTTTTTTGCCATATAGTTTGATTGTATCATTTGAATTCAATAGACCACAACTTTGCATTATTTCTTCATTATTAACTACATACGAATGTAGTACATGTAATAATTCTGTTATGGACGTAACTTGAAGCATGAGCATAAATAGATTTTTATTAATGGAGTAACCTATTAGTTCTTCATTTACTTTATGTGTTAGTTCCAAATCCATATTAACAAATATTTGTAAAAATATTTCTTTAAGATTATCATATTCTAATGGGCAATTTTTTATTTTTCTTCTATAATTTTCAAATAATTGGCTTATTAGATTATTTATATTTTCATTAAGGTCTAATAGTTTAGTTATTCTATCAAATGATATTTCTATTCTATCTAATGAACTTAATAATTTTTTTTCATATGATTCTAATTCATCAATATTATTTGGATTTAAAATGTTTGGAAATAATTCGCTTACTATTTCTTTTATTAATGTGTCTAATTGAAAAAAATACTCTATTTTTATTATATTTCTGTCCATATTTCTCCTTAACAAACATCTGCTTGAGATTCACCATTTAGTGAATAATCCGCAAACTCTTTTTTTAAATAAAGTGGGTATGCTGCTGCCCCAATCATTGCAGCATTATCTGTACAATAAATAAACTCTGGAATACTTAATTTTGCACCGTTTTTTTCTGCAACTTTATTAATTTCACTTCTTAAATATTTGTTAGCAGACACGCCACCAGCTACAAGAACATGCTTTATGCCTGTATTTTTCAAAGCTAAATCTGTTTTCCTTGCTAGTTCATCTATTGCAACGTATTGAAAACTAGCCGCTAAATCGGCTTCTCTAATCATATTACCACGTTGTTTTTCGTTATGTACGACATTTATTATACGACTTTTTAGTCCACTATAACTAAAATTGTATGTATTATCCATTACTGGTCTTGGAAAGTCATATGTAACTTTTCCCTCTAAGGCTTTTTTTTCTATTCCTGGACCACCTGGATAAGGTATCCCTAGTATTCTTGCTACTTTATCATACGCTTCCCCTATTGCATCATCTAGTGTGCCACCTAAGAACTCAAAATCATAGTCATCTTTCATTACAACAAGTTCTGTATGGCCTCCACTTACTACTAAAGCAAGTAATGGAAACTCTAGCTCATTATTAATAGCGTTTGCATAAATATGACCAATTAGGTGATTTACAGCTATTAAAGGTTTGTTATAAACATAACTTAAAACTTTGGCAAATTCTATACCTACTAGAAGGGAACCTAATAGTCCTGGTTTTTGAGTAACTGCTATTGCATCAACATCTTTTACTGTCATATTGGCTTTTTTTAGAGTTTCTTCTAGAACAATGGTTATATTTTCGGTATGCATACGAGAAGCTATTTCTGGTACTACGCCACCAAAATTTGCATGTGTATACATTTGAGTTAAAATTGTCATTGCTACAACTTCATGACCATTTCTAACAATAGCTATACTTGTTTCATCACAAGAAGTTTCAATTGCTAAAATGTTTATATCTTTCATTTACATCCCCCACTTCATAGTTATGGCATCAGCATCTTTATAATATTTTTTCCTGATTCCAACTTCTTTAAAACCACATTTTCTATATAATGCTATTGCCCCAATATTTGTACTTGATACTTCTAATGTTATAGTTTCATCTTTACACTTTTTTTGGAGCTCATTTAATAGTTTATAACCTATGTGATTTAATCTGTATTTTTCATCAACATAAATACTTAATAAATCCATATTATCTTCAAAATCTAAAGCATATAGGTAACCAACAACATTATTATTTTCTTCAGCTACCATTACTATTGCTAAATTGCTATCAATTTCAGATTCTATATGATAAGTATTTTTAAAATTATTATGTAATTTGCTTCCTAATTTATTAATTGCTTCAACATCAGATTTAATTGCTTTTCTTATCAATTTCAACACCAATTTTCTTTATATATAGCGGTTTAACACTGTGGACGTTAACAGGATTAACATTTTTTAAAAATTTATATACTTTTTCAATATCTATTTTGTAATTATCTATATATTCACCGCTGTTTTCCATGTTGATAAAATCCGAATTATTAACATAAATATATTCTTTGGTTGGTTTCCAATTATCATCAAACTCTCCTAAATAACAACCGTTACCGTCACTTATAGATACTTTTTTAGTGCTGTTACTAATACTCGATACTTCTAATGATGAAATTGTTTTAATTGGGATATTTAGTGTGTAAGAAAGTGTTTTAGCTATCGTAACTCCAAGTCTTACACCTGTAAATGAGCCTGGACCATTAACTACTATTATTTCATCTAATTTTTGACCTTCTATTAATTCTTTTATAGCAGGAAATATAAATTCACTATTATTTTTTTTGTTAATAACTTCTCGTTTATCCACAGGTTTACCATTATCAAGTAATATTACTATTATATCATTTAAATGTGTATCAATAAATAAAGTTTTCATTATAAAACTGCACTACATATTTCTTCATATTCTTCACCATGTGGCGTGAATACAAGTACTCTAGTATCCTCATCTATTAGTTTAAATTTAATATCTAATCTTTTTTCTGGAAGTTTATCTTTAATAATATCAGCCCATTCAATGATAGTAACTCCGCCTTTATTAAAATAGTCATTAAAACCTATTGATTCATCTGTTTCTTCAAGACGATACACGTCCATATGATATAATGGTAGTTCTCCTGATGTATATTCTTTTATAATATTAAATGTTGGACTTGTTATAGTTTCATCAATTGCCATTGCACTTGCAAATCCCTTTGTAAATACAGTTTTTCCACTGCCTAGCTCACCATATAAGCAAATTACCATATTAGGAAATTTTTCGCTTTCAATATCTTGAGCAATTCTTATTGTATCATCAACTGATCTTGATGTGTATTTATAATCCATTTCTAATCACCTACTCCTATTATAAAGTAAAACTCATTATTAATACAAGTATTATATTGTTATTTGACATTTTATTTGTATTTTTATATAAATAATTATTTTTAAGCAAAAAAAAATTGGCGACTACCTATCTTAGCATTACACTATTTTCGGCGTATTAGGTCTTAACTTCTCTGTTCGGGATGGGAAGAGGTGTACCACCTAAGCTATCGTCACCAATAAAGGATTTTGTCCTTTAAAAAACCCGATAATGCAATGATATAATTCATCTAATTTAGAATAATTGTTTAAGTTAAATCCTCGATCTATTAGTACTAGTCAGCTCAACGTATCACTACGCTTCCACCTCTAGCCTATCAACCTTGTCGTCTACAAGGAATCTTACTTCACGAAGAATGGGAAAATTCATCTTGGAGGAGGCTTCCCGCTTAGATGCTTTCAGCGGTTATCCCGTCCATACATAGCTACTCTGCACTGCAACTGGCGTTACAACAGATACACCAGAGGTATGTCCATTCCGGTCCTCTCGT
>CAKORY010000015.1 GCA_934101795.1 uncultured Bacilli bacterium
GCCTTATTTAATAAGGGAAACGGTAAAAAATAAACGGTAATTTAATTTAGGGCTTATTTTTCATACCCGGCAGGTCGAGAGTTCGAATCTCCCTCTCGCTACCAAATGACTATTAAAAGGATATTGTATCAATATCCTTTTTTATTTTGTCTTTTAATATTGAAATAATTGAACCCAATAATATGTACCATAAAAATTAATTACACCAACACCTATTCTAGTAAATGATGTACTGATCATGTTTTCGTAATGGCCTTGAGAACCTTTCCACGCGTATGAAACTTCTTTGGCATTACGTTGTCTACTTGCTATATTCTCACCAACGCCATAAATATCCTGTCCAAAATCACGCATTATATAATAGCACATGTTTCCATCAGGTCTTTCGTGATTAAATTTACCTGAGTAAGCCATTTCAATGGCTCTTACCATGGCAGCTTTTGTTAAAGTTTCATCAAGTGTTAATGGCTCTTTACCAACTTCGGTTCTAAATTCATTAGTATATTTTACGACGTCGTTTACAATACCTTTGTAAACATTCATATTTTCTATTGCTTCTGGTAGCATATCACTTGTTTTGGCATTAAAATTAGTACCATCAACTTCATAATGTGTATATTCATTAACTATCTTTTTAGATCCATCGCTATACAACTTGTATGTTTTAACGTGCCATGAATTTAATATTGTACCATATTTTAATTCTTTTGTTTCTTTTACTGATTCAGTTTCTTCTTTGACAAACTTCACTTTATTACTATTATTATTTGTTTTATTGTCATTCTTTGTTTGAGTTTCATTTGTATTTTTTTTATTTTTGATAGTTAGTTTTGTTGTTTCTTCTGCTACATTGTCACTCTTATCTTTAGCAATAATAGTTACATCATAAGTTCCTACCTTTGTATATTTTTTATTTTCTTTATATGATAAAATGCAATCTTCTTCACTATTATCAATGCAAGATTCTACAAAAGAATTTATTTCAAATTTATCACCTAAAGTTGTTGTTAATTCTTTTAATTTTAATGTTGGTGCTAATGTATCTACTACATTTAAAGTTGTTTCGTAATTTTTATCATTTATTTTTATTACTACTTTGAAACTTCCTATTTTATTATATTTGGTATCAAATTTAATTTTCTTATCATTTTCAAAATAATTTATTTCTCCATCGGAAAAATTACTGTTTTCAAAAAAATCCTTAATATTTAAAACTTCACTATTAATTTCTACTTCAACATTTTCTTTAATGTTTATTTTTTCTTCTTTAGTTTGAATATTGCTAGATTCTTTTTCTTTAATATCCTTTTTTTCTAAAAATATAAATAATGTTATACCAAGTAATACTATAACAATTATAGTAGTTATAGTTAATATTTTTTTCTTTTTCATTTTTGTTTACCTCCATATTTTATAAAACTAATTGAGCAAATATTTACTAACAAGTTGTATATTGTTATACAATCGTAGGTTTTAGAAATCCAAAAGTATCTATATTTCTTAATATACCATAAAGTATTACAATTACAAGTAAAACATATGATGTATATTTTGGTAATTTTATTTTAAATTTTAAATTAATTAATTTATAAATAATAAAACATATTAATAAAACAAATACTAAAGGGTTATATCTAAAGGCTTGGTAAAAATCAAACTTTAATATTGCAAAAAACATTCTTGTTATTCCACATCCTGGACAATAAAATCCTGTCAATTCATGAAAAATACACGGAATAGTAAATCCCGTATATTTAGAAATGTAATAATAACCAATAAATAAAATTAATATTAAAATTGATACTACTACTTTTTTCATTAGTCTGCGAATTTATTTAAATCATTTTGAATTAAGCAATAATTTACTAAACTTAAACCAAATATTGATAATAATAAGTATAAAACACTATTATCGTCAATTGACTTACCATACTTTCTTCCAGCTTCATACATCTTTTTACCTATTGTATAATTCCAATAAATAAAGTAAATTCCACATGTAACTAAACAATAAAGAAATGCTGTTCCACCACTTGCTGTTTTGTTATCAACTAAAGTATTTGAATCATCTGTCATAGTAATAAACCAATAAATACCATAAATACCACAAGTTAAGAATGATAAAACTACTGCCATTACCATGTCTCTTTTAACAAACTTTGGATGACTTGGATGTTCTTCATTAAAACCTACTTGAGCTCCACATCCATCACAATATTTAGCACCTTCATTTATTTTGTTTCCACATTTTTCACAATATTTTGCCACATAATCACTTCCTTACACTTATTATATCAAACTATAATAATACTTGCAATTAAATTCTAATGGCAATACCACGTTTTTTCAAAATATATTTACGAAACCAATCAACTGGAAATACTGTTAAAGCTAGTGAGAATACTAAAATTAGTTCATTTAACTTAAGCCCATATGTTCTAAATATATCTCCGCCATGATATATTATCCAAAGCTGAGCTATAAATATGAAACTAAATATACCAATAAAAACTTTATTTTTGGATAGATTAGCAAAAATATTTATTCTAACTGTACGAGCATTAAAAGCAGTAAATATACCCATGAAGATAAACATTGCAAAATACGCTGTCATTAAATATTTTGAACTATCACCAGTTCTAATTAAAGTTTTAAATATTGGAAGTTTTAAAAATAAAATACATAAAAGTGCAGAGTATATACCTGTCCATATTATTTCACTATACATGTACTTATTCATAATTGGGGTATCTTTTTTCTTAGGTGGTTCTTCCATATATTCTTTAAGTGGAGCTTCAAAAGAAAATGCTACACCTGCGAATGTATCCATAATCATATTAAGCCAAAGCATTTGCACTATTGTAATCGGAGTTGAAACCCCAATAAAAGAACCGACTATTGATAAAACTAAGGCACACATATTAACTGTTAACTGATAAATTATAAACTTTCTAATACTTTTAAATATAGTTCTTCCATACAAAATTGCTTTACTTATTGATAAAATATTATTATCAAGAATAACAATATCTGCAGCTTCTTTGGCAACTTCTGTTCCACTTCCCATTGCAAAACCAACATTTGCTTTTTTTAAAGCTGGAGCATCGTTTACTCCATCACCAGTCATACCCACTACTAAATCCATACTTTCTATAATACTTACCATTCGACTTTTATCTTGAGGAAGAGCTCTAGCTATAACAGCAATATTAGATAATTTTTCTTTTATTTCATCATCACTTAGGGCTTCTAAATCACTACTTGATAAGACAAGATTACTATTTATATCAATAAGACCAACCTCACGTGCAATAGATTCTGCTGTATCTTTTGCATCCCCTGTAATCATAATAGGTTTTATACCTGCACTTTTAATAAGTCTAATTCCTTCTTTGGCTTCACTACGTAATTCATCTTTAATATTAACAAAGCCAAGTAAACATAAATTATCCATATTATTGCCATATGCAAATATTATAACTCTTCCTGAAGATTTAGTATAACTTTCAATTTTCCTTTCAATTACTTTTTTATTTAATAAACTTACTTCTTTACCTAAACAATTTAGATATGTCTTACATTTAGAAAGTAAGACCTCTTTAGCTCCTTTTACAAGTATAGTTCCATCACTTAATGTTACACTACTATATTTAATAGCACTATTAAATGGTACTTTATTAATTATTTTTTTATTTATTTTAGTATCTTTGCCAATAAATTTAAGTAATGCTCTATCAGTTGAATTGCCGCCGATAATATTATCATCACTTATAATACTAGCATTATTGTAAAAAAATGAAGAATAATATACTTCATAATTAACGCTTTTTTTTAAATCTAAATTGGATTTATAAACTTTTAAATCTGGTGTGATAAATTCTGTTACTTTTAATACTCCTTTTGTTAAGGTACCAGTTTTATCAGTAAGAAGAACATTTAGGCTTCCAGAGGTTTCTATACCTACTAGTTTTCTTACTAAAACATTATCTTTGAGCATTTTTTTCATATTACTTGATAAAACTAAAGTAATCATCATTGGAAGGCCTTCTGGAACTGCTACTACAATGATTGTTACTGATAAAGTTAAAGCATATAATAAATGATTAAACATAACTGAAAAATTAGTAATGGTTGCAATAATTAAGTCTAAATCAAAGTTGTTTTCAATGACTATACTTGAAAAAAGATATGATAATGATGCTAAAAATGCTCCGACATAACCTATTCTACTAATTGTTTTAGCTAAACCTCTGAGTTTTATTTTGAGAGGACTTTCAGGTACAACTTCTTGAAGTTCTTGAGATATTTTACCTAGAATTGTATTGTTGCCAATAAATCTTACAAGCATTTTGGCTTCACCATTATATACTACTGAACCACAAAAAACTCTATTATTATCAGATATGACTGGGCCATTTTTGCTTATTTTTTTTGCTTCTTTAGTCTCACCATTTAGTGCAGATTCATCAACACTTAATGTGCCTTTTACTAAATAGCCATCCGCAGGTACCTTATCACCACTACTTAAAATAACAATATCCCCTACTACTATTTCACTAGATGGTATTTCTATGATTTTTCCATTTCTTTGTACTTTTGCCATCATTTTTAATTGCTCTTCTTGAAGCCTAGAAAATGCTTTTTCAGAACCATATTCGCTTATACTTGAGATAAATGATGCTAAAAATATTGCTATCAAAATACCTATTGTTTCGTACCAATCAAAGTCGCGGAATAATACTACAACTTTAATTGCTAAAGCTATAAGTAATATTTTAATAATTGGGTCTCCGAGTGACTCTAATAAAAGATGTATAAAAGTATTTTGCTTTTGTTTTGTTATTTCATTTGTACCATATCTTTTTCTAGATTCAATTACTTCTTTTTCATTTAATCCCATGTTTAGTTCCTCCCAGAATAATAATATGTACAAGCTATATTAAGTAGAACAAAAAAAATGTTTACTTGTCATTATTAATGTGCAAGTAAACATCAACCTTAATAAAAAGTAAGCACTGACGTTTGAAAATCAAATGTATTTTTCCATATGAAATAATCTTTCATACAATTTTGTTATATCACAAGTTTACACTAATATCAAGGTAAAAAAGAAACATTTTATAAAGGTTTATTTTTTAAAAATCGGTATTATTTTTCTTTACTTATGGCCACACTTTTGTTATAATAAAAATCGAAACATTTGATTGTCGGTGCTTACTTCCGGATTAATTAATATTATCCTATATATGGGGTTTTGGCGGTTATGAAGGGAGGGATGCTTATGCTGTTAAAACGGTTTAAGAGATTTTTAATGAAGCTTTTGGCATCATTAAAAAAATGTTTACTTGTCATTATTAATGTTCAAGTAAACATCATCACTTATAAAAAGTAAGCACTGACGTTTGAAAATCAAATGTTTCTTTTTTATTATATGAATTTTTCTTTCATATATACTTATATTACCATAAAATTATAACAATTTCAAGCCACAAATTTATATTAAAAACATTAGTCACACAATTGTCAACTGCTCTTAGAAAAATAATTAGCCTTTAGTTTCATTATCTTTTGTTTTTTTCACTTCTATGAGATCTGCTATTCCGCCAGCACTCATCGTAGACATAAGTCCTACTAAAATTGAATTAAGTAAATTATCATCAAGCTTTAAAAAGAAACAAATTATACCACTTATAACACCAATTACTACATTTTGAATAGGTATAAAATTATTTGGTAATTTGTCTATAAAAATTTTAGTTATGGCTCCGAAAATGTATGCTACAAGCATTATGACTACTGATAATGATATAGTCAAAGTATCACCTCCTTTAATCGTACTTCTTAATATATCTTATGAGCTAGTCCATATTTAGCAAATTACTTATGTCCTATTAAAGAAAAAAAGATAAGACCTTTTAAAGTCTTATCTTGCTCTTCTATATCTTTCTTTTGGATCTAGATATTTTTTTCTAAGTCTTATTTCTGTTGGTGTTACTTCAATATATTCATCGTCTTCGATAAATTCTAAAGCTTCTTCCAAAGTAAATTTCTTAGCTTTATTAAGTACAATTGCATCATCGGCATGAGCACTTCTGGTATTTGTAAGTTCTTTATTCTTGCAAGGGTTAACATCTAAGTCTCCTTCTTTATTGGAAATACCAATAATCATACCTATATATACATCAGTTGATGGATCTACGATCATAGTACCACGACTACTTAAATTATAAAGAGAATATCCAAATGTTGTACCATTAACCATAGATACAAGAACACCATTTTTACGACCTGAGATAGGTCCTGCATAAGGTCCATATGAATCAAATGAACGAACCATAATACCTTCACCTTTTGTTTCAGTAATAAATGAACCACGATAACCAATTAATCCTCTGGTTGGAACTAAGTATTCTGCTTTTGTATATCCAACTTCACCTGGAGTAACACTTTGCATGATACCTTTTCTTTCATTTAATGAATTAATTACTGTTCCTGAATATTCATTTGGTACATTAATCAAAACCTTTTCATAAGGTTCTTCTTTTTTACCATCTATTTCTTTAAAAATAACTTCTGGTTTAGATACAGATAATTCATATCCTTCTCTTCGCATGTTTTCTAGTAAAATTGATAAGTGTAGTTCTCCACGACCACTAACTTTAAAACCATCTGCACCTTCTAATTGTTCAACTTTTAAACCTACATTTGTTTCAAGTTCTTTTTCAAGTCTATCTTTTAAATGTCTACTTGTTAAAAATTTTCCACTTTGTCCTGCAAAAGGAGAATTATTAACTAGGAAGTTCATTGAAAGTGTTGGTTCTTCAATAATAATTTTAGGAAGTGGATCAATAACATCTTTTTCACAAATAGTATCACCAATTGATACATCTGAACATCCTGCAACTGTTACAATATCACCAAAGTATGCAACTGGTACTTCAACTCTTTTAATTCCCTCATTAACAAATAATTTTGTAACACGGAAAGATTCAACTTTTCCTTCATTTGTTGCAAGTGATACAGTTTCGCCAGCTTTTATTTTACCTTTGTTAATTCTACCTATACCAAGTCTACCAATATAATCATCATAAGCTAGTTGGCATACTTGTAATTGAAGAGGATCATTTTCATTGCCTTCAAATGGTTTAGTATTATTTACTATTGTTTCAAATAATGGAGTTAAATCTTTGCCTTCATCTCCCATATTATAAATTGCATAACCACTTCTTGCACTACCATAAAGAATTGGAAAATCAAGTTGTTCATCTGTTGCACCAAGTTCCATGAATAAATTAAATGTCATATCAACAACTTCTTCAGCTCTTTCATCTTTTTTATCAATTTTATTAATAAATAGAATTGGTTTTAAATTATTTTGTAATGCTTCTTTTAAAACAAATCTTGTTTGAGGCATTGGTCCTTCAGCAGAATCTACAACTAAAATAACTGTATCAACAGTTTTAATAACTCTTTCTATTTCACTTGAGAAATCAGCATGACCTGGAGTATCCACAATATTAATCTTGTAATCCTTATATTTAATAGCACAGTTTTTTGCGGTAATTGTAATACCTCTTTCTTTTTCAATATCTCCGCTATCCATTACACAATCTACTAATTCTTCATTTGCTCTAAAAACACCACTTTGTCTAAGTAATCCATCTACTAAAGTTGATTTACCAGCATCTACGTGCGCTACTACAGCAATATTAATTATTTTATCCATAAAACTTCACCCTTTTTCTGTAAATACCAATAGATAATAATACAAAATGAAGCAAATGTCAAGAAAAACATTAATATTTTAGCCGCGAAAATTAACAAATTTTATGTTTTTTCTCAAAATAATTTGACATACACATAGAATTATTATATAATACACTTGCAAGTTATTTAGGCAGAGTTATACCTATAAATAATGTGTTTGAACCTTAATGGAATAAAGTATTCTTTACTGCCTTGAAGAAATTATTCAAACTCCCTATTTAATGGATATAACAGAATAAATATTTTGCAAATAAAATGAAAGGAGATTTTATGGCAAGATATACGGGACCAGCTTATAAAAAATCTAGAAGACTTGGTTTTTCTACTTTAGAAAATGGTAAAGATTTAGCTAAAAGAGCATATGCACCTGGACAACATGGACAAGATCGTCGTCGTAAGTTAAGTGAATATGGTATCCAAATGCAAGAAAAACAAAAAGTAAGAATTCTTTATGGACTTAACGAAAAACAATTCCGTAAAGTATTTGAAAAAGCTTCAAAGATGCATGGTATTGCTGGGGAAAACTTACTTATCCTTCTTGAATCTAGACTTGATAACATGGTTTATCGTCTAGGTATGGCTAGAACTAGAAGAAGTGCTCGTCAAATTGTTAATCATGGACATATTTTAGTAAATGGTAAAAAGGTTGATATTCCTTCTTATACTACTAAAGTTGGTGATATAATTTCTGTTAAAGAAAATTCTATGAACCATCCAGCTATCCTTGATGCAATTGAACAAAAGAGAACTGTTCCAGCTTTTCTAGAAATGGATGAAAAGAAATTAACTGGTAAATATGTTAGACTTCCCGAAAGAAGTGAACTTAATCCAGAAATTAATGAACAACTTATCGTTGAATTCTATAACAGATAGTATGTTAAAAACCAAAAGTTTATTACTTTTGGTTTTCTTTTGGCATAAATACATTTATTGCCATGTTACCAGTATCTATTAATTTAATTAAATTTTCTAAATCTTCTATAGTTTCTTCTTCAAGTATTTCTTTTAAATTAGTTATTATCTTGCCATTATTTAAAATATCATATTGTAGTCTATAGCTTACATTTTCAATATCTTCATACTCAAGAATGAGTGTTGCAATAGCTGCATTCTTTTTTCTTTTAAAATCTATTTCATTAACACTTAAATTATTTAATTTATTATTTACTCTTTTAATTAATTCTTCTTTAAAACTTGTTGTTGAAGTAATTGTTATAACAAAACTATCATCATATATGTCATTTGTAGCTGATAGGCTTTGAACAATTCCTTTTTCTATTAGTTCTTCTCTAAAGTCTGATGTTGCCCCAAAATTTATATTAAATAAAAGATTTGTTAATATTTTAAGCTCTAATTTAGAATAATCTTTAAATTTATTCATATCCATTTTAATTGTAAATTTTACCTGAGGATAAGTTAAGTTAATTTCTTCTTCTGTATACTTCTTAGTTACTTTTCTTGGTTCATTTTCTTTGATTACTATTGGATTTAAATATTCTTTAAATTCTTTCTTAGATAAATTTTCTTCTACTACACTTGCCATTTCATATGGATTAAAATTACCTGTAATGGTTAAAAACATATTTTTGGGATGGTAAAAGGCATCATAAGCAAGCTTTACATCCTCAAGTGTTATGCTTTCAACTTCTTCTGGTGTACCTGTGATAGTATTTCGATACTTAGATTTTTGCAAAGTATTTTTTAAAGTATGAAAGAATATTATGCTATATGGATCATCTATTCCCATGTTTGCTTCTTCAACAATTATTCCCTTTTCTTTAGCTATATTTTTCTTTGTAAAATATGGTGTATATACAAAATTAAGTAATTCTTCTAGGTTTTCCTTTTTGTTTTTGGTTGCAAATACTAAGTAAGACGTATAGTCAAATGTCGTAAATGCATTTGAATCTCCACCAATTTTATAAAACTTATCGTGAGCTGTAGTTTCTTCATCAACATTAAATTTTACATGTTCAAGAAAATGTGCTAAGCCATTTGGTACTTCATAAGTTTTCTTACCTATTTTAAATTTGGTATGAACTGAACCATATTTTACTGATAAGGCTCCATACATACTATTTATTTTATTATTAACCCACATGTATATTTTAAGACCTGCTTTGGTTTCATAAACATATATTGTTTCATTTAATCCTTTTAGTTTTAACTCTTCCATTATTTATTTCTCCCTTCTAGGGTAAATATCGTATTTAATTTTACTTTCTTGGCTACATTTATAACATCTTCTTTTTTGATATTTCTAAACATTTCTACCCTTTCTTCTGGCATTGGTAAATTATCAAAAACATGGAAAACATAATTATTTATTATGGAAACATTATTATCCTGTGCCATATCTAAAGATATTATCATATTATTAATTGCATCTTTAAGTTCTTCTTCAGTAAAATTACCAGCTTGCATATTTTTTAATTCTTTTTTTACAAGGGATGTAGCTTTTTTTACATTTGCTTGTTCTAAAGAAATATGAACAAGTAATAACTTATCATACTTTAAGTACATACTACTTATTGCATAACATAGACTATTTTTTTCTCTGATACTTTGGTATAGTTTTGATGTAAGTCCTCCACTTCCATATAAATAATTAAATACATTAAAAGTAATATTTTTTTCTATGTCTGTTAATTTTTTTAAATTAAATATCATTACTAAGTTTGATTGCACATTATCAGATGACATACTTTTAACAACTAATCTTTTAACTTCTTTATTATCTACCATTAAATCTAATTTATTTTCAATAATATATCTATTTTTAAAATACTTCTTTATTAATTGTATAGTATCATCCATTTCTAGATTACCTATTAAGAATATATCTACTTTAAAATTCTTTCTTAGATTTTTATAGGTTTTATATAGACTTGATGGGGTTATTTTTTCTAGGTTTTCTAACGTGCCTAAAAGTTCATAAGAAGTCGGAGTATTGGCATTCATAGCTTTAAAAGCTTCTTTTATACTTTGCTTCATTGGATTTTCTTTTAAACTATTAATTTCTCTTTTAAGTCTTTCTTTTACTATATTAAATGTTTTTAAATCAAATTCATCATTTGTTACATTTGGATTTTCAACAATATCAAATAATGTTTTAATTACCTCTTCAAGATAATTATGGTCATTTATATATTCTGGATTAATGAAATCAAGTGATATATGAAAATCAAGGATGTTACCTACTCTTAGGGTTGCTGCATAAACTATTATTTTGTATAGTTCTTCAAATCTTGTAATTAAATCTTTCTTTCGTGGATAAGTTTTACTTGACTGACTAAGCATATCAGCTAAAAAAGAATATGCTCCCATTTCTTCTTTATTTGCGATATCTCTAAATATTACTTCGATATGACTAGTTTTAAATTTATCCGTTTTAATTGTGTGAACATTGAAAGAATTACAGTTATAAGTTTTATATTTCATTTTGCACCTCTGTATTATTATGTTTAGTTTTTAAAATTTTATTATATTCTTTTAATGTATAATCATCTGTCATACCTGCAATATAATCTATTACTATTCTTTCTATTTTATTTTTTTTGTATTTATCACTCATATTACTTAAATAAGACTTAATTATATTACTTTCTTTATTATTTGTTTTTAAATCTTCTATATAGGTATCAAATAAAGTGTTTATCATTGTTTTTAAAAGATTTCTTTCTTCATCTGTATAAGCTTTATAATAGATATTTTTATAATTAAAATCTTTTAGATCACTTATAGCTTTGTATACATCTTCACTTAATTTTATATAGTTTTTTCCTTCACTATTTTTAATTATATCATTTATAATAGTACTAACTATTTCACTATTATTACTTCCTAAAACTTTAGTTATATTTTCTGGTACATCTTCCCATTTTAATAGTTTCATTCTAATTGCATCATCTATATCTCGACCTAAGTATGCTATTAAGTCACTAATTCTTACGACGCAACCTTCCAAAGTCATCGGGGAAAGTTTCTTGCAAGCATCTTTTTCTTTATAAGTGCTTTCATATTCTTCTAAAAATTCTTTCTTGTTTTTTTCGCATGGTTTATAAATACCTTCCACTATTTCTCCATTATGACAAAGTATTGCATCTAATGTTTGTAATGTTATATTTTTACCATTTCCATGGTTTTCAATATTCATTAAAAGTCTTACACTGTGAACATTATGATTAAAATAGCCACAACCATTATTTAGGCTTATTTCATTTAATATTGCTTCACCTACATGGCCAAATGGTGTATGGCCTAAATCGTGTCCAAGAGCTCCTGCTTCAATTAAATCTTCATTTAGTCCTAGTCTTCGACCTATTGTTCTAGCTATTTTACTAACATATAAAACGTGTATCATTCTTTTAGTTAGATGATCATTATCTTTAAAAGAAAATACTTGTGTTTTATCCATATATCTTGAAAATGATAATGAATATAGTATTTTGTCTATATCCCTGAAAAAAGGAGTCCTAAAATCACTTTCAATTTTATCAAAGTATATTGCATCTTCATTTTTACATGCGTACATATTCATATTTTACCTCCATCTTTGTTTAATTTATCTATAAAACCACAATGTTTACATAATGGCTCAACTAGTTTTTTTTCTTTAAAACCATTTATCATATTTTGACATCTATCATTATTTATTATATCATCTAAATTATTTTCAAAAATATTTCCTAAATTTATATTACCATTTCCATCTAAGCAACAAGGTATAACTGTGCCATCAACTAAAATACCTACATGATCTTTTAAAGCATAACATTTACCACTTGTTTTACATATATTATTATTTAAATCTGGCCAGATAAATTCTTCATCAAAATCTATAAAAACATTTTCTTCAAGTTTCATGGATTCTTTAATTTTTACATTATATTTTTTCTCTAAAATCTTTATTATTTCATCATTTTTACCTGTCCATAATCTATAATTTATATAGGTATATTTTTTTAATATGTCTGTTACTTCAAATATATTTTCTAAATATTTTTCAATATTTTTTTGACTACTATGAAGTGATATATTTATTTGTCTTATATTTTTATTTTCTTTAATATTTTTTATTAAATAGCCATTTGTGGTAATATTTACATAAAAATTTTTGCTTGCTTCATTAATTAATTCATTTATACATGGATGCAAAAGAGGTTCACCTAAAACGTGAAAATATAAATAATTAGTGTATCCCTTTATTTTATTTAAAATTATTTTAAATTCATCCATAGTCATATATTTAGGGGTACGTTTATTATGAATACAAAAACTACAATTAAGGTTACAATTATTGGTTATTTCTATATATATTTTTTTATATTTCATAGAAAAAATAATATATCTATTTTCTCCATTATTTCTTCATTAAATAAATTTGTTAACCTTAATATTCTAATTGATAAAGCTATTATAAAATATATACTTACTATACATAATATTAATCCTATTACGCCTTTAATTTTAAGAATAAGTTCAATTATTAGAACAACTACACTAATAATTAACATAACACCATATTTTTTTACATCTTCGTTCATATTTACCTCTTTCTTGTAATTACTATTTTATACTAATTTATTATTTAAAGCAATATTTGAAAAGAAAAAAACAGAGCTAAGCTCTATTTTAATTCGTATACTTCACCATTTACATCATCTAAAAGACTTTTTGTTTCACTTTTTTCATCTTTTTTTAATGTTGGTAAATCCATATCATCATCTTCATCTTCAATTATAAATGTCTTAATGGAAGGTTCAGTTTTTTCTTCTTTTTCAGGTAATTTAGTAACTACTTCTTCTTCATTATTATTATTTTTATTTTCTTCTTGTTTGTTTACAAATACTGAACTAAATATTTGAGGACTTGGTTTAAATATTGGCTTTTCTTCTTCTTTTGGTGTTTCTTTTACCTTTGGAATATCAATCTTATCAAATTCATTTTTGATTGCTTCTAGATTACTTAAGCCACTTTCAAGTTGTTCATCTTTTTCATCAAATTTTATTTCTGGCAATTCATTAATACTAATTGGACTTTCTTCTTCCTCGTGATCACTAAATAATGGTTTATTAGCCTTTACTTCTGTGTTTTCTTTTGGAAGCTCAATTTCTTCTTCAGTATCTTCAAAACTTGGTTTAAATTCAGTAACTGTTACTTCTTCATTTACTGTTTCAATTGGTTTTATTTCCTCTTTTTCTTGTTGTTTTGTTTCTTCCTTAACTTCAAGTTTTGCCGGAGTTTCCTCTTCTTTTTTAAATGTATCTAACTCTATTTTTTGAAGTCTTTTTGTTTCTTCTAATTTTTCATCCTTTTTGCCAAAGAAAAATACTATCACAAATAGAATGATTAAAATTACTAAAGCTATTGTTAAATACAAAGTAAAATTATCATTTTGATATAATTCATAAATGAAATCTTTCATAATAAATTGCACCTCTTTATTCTTATATATTAGATCTTATCAAAATATTACTAAAATGTAAATATATTTTCAATAATTTTACAATTATTTTGCTAGAAATACAATTTATCATAGTTATATAATTATAAAGAAATAGGAGCCAACTAGGGCACCTTTTGAAATTAACTAAAAAAACAAGACTTACACTATGCAAGTCTTATTTTTGAATATTACTCTTCAATATATTTTAGGTAAATTAATACTAGAGTTATATCGAAGAAAAAATCATGTACATAAGTAATACTCGTAGTACATGATTATATTATTATCTATTTTATTTTATTTATAGTTCCAGTTTTTTCTAATTCTATTTCTTCTTTTCTATAATTAAGAGCCATACCTATTGTAAATGCATAAGCAAGTAAGTAAAACCAAAACATTAAAATAACTATATTAGCAAGGCCTCCATAAAAGGTTGTATAGTGTGCTATATTATTTATATAGTATGAATAAATATATGTAATAATTACCCATGAAAATGTAGTAAATAAAGCTCCATATCCAACATTTTTACTTCTTACCTTTTTATTCGGAGCCATAGTATAAAGTATTTTAATAAAGAAATACATTATCAGCCATGTAATTGGGCCTTGAAGTATTGTTATTATAATTGATACATTATCTGATACATTACTATTTAAATCAACAAATTTAAATAATTCTATTATCTTAGTACCAAAAACTGGCACTATTAACATGAATATAAATAGTAAAACTAATACAAATGTCATTATTAATGCTTTTAATCTTCTTTTAAAGAATCCTTCTTGTTTTTCACCATATATGGTATTTGATGTAATAATGATTGACGCTGGACCATTTGATGCTATAAAGTATCCAACAATTACTACGAGAAAGAAACCTATTCCTTTTTCTCTACTTGCACTAGTTGCAAGAAGCATACTTGCTATATCACTAGAAAAAGCTGAACCTATAAAGTCATATATTACATCTGTTGATAGATTAAGAAGTGCTGCTTCATAACTTATCAGAGTAATAGTTGGCACAATAGCTAGAACAAAGAAGTAAGCTAGTTGACCTGGTAATATTGCCATTTCAGGTTTAAATAAAACTTTTTTAAAGTTTTCATAAAACTCTTTTAGTTCTAGTTTAAGCTTCTTCATTCGTGTTATTATCCTTATTCTTCTTCATGTCTTCTACAGCTTCATTTAAAGCGTCTTCGATAGTTTTGATGTCATCAAGTATCATACTATAACCAAATTCTGCCCCGAATTCATATGGAAGTTTTTTAATCTCTTTATTTAATTTAAAGATATAATTACTTACTTGTTTTTGACTATAACCTACTAGATAGATTACAAATTCATTACCATCAGTACGCATTACTTCACTATTATCAAGTTGAGTTTTAACAAGTATATTTGCTAATGCTTTAATTTGTTTATCTCCTTCGTTGTAGCCATATAAATCATTTATTTCTTGAATTTTATTTAAATCAACCACTACGATTGTTTGTGGATAAATTGTATTATTATTCCATGTTTCTATGTTTTCATTTAAGAAATTTCTATTTTTCAAACTAGTTAATTGGTCAATAAATTTCATTTTATCATCTTTTTTGATTTTTCTAGCAATAGTTATTTTTTTACTCTTTTTGAAAACTACAAGAATTATAACTGCTACTAAAATAACAATATAAAGAATATATTCAGCAATTTTAGTTATCATTCCTCCACTTTTAACAGTTTCTGCATGATTTAAAAGTCCTTCAATAATCATTTCATTTTCATCAGATATATCTATATACTTATTTAAAAGCTTGTATAAAGCACTATTTGTTTTAACTTTAAATGTGTAATTATTTAAAATATAATCAGTGTATCTAGTACTATAATTATTTAGTTTATTATCACTATAATAATCAAAAGTATTTTTATCTATTACTAGATTGACATTCTTTTTATTTAATTTAAATAATTCTTTTGCATCACTAAATGTTTTAACTTCAATACCTTCGATATTTTTAACATAATCATATATTTTACTATTTTCTTGAACATATACTGTTTTTCCAATTAAAGAATTAATTGATTTAATAACAGTGTTATTGCTCTTTGGAAGTGCTATTACATATTCAATATTAAGTCCACTTGTTTGATAAAATTCATCAGTAAAATTATAGTAGTTGAAGTATAAATCTATTTCATTATTTTTTATTGCTTTTGTAAACTTATTAAAGTTTTTATATTTAGCAAAGTTAAATTCAACTCCAGCAAAATTACTAAATTTACTTAAGTAAACTGCTACGATACCACCATATTTTCCACCCATTATTACTTCATATGGTGATGCATTAACAAAACCATAATTATATGTTACACTTTGTATACTATCTACTTCAGTATCAGTTATATTCATATTTTGAGTAAATGTTTTAAATAAATTCTTATTGTAAACATCATCAAATTTATTTTCCCACTTATTATAATATTTTGTTAAAATACTTGATAATTTGTCATCAGTTATGCTTAATGTAAAATATTTTTTAATATCACTAAAATGATATACTATTTTATAATCTTTATTTAAATAGACATCTAAATATTCTATTAAAGGAACAAGCATATAATTTCCTTCACCATTCATATTTTCAATTAATTCATCACGTGATTCAAATTGTTTAAATGATACATTAGTGGCCTTTTTAATATATTTTGATACATAGCTTAAATCTGATGATAAAATACCAATAGTTTTACCATTTAAGTTTTCTTCACTTGCTACTAAATCACTTTTTTTACTAACTAATACATAATGATCAGTGTAAAAAACTATATCATTATTATTGATACTTGTTTTTTCATTAAAAGTAATACCACTTGGATTATTACCAACATTAAATGTTATGGGATTAATGGTAAGTTCATATTCTTTTTCAAAACTATCAATAAAGTCATAGAAAACTCCACTTCCATCTTTACCAAAGACATTAACATTATTAATAACATTAATATTTTGAATTGTACCTATACTTTCATTAACCCAGTTTCTTTCTGCTACTGTTAGTTTATTTTTATCATTTAGTAATGTATATAGAAGTACTGCTGTAACAGCTACAACTAAAATACTAATAATTATAATAATTAAACTCTTCTTTTTTTTCATTATTTTTCACTTTCTAGTGGGGTATTATTGTTCCAGATAAGTCCTGAACCTCCCACATTTTTAGCTCCGAGAATTGTAAATCCTTCACTATTTTCGCTTTTTTCACACTTTAAAGTAAAATTAATATCATAAAATGACAATATATCTTCATTTAGTTTTTCTATACTAGATGCTGCCAAATTCTTTGCATCTTCAAGTGATGTATCTGATGCAAAATTAATAATAATATAAATTATTTTACCTTTAGTATCTAAACTTACTTTGGTAACACTTTTTTCACTTTCTAAACTTGCTTTATATTCACTTTTTATGTTGTTTGTAACTGGATGTTTATCAATACCATCAAGACGGTCTCCATAAACCCCTTTGTTTCCTCCTAAAAAGAAAGAAAATGTTACTGTAATAATAGCGATTAAGCATATTATTAATATTATTCCAAGTACGATAAGTACTTTATTATTCCCCCATAATTCTTTCAATTTTTTCATTTTTCACCTCTTCAAGTAATATTAATTATACTATGTATTTATGCTTTTGGCAAATTATTTAAAACACTTAATGTTTTATCGTTATCCCAGATCATAATATTAAGCTTTAATGCATCATTATATTTGCTACCTGGGGCACTACCTACGATTACGACATCAGTATTTTTGCTAACAGATTCACTTACTACACCTTTGTAGCTTTCAATTATCTCTTTTATTTCTTTTCTACTAAAGCCATCTATTGTGCCAGTTATAACAAATCTTTTACCAGTTATTAAATCATTTAAACCTAGTGTTTTTCCTAAATAAGTCATATTTATACCTATTTCTTTTAGCTTTTCAATTAATTCTTTATTATTTTGTAAATATTCATAAACACTTAATGCAGTTATATTTCCAATATCACGAATACTTTCTAAGTCTTCAACTGTGGCATTCATTAAATTATCCATGTTTTCATAGGTACTTGCAAGTAATTTAGCTGTTTTACTACCTATTTCTTTAATACCTAAACCAAATAATAATCTTTCTAAACTTACATTTTTACTTTTTTCAATATTATCAAGCATCTTATTAACACTTTTTTCACCATAACCATCAAACTGCATTATTTCTCTTTTTTTATCACTTAAATTGTACAAATCAGTTATACTTTTGATAAAACCTAAATTGTATAGTTCTTCCACTATTTCATCACCAAGTCCTTCGATATTCATTGCATCCCTGGAAACAAAATGAATGATACTTTCAATATTTCTTCTTGGACAATTAGGATTTACACAATAGTAATCTACTTGGCCTTCTCTTTTTTCTATTTTTTCATGACACATTGGACACTCTGTTATCATTTTAAATTCTTTTTCTGTGCCATTTCTTCTTTCAAGCTTTGGTTCAACAACTTCAGGTATTACATCTCCAGCTTTTTTAATTGATACAATATCTCCGATTTTTAAGCCTTTCATATTGACATAATCTTCATTATGAAGTGTTGCTCTTCGGATAGTTGAACCCATTACAATAACTGGTTCCAAAACAGCATTTGGTGTAATTCTACCTGTTCTTCCAACAGTAAATATTATATCTGTAAGTTTGGTTAAAACTTCTTCAGCAGGAAATTTGTATGCTATTGCCCATTTTGGATATTTTGCAGTATAGCCTAATTTTTCTTGAAGGTCTACCTTATTTACTTTTATAACAATACCATCTATTTCATAAGATAGGCTTTTTCTTTTCTTTGTTGCTTCTTCAATATATTTTAATACTTCTTCAGCAGTTTTAACTATCTTATTGGCAGGATTTACTTTAAAGCCTAAACTTTCCATAAATTGTAAGGCTTCCATATGAGATTTTATGCCAAATGCATCTGGATTAGGTAAATAATATATAAAATTATCAAGTTCTCTTTCAGCTGTAACCTTACTATCTAGCTGACGAACACTGCCTGCGGCTGCATTTCTAACATTTTGAAGTTTAGTTTTTCCTTCAAGCTCACGTTTTTTATTGATTTTTTCTAAAGTTGTTTTATGCATGAAAATTTCACCACGAACTTCAATATCCACTGGTTTGGTAAGTTCAAGAGGAATAGCTTTAATAGTTCTAACATTATGAGTTATGTCTTCACCCACTAAGCCATCACCACGAGTAACTCCACGCACAAGTTTTCCTTTTTCATAAATAAGGGAAACACCTAATCCATCTATTTTATATTCACAAACATATTCAGGACTGACTTCGCTTTCTACTCTTTTTAAAAAGTCTGATACTTCTTCTTCATTAAAAACATCCGCAATACTAAGCATTGGTTTATCTCTTACTACTTTTTGAAACTTATCAATTACTTCACCACCAACTCTTTTTGTGGGACTATTAGCACTTGCAAGTTCGGGATACAAAGCCTCTATTTCTTCAAGTTCTCTGATATATTTATCATACTCTTGGTCCGTTATTGTTGGATTATCTTTTACATAGTAATTATAATTTGCTTCATTTAATATTTTAGTTAATTCTAGAGCCCTCTTCCTTGCTTCTTCAATATTATTTCCAAAGTTCATTTGGATAGTCGCCCCTTTCAATTAAACTATTTATATGATTTTTAACTGTGTCTAAATCTTCTCTATAAGTCATACCTATCCAGCTACTTGGTGATACTTTAGATTTTAATACTATTAAGTTTTCATCTAAACATTTCTTTAGAATTTCTGGAAGCAAAAATTCATTAGTTAAAGTTACTTCTCCATGAATAAATAAATCAAATTCTTTTTCTAATATATTTAGGAATTCTTTTCTTAAACCAAAGAAATTGACCGCAACAGGTGTTTCATTTGTTATTTCAAATACTTCTCCAGTTTGAAGTGATTTTGCTATTATTTTGCCATTTTCTTCACCAATTTCACTTTCAACAATTGATTTTATAGTCTCATTTTCTTCATTTACTACTCCACGTTTTACCTTACCATATTTACTCGCTGTTACACCATATGGATAATTTACGCTTACATATTCATATTTATGTTCATCTAAGAAATCACTTGCTATTTTAAATGAATCTTTTCCATAAAAATCATCTGAATTAATAATAATAAAATCTCCATCAATTAAATCTTTGGCACAATAAAGTGCATGGCCGGTACCTAACATTTTTGTTCTATCTTTTGGAATATTTGCACTCTTTGGAACATAATCGAGTTCTTGAAAAGCAAGCTGTATATCAATTCCATTATATTTATTAATAATATGAGTTTTAAAATATTCTTCATTTTCTTTTCTAATTATAAATATTACTTTAGAAAATCCTGCTCTTTTTGCATCATATACTGAATAATCTGCGATGATTTCTCCGCTTGGTCCAACAGGTTCTATTTGTTTTAAACCTCCAAATCTACTTCCCATTCCAGCAGCCATAATTACTAGTGTTTTTTTCATTTTCCTATCCTCCTTAAACCTTGATAATTATTTAAAAATTTCTTTATACCAAATCTTTTATCAAAAGCAACTGTTACAAATCTTTCATCATTATCTACAACGACACCTTTACCAAATGATGCATGCATAACAATTTCTCCATGTTTGTAATCAATTCTTTCTCCTTCATAAAAGTTAGTTTTATTAAATACTTTAGTTTCAGGTTTGCTTTCTTCTTTTTCGATTAAATTACCATCTATTTCTGCAATAAATCTTGATGGTGGGTTCATATTAGTATTACCAAATAGCATTCTTCTTTTGGCATTAGTAATATAAAGCCTTTCTTTAGCTCTAGTTATACCAACATAACAAAGTCTTCTTTCTTCTTCAAGTTCACCTGCTTCATTTAAGCTCATTGAATGTGGCATTATTCCTTCTTCCATACCAATTAAGAATACCACTTTAAATTCAAGTCCCTTAGCAGCATGCATTGTCATTAAAGTAACGGCATTATCAAGAGTTTGATGTTCTGAAGAATCCGCCACGATACTTATATCTTCCAAAAAGTCTTCAAGATTTACTGTACCTGTTTCTTTTTGATAATTTTCTGTAATACTCTTAAATTCCATTAAGTTTTCAAGTCTTATATCAGCTTCCAAAGTATGTTCTTTTTCAAGTTCTTCCTTCATGCCAGATTTTTCAAGCACAACATCAATTAGTTCTGTTAAATCTAAATCTTTTGCATCTTCAGTAAGTTCTAAAATTAATTTTTTAAATTCAACTTCTTTTGGTTTAGATAAACACTTAAACATACATTCATTATTATCTCTTGCTAAACTTCTTAAATTATTAATTGATGTATCTCCGATACCTCTTTTTGGTACATTTATAACTCTTTCTAGAGAAACATCATCTTGATGATTAGAAATAAGCCTTAAATAACAAAGTAAATCTTTAATTTCTTTTCTTTTGTAGAAATAATAACTTCCCACCACTCTATACGGCCAATTTACTTTTAATATGGCATCTTCTACATTTCTTGATTGAGCATTAGTTCTATAAAGAATGGCAAAATCATTATATTCATATCCTTTATCAAGTAGTTTTTTTATTTCATCTACAACTAATTTTACTTCATCTTTTTCATCATTTCCTCTGAAATACTTGATTTTAACTCCGTCACCAAAAGTGCTATATAGATTTACTTCTTTTCTTTCAATATTGTTTTTTATAACACTATTTGCAGCATTTAAAATGGTATTTGTACTGCGATAATTTTGATTTAAAGTAATACTTTTACTATCTGGATAGTCTTTTTCAAAGTTTAGTATATTTTTATAATTTGACCATCTAAAACCATAAATACTTTGGTTAACATCTCCGACTACAAAAAGATTACGATATTTACTTGCAAGTAGTTTAACTAATTTATATTGTACTTCATTTGTATCTTGGTATTCATCTATTAATATATATCTATACTTTTCTTGATATTTATCTAGTATATCATCATTTTGCATAAATAGTTCAACCGGTTTTTTTAATAAATCATCAAAATCTACAGCATTATTTCTCTTTAATATTTTTTCATATTCACGATATACTTTAACTGCGACCTTTTCTGGGGGGCTATTTAAATATTTATCAACTTCACTTTCACTTAACATTTCATTTTTTATAAAACTTATTTTATTTCTTATGTAACTTACACTATATTCTTTAGTACTTATGTCAAATTCTTTCATTATCTTTTTTATAACACTTGAAACATCATCGTTATCTATTATAGTGAAATTACTGGTTAAGCCTAGTTTTTCTGTGTTTTCTCTGATAATTCGAAGTCCAAAAGAATGAAATGTACCCACGAAAGCATAGTTATTATTAGTCATATTGCTTATTCTATCACGCATTTCTTTTGCTGCTTTATTTGTAAATGTTATAGCTAAAATATTTCCAGAATATATGCCATCATTTATCATATTTGCTATTCTAGTTGTTAAAACTTTTGTTTTTCCAGAACCAGCACCAGCTAAAACGAGACATGGTCCTTCTTTATGTAAAACTGCTTCTTTTTGTTCTTTATTTAGTCCATCTAACATGTTCATGTAATCCTCCATATGTATATAAACATTATAACATTTTATAAATTATAATAAAAGAAAAAATGGACTTTTTAGTCCATTAAATCTTTTGCATCACATTCATCACTAAATGGTGAAAGTAAACACGTTGTACAAGTTTCATAATCTTGCGTGGCTTCTTTTGTGCCCTTTACTAAGCTTAAAGCAGCATCAAGTAATGTTGGTATCATAAATATTAAGATGCCAAGTATGAATTTATTAATCAAGTTATTTGCTGCTACCATAATTGATTTTTCATCTTTTGAAATTGCTGCTTTTCCAAATTCGATAGAACCTAAAACTATTATAATAACGGGAACTAATATTTTGATAATGTAAAGTATGTATCCAATCACTTGAAAAACTTTTAGTGTGCTACTATTACTACTGCAAATATCAACTGGTGTAATTTCAAGGTCATCAGCAAATGTAATACTTGGTGTAAATAAAACAGTAAATAGACTTAAATATTTAATAAATTTCTTCATTATAAAATCCCTCTTCAAAAAATTTAGATTTATAATACCATATTTTTACAAAAACTACAAGAAAAACAAAAGCTCATATCATTGTAATCATTTTTAGATAAATTATTTTTTCACAATTCTTCTTTTAATTTTTCAACTTCATCAAGTGATAATTTGGTGATTTCACTAATATCATTGACATTGTAGTTTTTCTTTAGCATGGTTTTGGCAACATCAATAGTATTTTGTTCAACGCCTTGTTTAATCCCCTGTTCAATACCGTGTTTAATGCCATGTTCTACGCCTTTTTTATACCCACGTTCTACGCCATCTTCAAATGCTTCTTCTTTTTCATTGCCATCAAATATAACATCTCTGTTATATCTAAGTAG
>CAKORY010000016.1 GCA_934101795.1 uncultured Bacilli bacterium
AGCGAAAACCTCCTTTCAAAGATGCTATTATACATATATTTTTAAGGCTTTCAAGGCTTTCGACAAAACATATCATGGCTCGACACACTATTTTGAACGAGTTAACATTTCTTTACATTAATATAACATTTATTATGCAAAATATTTACATACTTAAAAAAGTATTTATCATCAAAACCTTCTTTTAAGTAATAACATATAAATTGCATAATAAAAAGTCATAAAGTTTTTTTAGAAGTATAAAATTTTATTCATATGACAAATTTAATTGTTTTCTAACACACTTTGGCAATACTCTTCTTTTAATTCTAAATTCTTACTATAGATTTCATATACTTTTTTACTTATATTTTGCACTTTTGGTCCAAAAACATCTTGACCTAAGTTACCATATAAAGTAAGAACTACTATAATATAAGGATTATCACCATCATAAATACCAATATCATGAAAACTTGCATCATACATACCATATTTATGATATATAATTTTATCATCAAAACTTAAATAATTCATATTATTATTATTCATAGCTTTTTTTATCAAAGCACTATAATCATCATCTACTTCAAGAACACTATAAAGTCTTTCTAAACACTTTGATGCCATTAATGCTGTATAATTTCTCACAAATGGATCTTCACTCACCATTACTAATTTAAAATCACTAAAATATTCTTTTAAAGTATCTAGCCCAATATACTTAATAAGCATAAAATGAGCAGTATTATCACTATAAGTTAACAAATGGTCTATAAGCTCTGATAAAGAAACTTCATCATAATATTTATGTTTTTTCATGCCAATACTTCCCTGCATCGCATCACTAGGCTTATAAACTAAAGTACTATTTAAATCAATATTACCCTCTCTTGCTTCTTCAACTAGATAGATAACCTCAAACAACTTTGAAGTACTCGCAGAATAATAAATTTTCGTACTATTCATATTCCAAACATAATCATTATTAATGTCCTTAAAATAAATAGCTACCCCACTAGACTTTAATTCTTCAAAAGCATTATTAAATTCATCATCTAAAGTACTACTTGCATAAGGCTTGCTCATACAATTCATATATTCTTGTTTTTTTATAGCTTCCTCATCTTTAAAAGCATTGACAGTTTGATAAAACACACTATTTTCATTAAAATATCCAAGTTTATACCCTACTAGAAATGTTATAACTATTATTAAAATAACACTAAACAAAAAAATCAACAACTTCTTCATAAACTTAACCTCAACACTAATATTATAAAACATAAATTTATTTTTGCAAATACCTTTTATCCACTTGTCCCTTCTAAAATATTATGTTATTATTTTTATAGAAGTTTTTGAAAGTAGTTGGTTTATATGAAAAAACAAAATAATACATTATTTATTGGACTTCTTATTATATTTTTTATAATAATAGCACTCATAAGTTTTAATATATATAATGCTTATAAGAATACTAAAGATGTAACTCTTTTATCGGAATATATAGTAAATAATACCGAAATTGTAAATAGCAAAGAAGGATTAACTAAAGAAAACGGCACATATATTTTTAAAGGAGAATTAGAAAATAACTATGTACTATACAATAATATGTTATGGAGAATAATTAAAATAAATAGTGATAGTTCATTAAAACTTATCTTAGATGATTACATAAATATGCTACCTAAAAATCTTATTTCAACATTTTTTAATAAATTTGAAAGTAATCTAGACCTAGATTACTTAATAGAAAATAATATTTGTAAAGATACATTTGATAATGAAAATAATATTACATGTCAAAAATTAGAAAAAGATAAATATGTTTCCTTACTTAGTGTATACGATTATATTAATTCATTTTACGGTAATAAGACATTTATAACAAATGACAAAGATAAATTATGGCTATATAATAATGACACTCACACAAACGGAGATAAATTAAGTACCTCCAATGAAAATAATTTTTATGAAATAAAACCCGTAATAACAATTAAAAATAGCACTTTATATAAATCTGGAAATGGTACTAAAAATAATCCATATCAAATAGGTAACAATGATTTTTCAATCGGAGCAAAAGTACAAATAAATAATGATATGTACATAGTATATGACTTTAAAGATGATATTAAATTAATGAGTTTAAATACTATAGACAAAATATATAAAAATAATGTATTAGATTATTTAAATAATGAATATTATCAAAAATTAAGCTACAAAAATATTTTAAAAGATACAGTAATCTATAATGGTAAATATTCTAATAAAGAAAATGATATTACTAAAATACAAATAACTAAAAAAATTGGTATACCTAGTATATTAGATATTAAATTTGAAAGTAATATAAAAGATTATTATTTAGCAAATAAAGTAAATGATTTTGATTTAATTTATAATAATCCTGTTATATATGGAGATAAAAAAACATTACATCAAACAAGATACACAATAACTTTAGATAAGAAAGAAATAAATAACTTTACTAAAGAAAATAATGTGTATATTTATAAAGAAGGTGCAAAATGAAAAAAAATAAAATAATGTTAGTAATTGATTTATTATTTGCAATTTTTTTAATATTAACAATAACTTTTAACAAAAACATTGAAAGTAAAATATTAGAAAAAAGATTTAAAGAAGAAATAAGTAAAACTAAAACCAGTTATGAACCTATTAAATTTGAAAAGAATTTATTAATTGAAACAAATGATGAAAAAGTATATGATAATAAATATGAAGCTGAAATTTTAAATAAAGAAAATGAAAATGATGATTATAAAATTATTGATTTAACAGTTGCTGGTAACAAAGGATGGCTTGTAGTGGTTTATGATCCAAGTGATGTTAGAATTATGAAAAGCAAAGCATTTAAAACCCCAAACAATGATGGTAAAGAAAACATAATTGATATGACAGCAAGATATAAAGCCACAATCGGAGTTAATGGCGGAGGCTTTTATGACGATGGAAAAGTAAGTAAAGATATACCTTTTGGATATATAATTGAAAATGGTAAAGTAATTTACCAATCACACAATAGAAAGTCAGATCTAATTGGCATGAGTAATGATAATAAATTAATGCTCGTCCATGCAACTGGTGAAGAAGCAATTAAAATGGGAATGAGAGATGCTTTAGAATTTGGTCCATTCTTAATTATTGATGGTAAAAGACAAACAAACCTAAAACCAACTAGAGCAGCTAGAAATATGATAGCTCAAAGAGATGATGGCATAATGTTATTTCTAGTAACAGATGGAGCGTCTTACCGAGGTATAACATTTGATGAAGGAATAGATGTTTTAGAAAAATATGGAGCTACTACCGCAGCAAACTTAGATGGTGGTGCAAGTACACAACTAGTAGTAAATGGTAAAATGTTAAATTCACCCAAAAATGCATTAGGTATTCCCATACCAAAAGGAAGAACTGTTGTTAATGGCTGGGGCATTTTTACATCATAAAACCACGATTTTAACCGTGGTTTTAAATTGCAATTTATTATTTAGAAATATTAATATAATTATTAATCCAATCTTTAAACTTATTAACATCTTGATATTTTTCTAAATCATCATCCTTATTAGCATCTAAATAAGCTATAATTTTATTATTTTCAACAATTAAAACAGATGGAGCATATTTAACTGTATCATATAAATAAGTATTTTTAAATTCCGAAAAAGGCATTGATAAAAAATCTATTTTATAATCACTAGCAAATGATTTAAATATTTTTTCACAAGAAATAGGTAAACTACAAAAATTATTATATGTAAATAACAAATATGTAGTATCACTATAATCTTCTAAAGATTTACTATCTATTTCAATAAAATTACCTTTATTATAAAACATATCACTTAAAAATATTTTATTAGAATCTACATTTTTATAATTAGAACAACCAACACAAACTATAATAATAAGTAATAATAAAAATATTTTTTTTACCATTATTTAATCTCCGTTAATCTACTAAAATCTATATTATGATAAGCAACCTTAGAAAAATCACATTTCTTTGAACCATTAATTTTTGTACTTATAGAGTTTTTACCTTCATAATTCCAATATCCACCAACATTATATATTTTACTAGTATCCCAACCAAGAGCTCCAAGCATTTGTTTAGTAAAGTTAGCATAACCACCTGCACCACACATAATAAATATAATTTTATCTTTTGGAAAAATATATTCTAAAATTTCCATAGATTCTTTATAATTTGCAACATATTTTCCATCTTCTAATCTAAATAAAGTTTTACCTTTATATAAACCAGTTACATTTTCACTTTTCTTTTGATCAACATATTCTTTAGGAAACTCAGTTAAATAAGCATAAGGAATAACTTCAAACCCTTTAACAAAACCAGTTAAATCTCTTTCTCCCCCTTTATTTTCCCAAGTCGCAGTATCTTCAAGCATTCTTACATCTCTATAAACAACATCAGATCTATCAAGATAATTATCTATAGTTTTTTCATTAATATTTTTGTCAATATCATAAACACCTCTAAGTCCTTCAGACTTTTCTTGTTTAGGTAATTCATTTGCTACATCACATTTATCATTTTTCATAATAAATGATACTGTACTACCTAATAACACTCCAATAACAATTGCAATAATAATTTTTAAATAACTTTTCATATTTTCTCCTCCAATAACATAATAACAATTTACACCCCAAAAATACAATAACTAACAAGTTGAATAAAACTCAACTAATCGTTGAGGCAAAAAAATAAAGAAGCCATAAGGCTTCTTATAAAAAAGTGTGAGTTTGAGTTTATATGTTAATTGTGTATAGTTTGCATTTGCATATTATAAACTATTTTTTATCTTATATAACATCCCTCCTTTGTTACAATATTATGATAACAAAGAATTATGAAATATTTATGTTGAAATTATGAAAGTTTATATTTTAATTTTAAAATAAAATGTAGAACCTTTTTTTAAAACACTTTTAACACCATATTCATAACCATGAAGTTCAAGTATTTCTTTAACTATAGATAAACCAAGCCCCGTAGAAACAACATTTCTTTGATGATTTTTATCATTTTTATAATATTTATTCCATATATAAGGTATTTCACTTTCTTTAATACCTTTACCAGTGTCTATAATCTCCACCAAATAATATTTTTTATGCTTAGTAACTCTAACAGTTACAGTTTTATCATCACCAGTATAATTAATAGCATTATTGATTAAATTATATATTACTTGATTTAGTTTCTTTTTATCAGCTTTTATCATGATATTATCTGGCATATCAACATTAATAATATATTTCTCTGTTTCTTTAATAATTTGATATCTATTAACAATTTTTTTAATATCAAGAGCTAAATCAAACTTTTCAATGTTTAAAGTATCAGCATTAGATTGCATTCTAGATAAATCTAATATATCATTTACTAAAACAGTTAATCTATCGGTTTCATCAACTATTATTCCTAAGTGTTCATTCATTTTATCTTGATCTTTATAAGAAATATCCCTAATCATTTCTGCATAAGCTTTAATCATTGTAAGAGGTGTTTTTAAATCATGGGAAACATTTGCCATTAAATCTCTACGTAACTCATCAGTTTTTATCATTTCTTCTTGAGCTTGTGATAAAGCCTCCGACAATTCATCAATTTCTTTAATACCAGAATCTTCAAAGGAAACATCTGTATCCCCAGTTCCAAGTTTCTTAGCTTTTTTAGTTATTTTAGTTATTGGCTCTGTTATTTTATTAGATAAGAAAATTGACATAATAATACCTATAAATATTCCAATTACACAAACATACATAAGTTGTCTTTTAATAAGCAATGTAAAATCTGATATATCCTCCAAGTTAGAGTAAATAAAGACATCACTACTACCAACTTTTACTCCATACATTAAAGCTGAAATATGTTTATCATCATTTACAAATCTGTATGACTTAAGAAGTTCTTCTGATTGAACAAAATTATACATAAGTTCTTTAACCTTTGTATTATTAGATTTTAAAGCACAACCATTCATATTAATATTATAAGTATCAACAATACTAGAATTGCTTGTTAAAACAATACACACATCATTATCATAAGCAATATCTTGAAGTTTTGACACTAATTCAATTGAATTAGTTTTTTTAAGTGAATTAACAATATTATCCATATTATCTATTTGTTCTTTTTCATAATAAATATCAAGTATTTTAATTTGACAAACCCAAAGAAGTACAATTATAACAATATTATAACTAAGTAAAAAGAACAATGTCTTTGCTTGTATACTAGTTTTATTTTTAGTCTTCATAAACAAACTTATATCCTATTGCACGCACTGTAACAATCATATCTTTATACTTACCTAAATGTTTTCTTAAAGTTTTAACATGAGTATCAACAGTTCTATCATCACCATAAAAATCATAACCCCAGATATGAGAAAGTAAATTTTCCCTAGATAAAGCTATATTTTTATTATCTATAAAATACTTAAGTAAATCATATTCTTTCGGGGTCAAATAAATCTTTTTATTATCAATATAAACATCATGAGCTAAATCATCAAGTTTAATACCTTTAATTTCAAAAATATTATTAACAACTTCTTTTCTCTTTGTAACAGCTTTAATTCTTGCCACTAATTCTTTTGGACTAAAAGGTTTAGTAACATAATCATCAATACCTAAATCAAAACCAATAAGTTTATCATATTCCTCACCACGTGCAGAAAGCATAATAAAAGGAATATCCTTAAGTTTTTTAATTTCTCGACATGCAGAATAGCCGTCCATCTTAGGCATCATAATATCCATAATAATTATATCAAAATCTTGTTGTTTAACTTTATCAACAGCTTCAAGTCCATTCGCAGCTTCATCTACTTCAAAACCTTCAAGAAGTAAATATTCTTTTATAACATCTCTGATTAACTTTTCATCATCTACTACTAAAACACGCATTTAAATCACCTACCTACAAGTATATATATAATTTGTGAAAAACATATGAAAAAATTTATTTTCTAATAAAATCCTCTTCAGGATAACTTATTTTCTTACTAACAGGATCCATTTTTTCCACAAAACTATTTACTTTAATATTTTTAATTTGATAAATAAATTCATCAATACCATAATAATCTTTATGAGATAAAACTTCTGTAACAATTGTAAATATCTTATATCCATGAGCCCTTTTATAAATAAAGCCTTCAAATGATTTATTACAATCATAACCATAAAATAATCCATTAGCATAAATATAATTAGGTTCTCTCTTTAAAGACATCCATACTACTTCTCCATTCTTTAAAGCCTCACTATTTCTAACTAAATATCTAATTTCTCTAGCTTCATCTAACGAAATATCCATATAAGGAAAGTATTTTTCTTCTTCAATTATATTATCAAATTCCATAGACAATCCTTCTCTCTAGAAATATTATAGCAAATAAAGAAAAAAGTAGCAAATGCTACTTAATCTCCAATAATACTTACCTACGGACAGTTTTTTATAAATAAAGAAATTGGTATAACATACTATGCTACACCAACTTCTTCTAAAACTCTTTAAAAATGGCAACTCTAATATTAAAATAATACTAAATATAAAGAATAAAAGTAGTTGCCATGACTAAATTATAAAATACACAAGTCCAAATTACAAACAAAATTCGCGAATTTTTTAAAATTTTTATTCCAAATTTACGTAAAACTCAATTAAATATTATTCCAAAAATTTTATATGGTATGATTATTTCTGAGTCTGTTATTACTAATGATATTGCAAAAAACTAAAAGACTACTTTTCTTTTATTGCTACTGAGTCCATAAAAAAGAGAATACGTAGATTTTTTAATAATAAACTTCCTAACCATGAAGATTTCTATAATTCTTTAATTTCTTATGTTATTTGTAATTATAAGAAAAAGCATAAGGATAGAAGAATTAATATAACTTTTGACCATATGTTTTCTCATGATAATTATGTTACTCTCATGTTTACCATGCGCGTCGGTAAACAACATTTTGTCCAGGTTTTATCGATGTTTTTTCAAAACTGTCCGTCAATCAGTTAATGCGATATGGGTCTGACTGCGTTCCGGATCCAGATTTGTAAGAAATATCAAAATTCAGATAAAAAGTAGGCCTTACGTATGGTGACTCCTGATTAAATTGCGTATCAGGCGTATACAAATATCCTGTTGAAAAAATTGCAAATGAGTTCGTTGTATTGTTAGAGTCTCTAGAAATAGTCCATTCATCTAGTCCCATATACATCCAATTTGCTGATGTTACTGCTGAACTATTATAATAGACCAAGTCTTTTGTCCATGCACTTGGGGCTGCTGCAAATGCATAGTCACTCGCATACATTAATCCTATTTTTGATGTTCCATCACTAGGACCATATGTTTTGCTGGCATTTGTTATTTCTTCGGTATATATAGCACTTGGAGTACTATCTGTTGCGATTCCACTTACTTTCCATGTAGTATCCTCGATCATATTTGACCATGTTGTACCCACGTTATTTAAATAATTTGTATTTAAATTGGTTTTATTTAATTCTGAATATTTCCATTCATTGCATCCAATATTTCCACTAGGCATTGGCGCTGCAATAATGTTTTTATTTGCTAAAGGATTTACTACATTTACATTGTTATATGCAACATCAGTTGAGCATGAGCTTAATGAAGTCCATCCATACTTGTTGTAACCATAATACGGCCCATCTGTGCCAAGTAAATCCGATGTTGCTAATGTTGCTTTTATCAATTTAACTTGTCGATCAAATACTCCAATAATTCTATATAAATTATCTTCTGGACATGGACTTGCCATTGACGCAAAACATACGTAATTGTTTGTGGTATCACTTGAACCTGCATATCTATACGAATTATCTTTTGCTCCATTTGTTAGAGAACTATCATGATAATAAATATTATTATTCCCCTGTATTCCGTTATATTGTGATATAACAAAGTCAGCCAGCAAAACTGATGGTATCATATCAAAATACACATAACACTTATCTGAAACATTGCCACTCATAAGAACAATTTTATTTGTATCATCCCATGATAATTCTCCACCGTTTTCGCATTTTGATAATTCAGTGTTAAAAATATAACCTTCTGTTGGCCAACTTTCTCTTGTTGTCATCTCATAATTACCACTACCTGCTTCTGTTTCAAGCATCATTGAAAGCATATTTTTACTCTTTTTTATATTTGTTTCATCATTCTCATAAACATCTATTGCTTTACTTTGCCTACCTATAAATACCCCACTCAAAGTAAAAACTACTAACAAAATTACAAATACAATATTTCTTTTATCCTTCATACTACACCTTCATATCATAATATCTTACGAATTATACCATAATTATACTAGTAAAATGTTACGATGTCAATAGGTGATAAAATATGAAACTAATAGCAAATAATTACAAAGCAAATGAAACATTTAAATTCTTACGTCAAGGACTTGACTTAACTCAAGAAGAACTTGCCAAAAATATTAAAGCCAGCAAATCCTCAATTGAAAAATATGAATATGGCACAGTTAACTACACTTTTGAAACACTACTAAAAATAGCTAAAAAATACAATTTAAACATAATAATTGAAACAAAAAAATAGCACGCAAAAAGCTCCATATAAGGAGCTTATTTTTAATTATTTTGTTTTTTTATCTTCTTCTTCAAGTTTAGCAACTATTTTCTTTAAAGCATCAGCAGTAGCTTGTTTTAATTCACTAACACTTTTTTCTACAACTGGTGTACCTTTTTCAACAGCTAATTTATATAATTCATCAGCTTTCTTTTGTATTTTAGTTGCTTTTTGCTTAGCAATCTTTAAAGCTTTTTCTTTGTCTAAATCTTTTAATTCTTTTTGAAGTTCATTAACTTTTTTAACAATGCTTTCTTTAACATCTTCAGCTTTAATAGATTTAACTTGTTCTAAAACTTCATCAAATTTTTTCTTTAAAATTTCTCTAGTTTCCTTTCCAGTCTTCGGAGCAAATAGAAGTCCAAGTCCTGCTCCAACAGCTGCTCCAGCAATAAATTTTCCTAATCCATTTTTTTTCATATTATTCTTCACCTTTATCCTTTCCTTTTTTTCTAAATAATATTTTACTAAATAAATTTCCAGTTACTTCTACTACCTTATCTGTAAAAGAAGCTATCTTATCAGTTGTAAAATCAATTATACTGAATATTGAATTGAGTGATTCAACCTTTTCATTTACATTATCTACTACTTTTTCTAACTTATTCATAGTTATTATAGTCTTAATTCCAAGAATTATTCCTATAGTTAAAAGAGCTATTAAAAGTAAATAAATAACAATAGGTAAAAAGTTTAACCAAAATTCCACTAAATATCCCCATCCTCTCTATTATCATACATTGAATCTATTAAATCAAATAAATCATTTTCCAAAGTATCATCATCTTCAACTTTCTCTTTTTCCGTTTTAACAGGTTCTTCTTTTTGAGTTAATTCTTCTAAATCTTCATCAACCTTTTCATAAACTTCAGAATTTTGAGTTTCAGGTTCTACTACTGGTTCATCTAATGCATCTAATTTACTTTTTACATCATCTTTAACATCAACTATTACATCAGATGTATCTTCTAAAAGTTCATCAATAGTTTTAACTTTTTGTTTCTTTTCTTCTTCATTTTCTTTTAATTTAACCGTAACAGTTTCTTCATAATAAGTACTTGTTGGTTCAGTCTTTACTTCTTCCCCAAAAGCTTTCTTACGTACACTATTAAAGTCTAAATTATTAATAGTACTTACTGTATCTTTTGTTTTAATATCTTCCGGTTTATAATCTTCATTTAATATACCATACACTGGTGAAATAATCGGAGATGGTTTAAATTTCTTCTTTTCCACAGTTTCAGTTCTCTCAATTCTTTCATATCTACCCAAATCATATTTCTTTTCTACTTTTCTCTTTTTTTCATATTCTAAAACATTCGTAGTTGCTTTAGGTTTAGAAACTCTACTCATATTAGTAAATTCTTCTTCATCAAAATCTGGAAAAGAAAAACCTTTATCAGACTTAAACAATTCTCTTTCACTTAAATCTTCATGTTTTTCTTCTTTCGGAGCAACATTTACTGGAGCCTTAGGTATTTCAGTAACTATTGTTTCCTTTCTTTGAGGTTCAATTCTCTCAGCAATAGGTTTTTGAACTTCTTTATTTTCCTTTTTAGTATTATTTTCTACTTCATCTTCTTCTACTTCTTCAAATAATATACCTTTAATTTTATTAAATAATCCCATGATATCCACCTTCCTAGTTAATTAAATCTGGGTCAGGAATTTTTGTATCTTCCTCTTTACTAGCATCCTTATCTACAGTTAGATAATTACTTTCACTACCCTTTGTATTGAATATATTAAACTCTTCTTCACTAAAATTAAGGACATCATCACCCATTAAATTAGCAATTATACTATCATTATACTCAACACTTTTTAATATGTTTATAATAGATAACATAGCTTCATTCAAATTACTCTTATCTACTATCACTTCTATTTTAGCATAATTATACATAATTTCAACTAAATATTTATCATTTTTTAATAAATTTACTTCAACATAGCCAAATTTACCATCATATTCCAATTTTTTAGACACCAAAGCATTACTATTAATAGTATAATCTTTTGTAACTTTTTTATAGTAACTAACTATATCAACATATAAATAATATTTATATCTAGCATCAGTAATAGACTCATTATATAAAGTACTATCAGACACTCTCATACCTCTAGGAAGATAATAACTATAACCAGTTCTATAAACATTATCTTTATTAGCTCTAGTAGCAATACTATTTATTATATCATCATAGCTTAGTTTTCTAACATCACTGCAACCTGTTATAAAGAGTAAACATATTATTATTAATATTTTTTTCATATCTAACCTCTACTTATAATTATATCAAAAAAATTTCAACTAATAAAGTCAAAATTTTACCTATTTTTACTAAAGTACCCATTTTTACTTAAAACTTTTGTCGAAGCATGTCGAAACGCTTGCATTATATTTTTTTATATGTATAATAACTCACTGTTACCCGAAAAAATAATATATCTATCACTTCTAACCACTTAACTACGGGTAACAACCATGCTAATTATATTTTTACTATTTATTCATGAATCCTCTTTTGTAGAAAATATAATTAGCCCTACAATCTCAAAGTATATCTTTGAGATTTTTTTATTTACTTACATCAACATATTTTATTTTAATGCCCATATTACTAAATCTTTCTTCATATTCAGTCATAATATTTGGAATATCCTCTTTATGTAAATCATAACTTATTTTATTAATCTTATAACCATATTCTTTATATTGTTCTAAGCTATATTCAAATAAATCAACATTATCTGTTTTTTGCACAATATGAGGTCTACCTTTAAATAACTTATCATAAACTGTTAAATAATTAATTGAAGTAAGTCTTCTTTTAGCATGTCTATCTTTAGGCCAAGGATCAGAAAAATTAAGATATATTGTATCAATTTTTCCATCAAGCAAATCATGAATATTTGCTATATCTCCAACTAATATTTTTAAATTACTAGGTTTATACTCATTTATTTTCTTAATCGCAACACTAGCAACACTACTAAATTTTTCTACACCAATAAAATTTATATCTGGATTACTAAGAGCCATATTAAGTATAAATTGTCCCTTACCCATACCTATTTCTAAGTGTACTGGATTATCATTATCAAACACTCCATCATAATAATAATCACAACCATTTAAAAGTTCATCTTTATCTTTAGGATTTCTCATTCTCATATTATCAACTTCTTTCCATTTAACATATACTAATTGTAGGGAGGCTACTTATGAGAAAAAATAGAAACTCATTCTTTACTGAAGCAAACATGAATTATTCCAATTTTCAAGCACAAGCTCCAATGCCTGGAGTAATGCCTTATGCACAAGGTACTAACTACAATTCATTTTATCAAGGACAAATGCCAAACAATGTTGGAATGCCATATATAGATAATTCAGATTCTATTGAAAACAGACTTGCAAAACTAGAACGTCAAATAAATCGTCTAAATGCCAGAGTAAATAAACTTGAAAGTTTAAATACAACATTTATAGATGATAATATTGACACATCAGGTAATATGTACATGCTTTAATTATAAATAATCATTGCACTAAAACAATAAATCTGTTCTTCACCACATACTGCAATTGCCACTTGATACTTGATATCTATTATATCAAAATCTCCAGAATTTAGAAAGCCATTTATAGCACTTTCTAAATCTTTTTCATGTCCTTCATCAATAACTTTAACCTTCATTTATTCATCACCATTTATATTTTACAACATTTAAAGTAAATAATTTGTCAGATTATAGAATTAATGATACTATTTTTTTAATACTCTTTTTTAACAATGTCCATTGAAAATTTTTGCCACTTTTACCACTTTTTTTCAATGAAAAAAGAATTGTTATTTAACAACAATATTAACAATTCTTCCTTTAATAACTATTATTTTAACAATTTCTTTACCATCAATATGACGAATAACATTTTCATTACTTAAAGCTTTTTCTTTTATCACATCATCAGAATCATTTACATGAACATTAATTGAACCTCTAAGTTTTCCATTTACTTGAACACCTATTTCCTTTTCTTCAAGTACAGTTTTAGCTTCATCATATTCTGGCCATGAAGATTCACATATTGGCTTTTCACCTAAAGACTCATTTAATTCTTCAGTAATATGTGGTGCAATTGGATTTAACAAAGTTAAAAGTAATACATAATCTTTTTTAGTAATATGTTCACATTCTTCATATTTATTAAGTAATATCATCAAAGTTGAAACCGCAGTATTATAAGCAATATGGCTTAAATCATAAGTAACCTTTTTAATACTTTGATGAATAATTGTTTCTAAGTTTTTAGAATATTGGCTACCATCTATTACTTTATCTTTTAAACGAATAATTCTATCAATAAATCTTTTACATCCCTTTAAAGAATCTGTTGACCATGGAGCATCTTGTTCATAATCCCCCATAAACATTTCATAAACCCTTAAAGTATCAGCACCATATTCTTTAACAATATCATCAGGATTTATAACATTACCTTTACTTTTACTCATTTTTTCATTATTGGCACCTAAAACCATACCATGACTTACACGAGTCCAAATCATTTCTTTATGAGGAACAAGACCAATATTATATAAAAATTGTACCCAGAATCTTGCATAAAGTAAATGTCTTGCAGTATGTTCCATACCACCATTATACCAATCTACTCTATTCCAATATTTCATAGCATCCATACTAGCGAACTCATGATTATTGTGAGCATCCATAAATCTTAAGAAATACCAACTTGAACCAGCCCAGTTAGGCATTGTATCAGTTTCACGGCGAGCAGCACCACCACATTTTGGACAAGTAGTATTAACCCAATCAGTTATTTTAGCAAGTGGACTTTCACCATCATCAGTTGGTTCATATTCTGCAACATCTGGTAAAACTAAAGGCAAATCATCTTCATTTAAAGGAACCCAACCACAAGTATCACAATGAACCATAGGTATTGGTTCTCCCCAGAATCTTTGTCTTGAGAAAACCCAATCTCTCATTTTATAATTAGCTTTTCTTTTTCCTAAATTTCTTTCTTCAAGATAATCTAACATTTTATTTATAGCATCTTCCTTATTAAGACCATCTAAAAAACCTGAATTAATATGAAGCCCATCTTCAATATAAGCTTCAGCCTCAACATTTCCACCATCCAAAACAGGGATTATTTCCATACCAAATTTCTTAGCAAATTCATAATCTCTTGTATCATGAGCAGGAACAGCCATAATAGCGCCAGTACCATAAGAAGCTAAAACATAATCACTTATCCAAATAGGAATTTCTTTACCATTAACAGGATTAATAGCATAAGCACCAGTAAATACACCAGTCTTATCTTTATTAAGTTCAGTTCTTTCCATATCATTTTTAAGTTTACAAGCTTCTTTATATTCATTAACTTTTTCTTTTTGTTCTTCGGTAGTTATAATATCCACAAGTTTATGTTCCGGAGCCATAACACAATAAGTAGCACCAAATAAAGTATCACATCTTGTAGTAAACACTGTAAATTTTAAATCAGTATCTTTAATTTTAAAATCAACTTCAGCTCCAATAGATTTACCAATCCAATTAATTTGTCCAAGTTTTACTTTTTCAGCAAAATTAGTATCATCTAATCCTTTAAGTAAATCTTCAGAATAATCACTCATTCTAAGCATCCATTGACTCTTTTCTTTTTGGACAACTTGAGTACCACATCTCTCGCAAACTCCACCTGCAGCATCTTCATTAGATAAAACACTCTTGCATGTTGGGCACCAATTAACAGGGACCGTATCCTTATAAGCCATACCTTGTTTATAAAATTGTAAGAATTGCCATTGTGTCCATTTATAATATTCAGGATCTGTTGTACTAAATTCTCTCTTCCAATCAAATGAAAAACCTAAATCCATCATTTGTCTTTTAAAATTATGAATATTTTCTTTAACAGCTTCCTTCGGATGAATATGATTTTTTATTGCATATTGTTCCGCCGGAGCCCCAAAAGCATCCCAACCCATCGGATACAAAACATTATACCCTTGCATTCTCATCATTCTAGCAATAGCATCTTGAGCAGTATAACTTCTAACATGTCCAACATGAAGTCCAGCCCCAGATGGATAAGGAAACTCAACTAAAATATAATAAGGTTTCTTCTTATCACCAGTAATAGCTTCAAAACTATTATTATCTTCCCAATATTTTTGCCATTTTTTTTCTACCATTTCATGATTATACATTTTTACTCCAACCTTTCTTAACTAAACTACGACCTAAAAATTCATATAAAGAATAAATAAGGCCAAAAAGAAGCACAAATCCTAGTAACATACTAAATCCAATACTCCATGGAATGCTACTAATTACTAAAAAAACAAATGAAATTATAAAAGCATCTATAAGTGATACCATAAAAAATACATAATTTAAATTCATTTTATTAATATCTAAATTAAACTTAGGTATCAAATACGATAGACCAATAAAATCTTCAAGCTTTCTATTTTTCTTCTTTTTCTTTTGTTTCTTAATATTTTCATAACCTCTTTTAAATACCCACAAGAAATTAATCAAAAATATTAAAACAAATAAACAAGATGCCCAAATTAAATTAATTCCAAATTCACTCATAAAAACCTCCACATAAAAAGGTAGTAACCAAAGGACGTAAATCACGTGGTACCACCTTAATTGCTTCTTTAATAATTGATACGGAAATTACCCCATTTACATCCAAAAGCAAGTTCAATTATAGTTCTTTATTAGTTTCCATCTACCACTAACTTTCTCTAAAAGAATATATAATTTACTACTCTTTTTTCATCTGCATGCCATTATTATATTAAATTTCTGCAATATATTCAAGTAATTTTATAAACATTCTTACAAATCTTTTATCTAATTCTTTAATTTTCTTAATTTGAATTCTTTTTTGTTTAATATCAATATCACTAAATATAATACTTGCAATTTGTTCCTTTATTTTAGTTTTAATAGGTAAATCAGTAATAATTGAATTAATATCTTCATTAATAATTCTTACAGCTTCAATTTCAATATCATTTCCTTTACAATTAATAGTTAATTGTTTACTTGTATCCACATCTTTAACTTCAACTACAAAATTATTATCTTCTTCATAAACTTTTACTTCATTAAGTGCCTTATTTCCATTTACAAAAACATCAACACTATTAGCTTCTTTAGCATTTCTAAACTTAATTTTATAATCTCTCATTCTAGGAACAATTCCAATTTTACCATCAATAGGTCTTATTATAACAGTATAATTATTTTGCATATAATTATAATCTATCGCTGTAACTAAATAATAACCATCTTGATACATTTTACTTACACCATCATCTTCATATAATTTATATGAATTACTTTGTCCAGGAAATATATCTATTTCCATAGACTTCGGAGCACTTGTATCATTTATATTTTCATCCAAATTGGCCATTGGAATTATAGCACCAGCTTTAGCAAATATTGGATATTCATTATCTTTATAAAAAGCAATATATCTTTTATCCCCTAAAAACTTTTTACCGTTTCTAAAATCATACCATGTTCCTTTAGGTAAATACAATCTTTCAATAGATCTATTCATTGTCTTATCCATAGGTTTAGTAATCGGAGCTATAAATAATTCTTTACCAAAATAATATTCATTTCTATAATCAGGTTCATCATAAATAACTGGATAACTATAATAAATAGGTTCAATCAAAGGCTTACCAAGTTTACTATAATTACAGCCTTCAGTATATATATATGGAATTAATCTTTGACGAAGAATTGCATACTCACGAGCTATAGTATAAGTTTTAACATCCCATGCCCAAGGTTCTCTTTTATAATAAACACCTCGTTCTGCGCTAAATCTAAAAATTGGATTAAAACATGAAAACTCAACATATCTTAAATAAAGTTCAGAGTCTTCCGTACCTCCCTTATAACCACCAACATCATGACTCCACCAAGTAACACCTTTATTTGCAGCCATAGAGTTATAAAATGGTAAAAATTTAAGAGTATCCCAAGAAACATAAGTTTCACCAGAATAAAGTATTCCTGCTTTATGGGGAGCTGTCAAAGGACTTCTAGTTAAAACTAAAGGTCGTTTATCTTTATATTTTTTAAAATCAGTATTAAAATAATAAGAAAGAGCATTAATACCAACTAAATCTTTATTATAATCAAGCCAAAACACATCAATACCTAAATTAACTAAATTATCTACAACATGTTTTATAAAAGTATTCATAAAAGCTTTATCCATTACATTAAATGGAATTGTCACACCATCAGCTACATTAAGTTCTTTAGCAAAATTAAGATATCTCTCTTCTTCTTTTCTTATTCCTTCCACAGGATCAATATTAACACCAACACTTACTCCAGCATCATGCATACTTTTTATAAATTCATCAGGATTTGGAAATAATTCTTTATTAAAAGAAAAGCCCGTTTTATATAAATTATAATTAGACTTATCTTTTATATGCCAAAATTCACTTAAAAGAAGCACAGATAAAGGAATACCATTTCTATTAAAAGTTTTAACTATATTCTTAGTATCATCATAATTATATATTCTTTCTCTATTCCACCATATACCTAAAGCACTTCTAGGAATAAGTTCTGGATACCCAGTCAGGTTAAAATAATCCTTAAGACAAAGACCAAAATCTCTTTTATACATAAACAAATAAATATCTACTTTATTTGGATTAGGGTTAATAAGATAGCCATCAGCTGCAATTTCCAAGTTATTAGAGTCATCAATACTAACAAAACCATCCGTAGAATAAAGTCCTTTATCTAAATCTACTTTTCCTTTATAGTCATCTAAGCTAACAGCTCCACCTTTAAAATTACGAGCCTCAGCTTGACCATAAAACCATACCTTATCAGTACCATTTAATGAAACCCGCAAATTATTATCTGGAGCAAACTTAGGTCCTACAAAAGGTTTATTCTTAAGATATTGAAAATTAAAATAATTGGTTGTTATAACTAAATATTTTTCATCTTGTTCTACTTTAAATGTTGGAACTCTAAAATTTCTATTGCTAACTAAGGTTGTTAAATTATCAGAAAAATGTCCATCTACACTATATTCCATTCTAATTAAACGCTCACTTAAAACACTAATTCTATAATTAGTACCTCTAAAAACAGCTTGTTCATTAGCCTTAGCTTTAGTCAAATCTGGAATAAAACATGCATCTAGCATAAGCTTATCAACCCTTTTCTACTTATTCTAATATTATCATTTTTCTTGATATTTATCAATTATTTCTTTTAAATATTCATCATTTTTAAAATAATCTATTTTCATAGCACTTTTAACTTTATCAAGTGTTTCACTAGCTTTAATTCTTGCTTTCTTAGTTCCATTTTCAAGTATTTTCACTACATCTTCAAGATGATTTTCATAATACTTTCTTCTTTCTCTAATCGGAGCAAGTTCATCTTGTAATATATTATTTAAAAATTTCTTTATTACAACATCACCAAGACCACCTTCTTGATACTTTTTCTTAAGTTCATCTAAATTTCTATATTCAGGTAAATATTTTTCAAAATATGCATCATTTGCAAATACATCCAAATAAGTAAAAACAACATTACCTTCAACATTACCTGGATCTTCAACTCTTATATGGTTAGGATCAGTATACATACCCATTACTTTTCTTTTTATTTCATCCGGAGTATCAGATAAATAAATAGTATTCCCTAAAGATTTACTCATTTTAGCCTTACCGTCAGTACCCGGAAGTCTTCTTTCCACTTCATTTTGAGGTATTACTGCTTCGGGATAAACTAAAGTTTCTCCATAAATATTATTAAAAGATTTAACTATTTCTCTAGCTTGTTCAATCATCGGAAGTTGATCTTCTCCTACAGGAACACATGTAGCTTCAAAAGCAGTAATATCGGCAGTTTGACTAATTGGATAATTCAAAAAACCAACAGGAACACTATCTTCAAAGCCTCTTAATTTAAGTTCATTTTTAACCGTAGGATTTCTTTTTAATCTACTCAAAGTAACTAAATTCATATAATAAAATGTAAGTTCAGTAAGTTCACTTACTTCAGATTGTATTAAAATATTTGTTTTTTCTGGATCGATACCCACAGATAAATAATCAAGTGCAACTTCAATTACATTATCTCTTACCTTCTTAGGATTATCAAAATTATCCGTTAAAGCTTGTGCATCAGCAATCATAATATATATTTCATCAAATTCACCAGTATTTTGTAATTTTACTCTATTTTTAAGAGAACCAACAAAGTGTCCTATATGAAGTCTACCAGTTGGTCTATCACCAGTTAATATTATCTTTTTCATTTAAATCACATCCAATATAATTATAGCAACAAGCTACCTAATTATCAAGAAATATATATGAAAACAAACAATTTGTATACTTATTTAACTAAATTACACCAACATATTGTATGTTATTGCTAGGTGAAAATATGAAAATTAAAGCAAATGATTACAGAGCAAATGAGATAATAAAGATTATCCGCGAATGGTCTGGTAAAACTCAAGAAGAATTTGGAAAAGAAATTAATAGAACTAAAAACTCTATACAACTATATGAATATGGTCAAAGAAATTATGATTTTGAACTACTATTAAAGTTAGCAAAAAAAGAAAATCTGATAATAACTATTGAAAAGAAATAAACTAAAAGCAAAAAAACTTTTAGTTTATTATTTTACACATAAATTTTATTAAAAACTATTGTAAATTTTCAAAATCTGTTATAATAGACTTATATCAAGGAGATGATTTTAATTTGAATTACGAAGTTGATTCAAGAAAAATAAGACCAGGTCAAATATTTGTAGCCTTAAAAGGGCATACAGTAGATGGTCACAATTTTATTAATGATGCGATAAAAAATGGTGCATCAAAAATAATCGCAGAAAAAAATGTTCAATGTTCTGTACCTCTAGAAGTAGTAGAAAATACTGAAAATTATTTAAAAGAAGTATTAAAAAAAGAATATGCTGACAAAATTAATACATTAAAAATAATAGGTATCACAGGTACTAATGGAAAAACAACCACAGCATATCTTACATACCAATTATTAAATGACTTCGGAGAAAAGACTGCATATATTGGTACCATTGGTTTCAAAACACCAAATGAAGAAATTGTTACTGAAAACACAACACCAGATATTCTCACTATTTATACATTACTTCTTCATGCATTAGAAATTGGATGTAATACTGTAGTAATGGAGATAAGCTCTCATGCATTATCTTACGAAAGAATATATGGACTACATATTGATATAGCAGCCTTTACTAATCTTACTGAAGATCACTTAGATTATCACAAGACAATGGAAAACTATTTAAATGCTAAATTAAAAATTATAGATTACATGCAAAAAGATAGTAAATTAATTGTAAATAGTGATGATGAAGCTAGCAAAGCTTTTGTAAATAAATTTGGAAGTGGCATTAAACTAGGTTATAACAATAAAAAGTATGATTACAACATAGAAAAAACAAATATTACACCTGCGGAAACCCATATAACATTTACATATGAAAACAAAGAATATGAAGTAACTACAAATCTAACAAGTAAATTTAATGTCTATAATTACATGACAGCCTTAGCTATTTTACATGAATGTGGATATAGTTTACAAGAAATTATAAGTAAAACTAAAGATTTACATGCTCCAAAAGGTAGATGTGAAACTCATAAAGTAAATGGTGGTTATGCTGTAATAGATTATGCCCATACGCCTGATGCTGTTGAAAAAGTAATTACTGCCTACAATGAACTAAAAAAAGGAAAAGTCATAACAATAGTTGGTTGTGGTGGAGATAGAGACCCAATCAAAAGACCTATCATGGGAAATATTGCAACCTCTTTAAGTGACTATACAATTTTAACAAGTGATAATCCACGAACAGAAGACCCAGCTAAAATAATGGAAGACATCTTAAAAGGTGTAAAATCTGACAACTATGAAGTTGAGCTTGACAGAAAAACAGCTATTAAAAAAGGTATAGAAATGTTAAAACCAGAAGATATTTTACTAATACTAGGTAAAGGACATGAAGATTATCAAATAATTGGACATACAAAAATCCACTTAGATGATGCTGAAGAAGTTGAAAATTGGCAAAAAGAACATGAAGTGTTACCATAAGTAGCACTTTTTATATAAGGAGAAACATGAAAAAAAGAATAATGGTAGACATGGATGATGTCATTACAACTGGAGGATTTTTACATTTAATAAATGAATATTTGAAAACAAATTATACTGAAGAAGATTTTGAAAGCTTTTATATGCAAGATATAGTGCCAAATAAAGATGAATTTTTCAAATGGTTCAAAACACACAATATGTATGATTATTGCAGTCTTACACCAAATGTATACGAAGTTTTAGAAAAATTAAGTAAGAATTATGAAATATTCATAGGTACATCTTACATAATCAGAGATATTATAAAAGATACAGCATTCTTACTTCCTCAAAAATATGAATTTTTAATAAATACTTTTCCATTTATTAATCCAAATAATATCATATTCTTAGGAAATAAAAGTGTTCTTAATTGCGATATTAAAATAGATGACAGAATAGACAATTTAGATGGTGCAAAAACCAAAATATTGTTTACAGCATGGCACAACAAAAATATTTCAAAAGATGAATTAAATAGTAAAGGCATAAAAAGAGCAAATAACTGGAAAGAAATAGAAAAAACACTTATAAATAAAGGAGAAATAATAAATGAATAAACCTATTGAAATAGAATTAAAATATCTAACAAATAAAGATTTTAAACTAGCAAGATTGCTTAACTTACTAACAAAAAACGGATTTATTATTTTGGATATACACGATGTTATAAACATAGATAAATATTTTGATACACCAGATAAAGATTTATTAAAAGATGGCGCTTCTCTTAGAATTAGAATTGTAAATAATAAGCCTTATGGAACACTAAAATATCCTGTAAATAAAGATAATAATTATTGTGAAAGAATAGAAATTGAAAAAGAAATTGAAGAAGAAGACTTTAACTCTTTACTGAATATATTTAACGATATTCCTTATGATATATCTAATGTATGTCCAAAACCTACATTATCTATAATTAATCATAGATATGAAATATATTTAAAATATGAAGATGTAATAATAGCACTTGCAAATGATGATGTAACATACAAAAAAGACAATGAAGAAGAACATGAAACTATGATAGAAATAGAAATAAAAGAAGGATTAAATTATAAATTACTAGATAATATAAACGATTTAATTATTAATAACTTAGGACTAATTCCAACAAAAGAAAATAAATATAAAAGAGGATTAAGATTAACAACATCAAAAATTTTATCAAGAAAAAAGCATCAGTAATGGTGCTTTTTACATAAATTAACAATTTTTTCTAAAAATTATCTTTGAATACTTGCATTCTCCGATTATTTTTGCTATAATCTAACTTGTCAAGGAAAAATGCAGGTGTAGTTTAATGGTAGAATAAGAGCCTTCCAAGCTCCTGACGTGAGTTCGATTCTCATCACCTGCTCCATTTGAAATCAACTTACGGACTTAAGTGTTTGTAAGTTTTTATTTTTATATAAATAATCTTTAAAAAAGAGGAAAAAATTATCAAAATAATTTAATCCTCTTTTTATATACTTTTAAATTTAGGAGTAAAATTTGTGTCTAGCCAGCACTGAATTTATATTCCCGCATAAATTCTACTATGGGAATTCCCATACCCTTATTTAAGATAATTATTTAAATATTCAATCCATTCAGGAG
>CAKORY010000017.1 GCA_934101795.1 uncultured Bacilli bacterium
TGGTCGAACTTTTTACCTCATTTTTGTTAGATTTTACCGATGTTTTTTTAAAACTGTCCGTCAATCAGTTTATTGAGATCGGATCAGCGGCTGTGCCGCTTCCCGATACATAGTTCACGGAAGATGTGAGATTGAAGACTGGCCGCACGCCGAGCTCAGTCGTCACGCCGCAGCTGCTCAAAGAGCCATCATCCATCACAAAATGTGCCGAGTTCGAAAGGTACGCATAACGGGAAATAGTCCATTCATCAATTCCCATATACATCCAATTTACATTTTTAATGGCTTCGCCATCATAAAAAGCTAATTTAGTTGTCCATGCACTTGGTGCTGCTGCAAATCCATAATCACTTGCATACATTAATCCAAATTTAGCACTATATTCTGTTTCTCCATTTGATGTTGTACCTGGATTTGGTTGTACTACTTCATTTTGATATGTTGTTTTGGCTGGTTGTTGAAAAATTTTATCACCTCTATTTCCGCCAACCTTCCATGTTGTCATATCTATTTTTCCTTTTGTTACTTCATCAAATGTATCTGCTAAAATATTTAGTTTATTTAAATATGTATTTAAACTTGATGTTGACCATGTGTTTTTATTACTAGCACCCCATTTCTTATTTCCTACAGATTTGTTTCTTATTAGTTTTACTCTTTGTTCTGTTTGATTTTCTCCAACTTTGGTATCAAATACTCCGATTATTCTATATAGATTATCTGCTGGGCATGGGCTTTGTGTACTTCCAAAACATACATAATTATTTACTGCATCGCTTGCTCCTGCAAATCTGTATGAATTATCTCCAGCTCCATTTGTTAGGCTTGCATCATGATGATATAGTGTTTCATCTATTCCATCCATTGCAACTAGACATGAACTTAAACTTTGCCCATTTTTACAAATATTTGCTACAGTTTGAACTACTTTTTCTTTTTGTATCATAACCTTTGCGCTTAAAGTACTTGTTGCATTTTCTGTTTGATCACCTTCATAGTTTACAAATGTTAATTTTAGTTTGTACTCTTCTTCTGCTTTTGGTGTTGCTGATATTGTTTTCTTATTTGCTATAGTTATTAAACCATTTGTTGTTGTAACATCAAAACCTGATATACTTTTATTTTCCCTATCTTGAACTGTTTTATAAGTAAGTCCTGGTAATTCAGTTATTTCACTACCATCTGGTCCCGTAACTGTTAATATAAGTTCTGGTTTATCTTCACCTAATGTATATTTGAAAGTATTATTTTCAATATTAAAATATACATAATAGTTATCTGTTGCTTCATTTGTCTTACTATTTGCAACTAATGTTGCTTTTGCAAATGTTTCTCCAGATAAACTTCCTTTGCTAGACCCAAATGATGATTGATCTGCATATAAAGCTATGGCACTACCTGTTGTAAAGGTAAGCATATCAGTTGTATATGTTGTAACCTTAACCTCTGTAGACCCTGCTGTTCCCCCTTGTGCTTTAAAGTATGCGTATGTTGCACCAACTACTAAAGTAATTAATGTAACTACTGCTACTATACTAAGAACAATTGTACTTTTTTTATTCTTATTCATCTTTCTCACTCCTTTTTTCTAAAAATCAATAGATAACCGCCACATAGAATAATATCTCTATGCTATAGATAAATATATAGCATAAAAAAATATAAAAGAAAAGCCTTTTTGAACTTTTCTTTTGTGTTTACATTCTTTTTGTCTAATAGCTAGATGAAATTAATAATCTATGCTTTAAAAATTAATTAATCTAGTATTTTTATAAATACTTTCTCTACCTGCTTTTTCAAATTCTAGAAGCCCAATATCTTGTAACTCCACATCTATTTTCAATATAATTGATTCTAGTATATACTTCAAAGAATAATGAATCTTATTTTAGATGTTTCTTCTATTCCTTTTAATATATAAATAATCCAATCTTCATAATTATTGTTTTCTCTAAATTCAGTAAATAATTTATAATACTCATCTTTATTTTTATTAATATAATTACTTAAATATAAAATATGACTATCTAAAAGATTCTTTAATAAATCTCTAATTTCTCTAGTTGAAATAAATCCATTTTTTTGATCATTTCATATCCTTAACATATTTTATATTTATGTTAATTTTTTTATATATTACATTAAAGAACAAGAATTAAACTTGCATTAATTCTTGTTCTTTAGCTTTTATTTCATCATCTACAATTTTATTATATTTAGCAATTAGTTCTTGTACTTCTTCTAAATACATTTTTTCTTCATCTTCAGGATATTCTTCCTTTTTAATTTCATTATTAGCATCTTGTCTAATATTTCTTAAAGCTACTTTAGCTTCTTCTCCGATAGCTTTAGCTTGTTTAACATATTCTCTTCTTCTATCTTCAGTAAGTTCTGGAATAGTTAAAATAATCATTTCCCCATTATTAGTTGGTGCTATTCCTAAATTAGCTTCATTTATTGCTCTTTCAATATCTTTAAGTGTACTTCTATCAAAAGGCTTAATAAATAATTGTCTAGCTTCAGGAACTGTAATATTTGCAACACTTTGTATTGGTGTTGGTACTCCATAATAACTTACCATTATACCACCCAGCATTGCTGGATTTGCTCTTCCTGCTCTAATTGTTGTAAGTCTATTTTTCAAACTATCAATTGTTGATAACATCTTTTTTTCTGAATCCATAATTTTCTCCTTTAATTTAATTCTATACTATCATTATAATTAATTTTATTAGATTTTACAATAAAATTAATAACTAATTTACCATTTTTACTAATACTTAAGGCTTTATTAGTACCAAATGTACCATTTTTAATATCACTTATTGTATTTTCAGTATCAATTACTCCGACATCTCCATCAAGAACTTGGGTATCTGCTAGTCTTTTATTTACCCCTTCTATTATTTTATCATCAGTGGCTTCAAATGTTTTTAGTAATTCTTCACTAGTTATAATACTTCCATTATCTTTATTAATAACATAAGATTTAATATTAACTGGAACGCTACCATTTACACAATTATAATTATAATCTATTATAACTACGCTTACATATATTCCAAATTCTGTTATATCATAAGTTCTATAAGAAAAACTATATAAATCATTTTCGCATGTAACTCCTTCAGGTATTTCTTCATTTGTTACTTTAACTTCCTTTTTTGATAACTCTTCAAGTTCATTATGAAGTTTACTATTTTCATCTTCTAGTCCTTTAAAATTTAATATTACATCTTGTTTATATATATCATCTATTATTTCTACACTATTATCAAAATAAATATAATCTTTTTTATTATTTATTCTTACTTCATTTTTAAGTTCTACGATGCCTTTCTTTTTTTCTTTCGTAGGATTTTCTACCATATACTTCATAAAAAAGTATCCTCCTACTACAAATACTAAAAGAACAATACCTAGAAATATAACTCCCATTTTATTTTTTGCACTATCCATATATACCTCTATTTATTTAAATACTTTATAAAAGCTTCTCTTATTTGATTTTCTTTTTCTGCTATTTTTTCACTATTCCAATATGCATTTGGAAGTATATCTCCTTTTACAAATGATGTTTCACTATCAAATAAAATAACTTTATCATTACTTACAACAAGAAGACTCGGAGCATATATTTCTGCTACGCCTTTATCATTGTATGTTACATAATTACTTAAAGTCTTAACTATATCTTCATATGTTCCATTATTATCTTTTCTATTTTTAATAAAATCATAATAATATATTTCTTCTATTCCAACTTCTTTAGCTACTTTATCTACTATATAAGCATAATAATTTACCCAATCATTATTAGTTCCAAATAGAACTATACCTTTAGCACCTTTAGCGACCATTCTAGCATCTGTTGCATTTACATACTTAAAAACATTATCTTTAGATACTAAACTAAATTCACTTGAAAATCTTTCATTATCACTTACCTTTACTTTATAATCTTTTTTACCTAAATATATAAATCCATAAATAAGTAAACAAAACAAAATTATATAAATTACCATTTGAGTTTTATTTTTAAATAGTTTTTCATTTTTAATATATATTTTTTCCATCAAACTACATCTCCATCTATATTTTATCAAAATTTTGCTTTATTATAAAGTAGACTTAAGCTTTATATGTAAATTTTCTGTCAAAAAAACAAGCCTAAGCTTGTTTGAAATCTACTAAAACGTAGTTATTATTTATTTTTTTATAAATGTAACTAAATTTAAAGAAATCATCTTTATTATTACTAAATGCTTTATCTAGATATTCATTTACCGTTAAATTATCATCATCATATCCATAATCCTTAGCATTATCGGCATTTACTCTATCAATGTTTTTACCATTTTCTAACCATGTTGGTCCAAGATCAAAGAAATTTGTTTCATATAGTCCATAGTATTCAACAATGTATTTATCTTTTTCTTTTCTTATGTCTATTAGCTTGTAATTATAAATACCTGTGCTTCCAAGATTAGTTACAACATCTGTGCCTGGATAATTATCATTATAATTGAAAGTGCCAGTTTCTTCATCATAGAAATACATTGGCATTTCATCATCAGAAAATAAATAATAGTCTTTACCTTCAATATCTAAATCAGTACCAAAAGTATTTATTAATTTATTTTTTAGACTTTTTAAGGTTGCTTTTTTATCAAATGATAATCCAGCTAAACAAAGTTTTTGACTATCACTTAAGCTATTTAAATAACTAGTAAGGCTTTCAGATTTACTTTTAATGTAATTATATAATGTAATACTAGTTAATGTATCAATAGTTTTATCTTTTAATACTTCTAGATTTTCATTTTTCTTTTCTTCATCCTTTTTTACTTCATTTTTAACAGTTTCTTTCTCACTGAAATGAGTTCCTATAAAATAACCTCCAAGTCCTGAGAGTATAACACAAAATATTACAACTAATGTAAAATAAAATGATTTGTTTTTATCCATATAAATCTATCTCCTATTCTTTTTAAAAGAATAACATAAATAAGAAAAAAAAGCAACCCACTATTAGGGATGCTTTATTTAATTACCTTTCACTTGATTCATTACTTCTTCAGCAAAGTTATCATTTCTTTTTTCCATTCCTTCGCCTACTTCATAACGTACCATTTTTAATATTTCTCCACCATTGTTAGCTACATATTTAGCAACTGATACATCACCATCTTTAATAAATGGTTGTTCAGCTAAACATATTTCTTTATAGAATTTTTGAATTCTACCTTGAACCATTTTTTCAGCAATTTCTGCTGGTTTTCCTTCATTCATAGCTTGTTCTTTTAAGACATTTTTTTCATTATCTAAAACGTCTGCTGGAACATCACTTATATTTAAATAAAGTGGTTTCATAGCTGCTGCTTGCATTGATACATCTTTAGCAATATCTTCAGATGCACCTTTAACAAGTGTTAATGCCGCGATTTTTCCACCCATATGAATGTATGCACCAAAATGTTCATCATCTGCTTTAGTTAAAATTTCAAATCTTCTTAAAGATAATTTTTCACCAATTTTAGCAGTTTTATTAATAATTAATTCACCAATTGTACCTTCTGCAGTTTGAAGTTCTTTAGCTTCTTCAACAGTTTTAACATCACTATTAAGTAAAGCTTTACCAATTGTATTAATCATTTCTTTAAATTCTTCATTTTTACTAACAAAGTCTGTTTCACTATTTACTTCTAAGATTACAGCTTTATTACCATCTACGTAAATATTTGCTAGTCCTTCTGCAGCAATTCTTGATTCTTTTTTAGCAGATTTAGCTATACCTTTTTCTCTTAGGTAGTTAACAGCTTCATCCATGTTTCCATTAGTTTCTGCTAAAGCTTTTTTACAATCCATCATTCCTGCTCCAGTAGCTTCACGTAAATCTTTAACCATACTTGCAGTTACTTCCATAAATATCCTCCTTATTCACTTAGTTTTGCAACTAATTCATCTTTTTTCATTGTTGAATAACCTTTAATACCAGCTTCTTTAGCTAATTTTTTAAGGTCTGCTAATGTCTTTCCATCAAGTTCATCAGCTTTTTCCATTTCTTTCATTTCTTCTAAAACTGTTTCATCAACTTTTACTTCTTCAGTTTTAGTTTCTTTAACTTCTTCTTTTGTAGATGCTTTTTTGTCATCTTCAGTTACGTAATCATCAAGTGGAAGTTCACTTGCTTCACAAATAGCATTTGTTAGAACTCCTAACATAACTTTAATACTTCTTACAGCATCATCATTTCCTGGAATAACATAATCAACATCATCAGGATCGCAGTTAGTATCAACTACACCAAATACTGGAATATTTAACTTTCTAGCTTCTTTAATTGCATTGTATTCTTTCTTAGGATCTACAATGATTAATGCTTGAGGAAGTTTATCCATTGCACGGATACCACATAGTACTTTATTTAATTTTTCATATTCCTTTTTAAGTCCAACAACTTCTTTTTTAGGAAGTAAATCAAATGTACCATTCTTTTCCATTTCTTCGATTTCTTCAAGTCTTTTAACTCTTCTTCTGATTGTTCTGAAATTTGTAAGTGTTCCACCTAACCATCTTTCAGTTACATAGTAAGAATTACTTCTTGTTGCTTCTTCTAAGCAAACTTCTTGTGCTTGTTTTCTAGTACCAACGAATAAGAATTTACCACCATTACTAGCGATATTTTTAACTTCTTCGTAAGCTGCTTCTAAACATGCTTTTGTTTTTTCTAAGTCGATAATATAAATATCATCCCTAGATGTAAAAATATACTCTTTCATTTTTGGATTCCATCTTTTTGTTTGATGTCCAAAATGAACTCCAGCTTCTAATAAATAACTCATAGAAACTACTGCCATAAATTATTCCCTCCTTCGTTTTCAACTTCTTGATACTTCAACTTAACCCAACACCTCTTCGGCACTCGATGGCTTAATCCATATCAATGTTTAATATTTGCATTTACAGCAATTAAAATTCTACCAAAAATATGGGAATTTTACAAGTACTTTTAGTTAAATTATATGTTTTTTTACTAATTTTATCCTTTTAAAGAAAAAATTTTATATTGTATAAACATTATTTATATGTTATACTACAAACATTGCTACTAGGGGCAAATAAATTTAACAGATAAAAAATAACAAGTACAGTATTACCTAGATAATTATAGTCTAAAACATGTAATACTTAGAAAGTGTTATTTTTACTATGATAGAAAATAATAAACTAATTAAATTTAGTGTTTCAAGAAAAGAAGAAATATTACAAAGGAAAAACAATGTTATTTGCAAAGATAGTGAAGAACTTGAAGAAATAATAAGAAGGTCTTTTAGTCAAAAAGATGAAAATGACAATTTTTATATTGGAATTTTGCCACAAGAATGTATAAACAAAATAACTCAAACACTATCTAATATCAAAAAAGATAAAATTAAAAATATTATTAATTGTGACAATGAATATGCATTAATTATTAGACAATCTGATATTAGACACATAAAAAAGGATGGTATGACAATTGATGATTGTGTTGATTATATTTTGACAGCTCCAGAAGTTGTCAAAAACTTTGATGCTGTATCTTTTTACAGATGTCAAGAAAAGAATGCACTAAGGTTTAAGAAAAACATTAATGGGAACACATATATTGTATTTTTAATAGTTTCAAATAAGAAAATGATTTTCACCATTTTAACTACTTTTTTAGAAAAAAATGATTACAAGAAAAAAGAAACCTTATCTCCAAACTTTGCTGAAACAAGACTATAAAAGCCAGCCACAAAGAACACGTCCGAAGCGAATGGGGTATCGATTTCTTTTATAACAAGATATTACCATACTTTGTAATTTGTGTCAATTGTTTTGCTTTTAAAAATTGCTTTTTTAAGTAAAAAAAAGAAATCTTATCTCCAAACTTTGCTGTAACCAGCTATTAAGCTTGCCTCAAAGACACGCCCGAAACGAATGGGGCAAAAGATTTCTTTACTACACTTTAACACAAATTATTTATTTTTTAAAGCATCTTTTATTAAAATATCCAACAATTTTTTATAAGATATACCTGCTGCTTCTGCAAGTTTTGGATACATGCTTATGTCTGTAAAACCTGGCATTGTATTTATCTCATTTATAATTATTTTATTTGTTTCATTTTCTAAAAAGAAGTCTACTCTAGCTAAGCCTTTGCAATTAGTAGCTCTAAATGCAAGTTCTGCTATGTCTTTAATATTCTTTTTTATTTCTTTAGGAATATTTGCAGGTATAACAGTCTTAGATTCTTCATTTTGATATTTTGCATCATAATCATAGAATTCTTCAGCTGATAAAACTTCACCAACTTCTAAAGAATTGCCACATAAAACTGCACATTCAAGTTCTCTTCCTTTTATTTCTTTTTCAATTAAGACTTCACTGTCATATTTCAAAGCTTCAAATAGAGCTTTTTTTAAAGATTTTCCAGTTTTCACTTTAGTTACTCCAACTGAAGAACCAAATCTAGATGGTTTAATAAATACTGGATATTGTAACTTTTCATCTATCAGCTTGTCTATATCTTTAATATTTACTTTTTTTACTAATTTCAAATCATTATAATAATATAAATCTTTATTTTCTTTAATAATAGTAATATCTGGAGATACATATGCTATATTTTTTAAAATTGCTTTAGTATAAATTTTATCCATACAAACACTACTTGCTAATATACTGCATCCAACATAAGGAATGCCCAAAACTTCAAGAAAACCTTGAATACTACCATCTTCTCCTAATTTGCCATGCATAACAGGAAAAACACAGTCCAAATTCTTTAAAAATTCAAATACATTTTTTATAGGTTTTATTTTACTTGGAAGCTCTCCAAACTTATTTATTTTGAAATTATCACAAACATACCAATTATTGTTCTTATCTAAATAAATTGGAATAACTTCATACTTTTTCTTATCTAGGTTACTGATAACATTATTGCCACTTACAACAGATACTTCGTGCTCAGTTGATGAAGAACCAAATATCACACCTAATCTCAAAATATAAATCCCCCTTTATTTAATTCCTTCCACTATTTCTTTGAAATTCATGGAATTACTAGCTTTAACTAAGATATTATCTTCTTGTTTCTTTATAGTGTTTATAAATTCTATCGCTGTTTTATTATCTTTGAAATGATAACTATTTTCTTTAGTATATCCAGCTTCTATAGCGCCTTCATTAATATATGCAGCATCATCTCCAACAGTTACTAAAATATCTATTTTTTCATTTTTTACAACAGTACCTATTCTTTTATGTAAGTCTTCAGAATAACTACCAAGTTCTTTCATTGTTCCAAGTACTGCTATACTTCTACCTGATAATGAACCAAGATATTTAATAGCATAACTCATAGAATCAAAATTAGCATTGTATGAGTCATCTATAATTGTATATCCATTCGTAGTTATTAAACTCATTCTATTACTACTTAATTCAAAATTAAGTATTCCATCTTTAATTTCTTCATCTGAAACATTAAATTCTTTACCTGTTGCTACACCCGCTAAAGCATTGTAGATAAAATGTTCTCCCCCAACAGGTACTTTATAAATGACATTATTACATGAAAATGTTGAACTCCATTCATTTTTTTCTATAATATTAGCCATGTAATCGGAATTTTTATATATTCCAATTGTTATTATATGATATTTATCTTTATTTTCTAAATACCATTTATGTAATAAATCGTTATCATTATTGATAATAAGTACTCCGTTTGGATTTAATCCTTCAAGTATTTCTAACTTTGCTTTTAAAATATTTTCTCTGCTTCCTAGATTACCTATATGAGCTGTACCAACGTTAGTAATAATGGCTACATCAGGTTTTGCAATACTTGTAAGATAAGATATTTCTCCGAGATGGTTCATTCCCATTTCTAGTACTAATACTTCATTATCCTCTTCAAGTGATAAAATTGTTAAAGGTAAACCAATATGATTATTTTGATTTCCAATTGTTTTATGAGCTTTATATTTTTCTTTTAAAATACTATAAATCATATCTTTAGTACTTGTTTTTCCTGCTGAACCAGTAATGGCAACAACTGGACTATAAAATAAACTTCTTTTGTACTTAGCTAAGTCACCCAAAGCTTTAATTGTGTTTTCTACTACTATTATAGATTTATTATTTTTAACTAAGTAATCATTTATCTCATCTGTCATTTCAAAATTATCTAGTATAACTAAGCTTGCTCCTTTTTCAAAAGCATCCATAAAAAATTTATTTCCATCATTTTTTTCACCTTTAATACCAATATAACAATCGTTTTCTTCAATTTTTCTAGTATCTATAGTGATTTTATTAATATTAGTATTAATTTCATTAAAAAGAGATAGATATTTAAGTGTTTTATAAATATCTAATGTTTTCATATTTTCACTTCCCTCACTCTTTTATTATACATTATTTAAATAGTTTTGTATATACTTCATTGAAGCTACTAACAGGAATTATTTCCATGTTATCTGTAATTTGTTTAGGTACATTTTTTAAATCTTCACTATTACCTTTAGGCATAAACACTACTTTGATATTTTTATTATATGCAGCAACTAACTTTTCTTTGAGTCCCCCAATTTTTAGAATACTTCCATTTAATGATACTTCACCTGTAAAAGCATAATTACTAGGTACTTTTTTACTTTCTTTAGTGCTGCATAAGCCTACAGCAATGGCAAGTCCTGCAGATGGTCCATCTTTTTTACTTGAGGCATCTAAAAAATGAATATGTAAATCTTCATTATGAAAATTATACTTATATTTACTTTTAAGCATACTTAATACTACTTCTATACTTTCTTTTAAAATATTACCGGTATTACCTGTAATTGTTAATTTGTCACTGCCTTTACATGTTAAAACTTCTAATTTAGATAAACTTCCTCCAAAACCAGATACTGCCAAAGTATTTATTGTACCTATTTCATTTATTTCTTCTTCTGCACTTTTATATTTTGGACTTCCAAGTAGTCTTACTACCCTTTCTTCATTTAAAACTTTTACATTATTGATAGTTATTTTTCTAGCAAGAGATGATAAAACTCTTTCTAGGTCTCTTACTCCAGCTTCAGAAGTATAGTTATTTATAATAAAACATAATAGTTCGTCACTAAATTTAATTTTGCTATCATATACCATGTTGTCCAAAAGTATCTTAGGAAGCATATAATTTTTTGCTATATCTTTTTTTTCAAATACTGTATAACTACTTAAATTTATAACTTCTACTCTATCTAATATGGCTGTAGGTATATTTTCAACATTATTTGCAGTTAATATAAATAAAACACTACTTAAATCAAATGGTTCTTCAATATAGTTGTCAGTAAATATTTTATTTTGATTTGGGTCTAGAATTTCTAAAAGTGTTGATGCTGGGTCACCTTTGTAATCTTTGACCATTTTATCAACTTCATCAATTAATATTACCGGATTATTGCTACCACATTTATAAAGTCCTTGAATTATTTTACCTGGTGCTGATGCTAAATATGTTCTTCTTGTGCCAATAAGTTCAGTCCCATCATTTAAACCTCCAACACTTATTTTGTAAAAATCTCTATTTAAAGCTTTAGCAATTGACATAGCTATAGTTGTTTTACCTACACCTGGAGGACCTACTAAACATATAATTGGACTCGTGATATTACGATTTAAATTTTTTATAGCTATATATTCACTAATTCTAGTCTTAATTTCTTCCATGCCAAAATGAGATTTATCAAGTTCTTTGTATACAGCATCAAAATTAGCAGTTTCTTTTTTAGATTTATTCCAAGGAAGATTTATAATCCAATCTAAATAATTATGCATTACACTTACTTCTGGACTTGCTTCATTCATTATTTCATATTTATCTATTTCATGACTTATATGTTCCTTTATTTTTTTATCAATCTTTAATTTTTCTAAAGCTTTCTTATATGCTAAAACTTCTTCATTTTTCCATGAATCTTCACCAAGTTCTTTTCGTAGAACTTTCATTTTTTCTTTTAAAATGTATTCTCTTTGATCATTTTGAAATGATTCATCTATCTTTTCTGCAAGCTCATTATCAATTTCTGCTACTTTAATTTCTTCATACATATCTTTAATCAAAGATTTCGCTCTTTTTATAGGATTAATTTCTTCCATATATTCAAGTTTTTTAGTTATACTAAATGGTAAAAATGATGTAATGGCATCTGTTATTTTATTTAAATCTTTATTATTTGATACAAAAGTTAATATATCATTAGATACCGTTTTTGAGGCATTTATATATTCTTTTAAAACACTTACTAATTTTTTTAATATAACATTTTCTTCTTCAGGTACTAAAGATGGTAAATCTATATACATTACTTCACTATATAAAATATCATTATTTACTTCTTGAAAATATTTATTAACTGCTACTCTGCGTAGACCTCGCAATTTAACCTCAATAACGCCATCATTATCAAGTTTGTTCTTTATACGAGCAATAACACCAACTTTAGGTAAATCTTGAGCTGTAGGTTCTTCTTCTAAAGCATCTGTCGGAGCTATAACAAGAATTTCACCTTTAAAATTACTACTTGATTCATTAATGGCTTTGCCACTTATTACATTTTTAAGTTCAAGTTTTATCTCTTGATTAGGAAGTATAACTAGATTTTTAAGTAAAATGACGGGAATATTAAATGTCATAAAGCACCTCCTAAACTTAAATGTTATTATAACCAACTAAAGTAAATTTGTAAAGTAAAATCACAACATTTTTTTTATTTCATAAGATACTAATGAACGAAAAAGGAGCGAATATGATTAATTGGTATATTAATTTAAATTATCCGTGGCAGGCACTTATTGCTACAATGTTTACTTGGGCTATTACTTCACTGGGATCAGCTGTTGTATTTTTCTTTAAAAAGGTAAATAAAAACACAATGGATGCGATGCTTGCTTTATCTGCAGGTGTTATGCTAGCTGCTACATTTTGGAGTCTTTTATCTCCAGCAATTGAAATGGCAAATTCTCTAAATTTAACCTCTTGGTTAGTTGTATCTTTTGGAGTTCTACTGGGAGGATTACTTTTATTTGTCGGGGATAAAATATTTGATAAACTTACAACAAAAAAAGAAAACTCAAGTAGTTTAAAAAGAAGTTTAATGCTTATTTTCTCAATTACCTTACACAATATTCCTGAAGGTATGGCTATCGGTGTGGCCTTTGGTTCTGTTGCATACAATTTAGATGGGGCAACACTTGCAGCAGCAGTTATGCTTGCAATTGGTATTGGCATTCAAAATTTTCCAGAAGGTTCTGCTGTATCACTACCACTAAGGCGTGAAGGAATGAGTACCGCTGGAGCATTTTTCTTCGGAGTTTTAAGTGGAATTGTTGAACCAATTTCAGCTGTAATCGGAGCAATACTTGTTATGAAAGTTCAAATATTACTTCCAATTTTACTTGCATTTGCGGGTGGTGCTATGATATATGTCGTAGTTCAAGAACTAATACCTGAAAGTCAAACAAATGAAAAAAAAGACCTCATGGCCCTATTTACAATATTTGGATTCTTAATCATGATGATATTTGATGTTGCACTTGGATAACATACTAAAAGCTAGGGATTACCTAGCTTTTAACACTCTTGATAACCATTCATATATATGGTATCCATTTTTTATAAATATTAATAGGTTTAGTTTATAATTCTAACAAAAATTCATTTTCATTTATTAGATCATACGCAGGCTTTAGTATTAATTCATACCTTTTATTAAGTATTGTCTTATAAAATTTTTTTCTTAAATCAGAAATACAGGGAATTTCATCTATTAAATTTTCTATTTTATTCATATCTATCTTTGGAAATATGTCAAATAAGGCTTTACTACAATCATTACTTTCAAAGGAATTAATATAAAAGTAAGGGTTTATTTTAATTTTTCTTTTTAATGCTGAGTTAGGAAAAACAAAGACTCTTTTTTCTATTTCATTTTCATCATTTAAAATACTATTTATTGTTTTGTCTTCTAATTTTGGATATAAACAAGATGCACAGTCAAATACTGGTGCTATTTCAACTTCATTGGTATCAGAATTTATTAGAAAACCCCAGTTACCATTATGGCGATCAAAATTTCCTACGAAAGAGTCTACTATAAACATTTGCCAAAAAAATTTTTTTAAATTATCTTTATTATATAAAGTTTGTTCATCAATTACTGTTAAAACATCAGATAAGTCTGTTCCAAAACCAAGCTTACTACTACTTATAATTGAATTTTTTAAGGAAGCAAAGTCATAAAATTTTTTATTGGGTTCAGTAAAATCTTTACAAGCTACTACTAAATGGTCTTTTTCACTAAAATATGTTCCAAGTAGAGTTTCTTGTGTTTTAAATCCTAATAAACTGAAAATATGGCAAGCAATATACTCACTTATTACACTACTTGTATATTGTCCTTTACAATCTTTTGATGAAAACTTAAGTAGATATTTTTGATTATTATATAATATTCCTATCTTAGAACCATTAGATCCGCCATACAACTTTGTATTTAATCTTATGCAGTTTGAAAAGTCAATTAAAGCCATAAATAAACACCTCATGACAACTATATCATAAAGTGTTTATTTTAGCAACATTATTCTTCATTTTCATATAAAGTTTTATATGTTTTATTTTTTCTAAGTAATGATTTATGAGTTCCTTTATCTACTACCATTCCATCATCTATTAGATAGATAATGTCAGCATCAATTATAGTTGATAATCTATGAGCTACGATAATAATTGTATGATCTTTAACCAAATTATCAATTGCTTTTTTTACCTTAGCTTGATTTTCATTATCTAGAGCACTTGTGGCTTCATCAAATAAAATTATTTTACTATCTTTAAGTAAAGCTCTAGCAATAGCAAGTCTTTGTTTTTGACCACCTGATAAATTAATACCACCTTCACCAATCATAGTGTCATACTTTTTAGGAAGACTCATAATGTAATCATCTATTTCAGCAAGCTTACAAGCATTTCTAATTTTCTTTATTGACATATATGGGTCAATTATTTTTAAATTTTCAAGTATGGTTTTATTAAATATAAATGGTTCTTGGCGAATAATAGCAATGTTTTGTCTTAAAGCATCTTCAGTAAAATCATTAATTGGTATATCATCAATTAATATAACACCACTATCAACATCAAAATATCTAAGAAGCAAATTAAATATACTAGTCTTTCCTTGTCCACTTTTACCAACAATAGCTAACTTTTTACCTGCTGGCAAACTTATATTAAACTCTTTAAATATTTCTTTTTCTTCATTCGGGTACTTAAATGTTACATTTTTAAATTCTATATTTCCTTCAATATCAGTTTTTGAAGTGTTTCCAAAAATTTCATCTTTATATAGTTTATTATCTAAAATTTCATTTATTCTTTCCATTGAAACTTTCATTTTTTGATAACTCGAAGATAAATTTGTCATAAATTCTATAGTATTCATAAACCTATAAATATAATATGTCATGGCCATGAAAAAGGCAAAAGTGCCAGTTCCATTTATAATAAGTAATATACATGTTGCAAAGATAACAAACTCTAAAATTGTATTCAAATTATAAACCCAAGCATTATAGTTTTTCTCTGTAATCATTTGTTTATTTATTTTAAAGTACGTATTCCTCACTAAATTTTTAAAATTATTATTCATACTTTTTCTAATACCTAAAGCTCTAATTTCTCTGATGCCTCGGATATTTTCTGAAACATTTGCCACCGCTTCATCTTTTTGCTTATTTATTTCTTTTTGATCTTCTTTTATGCTTGGTAAATATTTATTAGATAAAAGATAAAATAATACTAAATATATGATAACTTCAAAGGCAACAATAATAGAGTTAAAGCAAATATAAATAAAAACTATCAAAGAAGTAAACAAAGATATAGCTATTCTTAACACTTGTCTAAATGAATCAGATATTGTTGATGCATCACTTGTTATTCGATTTATAAATTCTCCGCTTGATTTTTCTTCAAAAGCTCTAGCTGGTAACATTCCTACCTTTTCATAAACTGCTATACCGATTTTTTCCATCATGTTATTTGCACATTTTTCCATGTAAATCTTACCATATCTATCAAATATAAGATTATCAATTAAGTTTATGATAAAGATTGAAAATAAAATGGCTATGGCTACAGCAAAAGAATTGTTACTTGCTTTATCTATTGCAAGACCTATTAAAAATCCATATAATGTTCCCACTAAAGCTGTTGCTAAAAGCAGAAAAAAAGATTTGATAAAAAGTCTTTTTTCATCTTTAAAATACTTTTTAAAAAATCTTATCATATCTTTAAACTTCATAACTATTCACCCTTTTTAATCTTTTGTTTTAAATCAAACAATATATTAAGTGATTCCATCGGAGTTGTATTGAGAACATCTATTTTATCTATTGTTTCTTTTATTATATCATCTTTTTTAACATTTGGTTCAAAATTCATTGCAAGTTGTACTTTTTCTTCAGGATTTTTCTTCTTAGAATTACTTTCGTATTCACTTAATATTTCTTCAGCTCTATCTAATAGTTCATCAGGCATCTTAGCAAGTCTTGCAACGTGAATACCATAACTTTTGTCAACTGCACCATTTTTAACTTTATGCAAAAAGGTTATTTGACTTCCATTTTCTACAGCACTAACATGGACATTTTTAATATTTTTAAACTTTTTATCTAGTCTAGTTAATTCATGATAATGGGTTGAAAACAATGTAAAAGCACCAATATTTTCGCTAATGTATTCAAGGATTGCTTGAGCCAAACTCATTCCATCATATGTTGCTGTACCACGACCTAATTCATCAAATAAAATTAAACTATTTTCTGTTGCGCCATCAATAGCATTTCTAGCTTCTTTCATTTCAACCATAAATGTTGACTCGCCACTTACTAAATCATCTGATGCTCCGATTCGTGTAAATATCTTATCAATTATTGGAAGTGTTGCAGCTTCGCAAGGCACAAAAGAACCCATCTGAGCCATAATAACAATAATGGCAAGTTGCCTCATGAATGTTGATTTACCACTCATGTTTGGTCCTGTGATAAGCAAAGTGTTTATGCCATTATCCATTAAACAATCATTTGGTACATATTCAGATTTACTTACAGCTTCTACAACTGGATGTCTACCATTTTTGATATCTATTATGTGGTCACTTGTAAGTATAGGCCTTACTAAACTATATTCTTCACTACATATAGAAAGTGATGTTAATGCATCTATTTCACTTAAAGCATCAGCAGTTTTATTTAAAGCAGGTACTTCTTTTTTTACTGTTTCTTTTATATCACAAAATAACTTATATTCTAAATCAATAATATTTTCTTCAGCATTAAGTATCATGCTTTCTTTTTCTTTTAAGGCTGGTGAAATATATCTTTCACAATTAGTAAGAGTTTGTCTTCTTTCCCAATGATATTCTTCTTTTACTAGATTTTTACTACCATTTGGTATTTCAATAAAGTAACCAAATACTTTATTAAATCCAACTTTTAAGCTTTTTATACCAGTTTCTTCCTTTACTTTAGCTTCAAAAGCTGCGACAAAATCTTTTCCCCCACTACGAATTTCTCTTAATTCATCAAGTTCTTTATTAAATCCAGTTTTTATCATGTAACCTTCTTTAATAGATATTGGGGCATCTTCTACTAAAGACTTTTCTAAAAGTTCAAATATCTTTTCATGAGTATCAATGTCATAATCAAATCCAAGTTTTTCTGTTATTTTTTTTATTTCAGGTAAAACACCAATACTCTTTTTTAACTGTATTAAATCTCTGGCATTTAATGAACCATTTATTACTTTACCAGATAACCTTTCAATATCATAAACTTCATAAAGTAGATTTTTAAGTTCATCTTTTAATATAAATTCATTATTTAGTTTTTCTATTTTATCATATCTAGCATTAATTGCATCTTTGTTTTTTAATGGATTTAACATCCAACTTTTAAGTTTACGGCTTCCCATGGCAGTCTTACATTTATCTAAAAGCCATATAAGAGAGTATGTTCTTTCTTTAAGTCTAAGAGTTTCCACTAGTTCTAGATTACGAATACTATGAATATCCATTTCAAGATAATCATTTTTCTTAATATAATTTATTTTGTTAATATGACTTAAATCTTTAAGTTGGCGATTATCAAGGTAGTAGAATAAATGAGCAACACCACTTTTAACTCTAGCATCACTAATTGTGCTAAACAAATATTCATATTTATCCCACAAGAACTCGCGACTTATTGTAACTTCAATGTTATATGTATTTTTAAGTAAATCAATTAATGCTGTATTTAAATTATCTACAAAAATGACTTCTTTTAAATTAAGTCCAAGTATTTCATTAATTAAGGCATCTTCATTATTTTCTATAGACATACTTGCTAAATATCCTGTTGAAATATCAAGTATTGTTAATAAAATGCTATCATTAAAAAATAATATACTTGCTATATATGATGCATCTTTATCATTTAAAAGGTCATTATCAGCAATTGTTCCTTTACTAATTACATCAACTATTCCTCTTTTAACCATACCTTTAGTTGTTTTAGGATCTTCAAGTTGTTCACATATTGCTACTCTATAACCTTTATTAACTAATTTTTCAATATATGGCTTAACATTATTATGGGGAACACCACACATTGGTACTCTTTCTTCAAGTCCTGCTACTCTACCTGTTAAAGTTAGTTCTAGCTCACGTGATGCAATTAAAGCATCATCAAAAAACATTTCATAAAAGTCACCAAGACGATAAAAAACAAGTTCTTCTTTATACTGGTCTTTAATTTCCATATATTGAGCCATCATTGGACTTAATTTTGTTCTATCTACTTCACTTAATTTCATACTTAAAACCTCTGTCAAAATATTATAACACATGCTATATTTTTTTAAAAGAAAAAACACACAAAATTTTTTAAGGAATTTAGCATATATATGCTATTATGATATGATTTTAACAGCTATAAACTCACAGACTATGCAAAACATTTTTAAAACATAAAATGTATTTATATTTTAAAAATAGACATCTGCCAATGAACTGAACCCCAAAAGTTGGACAGTTTATTTAATTAAATACTAATGGATTGTAATCTGTAATTAACAGGTGACA
>CAKORY010000018.1 GCA_934101795.1 uncultured Bacilli bacterium
GTTAAGGTTACAACATATACAACAGATATGCTTACATTTACAACAGGTAATGCTATAAGTTTATATGCAGACCAATCATCATTTGGTCAAGAAAAAGGAAGTTTATCTGGAGAAACATTTGCTAAAGCAACATTAGTTGCAAATAATAAAACAAATGAAGCAACAGATAACTATTATGTATATTTTAATATAGAAAATAATACATTCAAATATACATTAGGTGAAGACAAACCAGAACTTATATTAACAGTTACAGGGCCAGATGGTAGTGAAGTAACAGAAATATCAGGACTAACTCATAAAGTAGTTCAAGATAGAGAAAATAAAAGTATATCAGGTTTTGATGTTACCACAACAAATGGTTTAATAACTATAGCAAATAAGAAAACAATAACAGCAACACAAGCAACACCAAGTAAAGAAGAACAATATACACTAAAGCTTACATTTGTAAACTATGAAGGTGATCAAACAGAAAATGCAACAAGTACATTAAGTGCAAAGGTAATGATACAAAAAGAACCAATAGTTACAACTTTAGCATCATATATAACAAATCTTTACACAGGAACTCAAGGCGAAAATGGTATTTATTATCATGATGCAACATTAACAAATGGAGCAAATGATAATTCATATAGATTTGCTGGAGCAAGTGATGCAGTAAATAATTATGTATGTTTTGGATCAAATGTAACACCATGCCCAGCAGATAATTTATACAGAATAATTGGAGTATTTGGTGATAAAGTAAAACTAATTAAATCAGATTATGCAACAAGCACTTTATTAGGTGCCGATGGAGATTACAGTAAGATGTATACTACGAATGGTTGGGATAATTCAAGTTATAAAGGAAATAATTTAGCCAATATAGCAGGATATACATGGAATTATAAAAACAATACTACAATAAATAGTGGATATGGATCAAATACATGGAGTACAAGTTTGTTAAATAAAACAAATTTAAATAAAAACTTCATAACAAAAATAGGAGCAGACTGGGCAGCCAAAATAGATACAACAACATGGAAAGTTGGAGGAAATACATGGGCAAATATAGGAACACAACCAGCTAAAACAGCATATCAAAATGAAATAGTAAGTCCAGTAACAACAAATAGTACAGATAATAAAACAGAATATAGTGCAAAAGTTGGATTAATGTATGCAAGTGATTATGGATTTGCGGCATCACCAAGTGCATGGACAGCAAATTTAAACACTTATAATGGCGAAGCCATTAAAAATGTTAATTGGATGTATATGGGGCTTTTGGAATGGACGATTTCCCGTGCTGCGGACGATGCCTATGGTGCGTTCCGTGTGTATAGCACTGGCTACGTGGATGGCACCTATGCGAATTCTGCGCTTGCTGTGCGTCCAGTCTTCTATCTCACATCTTCCGTGAACTATGCATCGGGAAGTGGCTCTGCCACTGATCCGATTTCAATAAACTAGGATCGGACATGCCTGTCTAGCGCGTCCGCGTGCTAGGTCAGGCCGGGTGCAAAATATAAACGAAGGGAAGAAATTGGCGTGGTTGAAGACCCAACTGCCGAGTCTCGCGGTTTGTGCGAGGTGAGGCAGCGGCGCCAAGTTATCAACAAAAATGTGTAAAAAATGGGCGTTTAACGGTAGTTTAGTTAATGTAAGTCCCACTGTTGTTTGTACCATTTTCATATAAATGGAATTAGGGTAATCTTGTGGAAAAATTTCCCGTAATGCGGACAATGCCTATAATGCGTTCAATGTGAATAACACTGGCAACGTGAATAACAACAATGCGAATAATGCGCTTGCTGTGCGTCCAGAGACCTTTATAGTTCTAGTGATTATAAGATTAAGGTTTTATAGTGAATGAGATAGAGGACAAAGATTATCCTGTGGCTATATGCTGCGAATGAGGAGTGTGGACGGGTTTTGCATACGTGCAATCCCTGCCAGCCACACTATATATTGCAATTAAAGGGATTAAAGGAAGTAAAGGAGTAAAAAGTGGAAAAAAATTGTGTAGTCCTGTATAAAGCGGGAAAATTTTATAGTGCATATGGGGATTGTGGTATCATTATACATAACTTAATGGGGTATAAATATGTAGAGTATAAACACTCAGCAGGATTTCCAGAAAGTTCTATAGCTAAAGTTAAAAAAGCGCTTGAAGATGCCAAATTACCATATATAATATATGAAAAGGAAACACTAATTGAAGAGTCTAAAGGACTTAAAAAGAATTATAATAATATATTAAAAGAATCTTTAAAAAAAATGGAAATGGAAACTAGACTTAATAGATTACAAACTAAACTTGATAATTTTTCTTTAAATGACTTAGAAAAAGTTGTTGAAGGTATAGAGGATAATACTATTAATGAATAATGATAAATTCTTGATAATTAAAAATATCAAGATTTTTATATTGAGTTTAGAAAAATTATTAATTACGTTTCCTAAGAAAGATATGTTTAGTAAAAATATGGTATATCAAGATGCCCTAGATATCCTAGAGCTGGTTACTAAAGCTAATTATGAAAATAGAGTAGACTATAAAAAGACATTTCAAATAGAAGCTTTATCTAAGATAAATAAGATAGATTTTTATTTAGAAAGAGCATATAAACTTAGATATATAAGTGAAAGACAATGTATTAATGCTATAAGTGATTTAGAAAAGATTAATAAAATGATATATATTTGGTGTAAGAATGAAAAATAGTATATCTTTAGATAATTTGTTATTTATATATGAAAAAGAAATTAGTAAGAATATTAAGAATAAGAAAAAATTATATGACTTTGAAATAAATAAGATGCAGTATATAGAAAATATTATATATATGCTTAATAATGGTTATGTAGGACATAACCATTATAATATATTTTTAATATATGAACCTAAATGTAGATTAGTTATGAGTTTATCTGTTAAAGATAAAGTTATAAATCACTTTGTTACTAGATATATATTAGAAAATAAATTAACTAAGTATTTAGATGATAGAAATGTTGCTACTAGAAAAGGGATGGGTACTGATTATGCTATTAAGTTAGTTATTAAGTATATGAATAAGTTAAAACAAAAATATGATAAGTTTTATGTTCTTAAACTAGATATAAGTAAGTATTTTTATAGTATTGATCATGAAGTTTTAAAAAACTTAATGATAGATAAATTAGATACTTATGAATATGATATTATTAATAAAATAATAGATAGTACTAATAATAGGTATATTAATGATACTATTAATAATTTTAAACTAAAAAAAGGTGTTGATGTACCATTATATGAATATGGTAAAGGTTTACCTATAGGTAATATGACTAGTCAGTTTTTATCTATATATTATTTATATAAATTAGATCATTATATAGTAAATGATTTACATTTAAAGTATTATGTTAGGTATATGGATGATTTTATTATATTTGATAATGATTTAAATCATTTAAAGAAGTGTAAAGACATAATAATAGATATTCTAGAAAATGAATATAAATTAAAGGTTAATAAAAAGAAGACATGGATATGTAATATAGCAAGTGGCTTTAGTTTTTTAGGATATACATGTAAAGTGATAGATAATAAGACTATTGTTAGAATAAAGAAAAGTAATATAGATAAAATAAAGAAAAGAATTAAAGAAGTAAAATATTTATATGATAATAAAAGAATAGATGTTTATAAAGCTTTTTGCACTATTATGACTTATACTTATAGTTATAAGTTTAGTGATAATAAAAAAATAAAGAAAGTTATAAATAGGTATTGGTATGAAGAATAAATATTATTTTTTTAAAAAGATGTATAAAGAATATGTTGTTATTATAGAGAGTAAGGGTAAATATAAAAGCTTTGGATATGATAAAGAGTTAATTAAATATATAAAGAATAAAGATATAAATTATGTAATAATAGATAATACTTTTAATGTAAGTGTAGTGCAAGTAAATAATAATAATTATAAGAAATATTTAATAATGAATTGGATTAAAAATAAATGTATATAGATATAACATGATAGTTATATCAAATTTTTAATTTATAAAGATAAATTAAGTTAAAAGCATGGCATTGTCTATGCTTTTTTGATATAATTAAGTAAGAATTGAGGTAAAAATATAAAATGAATGATGAAGTAATTAGTAAAGTAAGTAAAAAGATTAATTTAAAAGAATATCAAATTAAAAATGTAATTGATATGTTAAGTGATGGGGCAACTATACCATTTATGGCTCGTTATAGAAAAGAAGTAACTGGTAATTTGAATGAAGATGAACTTAGACTTATTGAAACAGAATATAACTATATGGTTAATTTGGAAAATAGAAAAGAAGATGTTAAAAGATTAATTGATGAAAAAGGTATGCTTACTGAAGAGTTAGTTAAAGCTATTGATGAAGCAACTAAGTTAAGTGAAGTTGAAGATATTTATACTCCATTTAAAGAAAAGAGAAAAACTAAAGGTACTGAAGCTATTAAACTTGGACTCGAACCTCTTGCTAAAATTATCATGACTCTTCCAAATAGAACTAGAGATGAAATTGCTAAAGATTTTATTAATGAAAATGTTAAAAGTGTAGATGAAGCAATGACTAATGCTGGATATATTATTGCTGATTGGATTAGTGATAAACCTAAATATAGAAAAGCTATTAGAAATTATTATTGGTATAATGGTTTAGTTAAAGGAAAACTTAAAAAAGGTGCTGTAGATGAAAATAAGACATATGAAATATATTATGATTTTGAATGTAAGATAACTAGTGTTAAGCCACATCAAGTGCTTGCTCTTGCTCGTGCTGATAAAGAAAAGGTTGTTACATATTCCCTTAGTTTGGATAAATCTGGTGTTATTAAATACCTAGAAGAACAAATAATAGGTAATAAAAAATCTCCACTTGTTGATGATATGATACTTTTTATTGAAGATGCTTGGAAAAGACTTTTAGAACCATCTTTAGAACGAGATATTAAAGCAGAACTTTATGATAAAGCAAGTGAATTTGGTATTAATGAATTTGGTAATAATTTAGAAAATTTATTACTTACCCCTCCGATTAAGGGAAGTAGAGTACTAGGATTTGACCCAGCCTTTAGAACTGGATGTAAACTTGCTGTTTTAAATGAAAATGGTGATGTTTTAGAAATTGGGGTAATTTATCCACATGAACCTAAAAAAGAAGTTGATATGGCTGAAAAAATTATGCTTGCTTTAATACAAAAACATAATATTAAGATAATTGCTATTGGTAATGGTACTGCATCAAGAGAAAGTGAAATGTTCGTAGCAAATTTAATCAAAAAATATAATTTAGATGTAAAATATGTTATTGTTAGTGAAGCTGGTGCTAGTGTGTATTCGGCGAGTAGCTTGGCTAAGAAAGAATTTCCTGATTATTCTGTTGAACAAAGAAGTGCTGTTTCAATTGGTCGGAGACTTCAAGATGCTTTGTCTGAACTTGTTAAGATTGATCCAAAGAGCATTGGTGTTGGGTTATATCAACATGATTTAAAACAAAAAGAACTTGATGAAGAATTAGGTTTTGTAGTTAGTAAAGTTGTTAATGAAGTTGGTGTTAATTTAAATAATGCTAGTGATAGTATTTTAGGTTATGTATCTGGTTTAAATAAAAAAGTAATTGGGAAGATGCAAGAATATAAAAAGAAAAATGGCGGTTTTACATCACGTGAAGAATTAAAGAAAGTATCTGGTATGGATGATAAAATATTTGAACAATCTGCAGGATTCCTACGTATATTTGGAAATAATCCTTTAGATAAAACTAATATACATCCAGAAGATTATGAAATTGTTAATAAAATATTAAGTGATAATAATATTGATGTAAAGCTAGTTGGAACTAAGGAAATGGAAAGTAAACTTGCTAGTATTAAAGATGATGCCATTACAAGTAAATATGAAATTAGTAATGAAAAATGGGAAAGTTTTAAAAATAACTTAGTAAGTGGTGTTATTGACCCACGTGATGATGTTAAACAAATGACACTTAGAAGTGATGTTTTAACAATCGATGATTTAGAACTTGGCATGAGTTTAGAAGGTACAGTTAGAAATGTTACTGCTTTTGGTGCTTTTGTGGATATTGGTCTTCATGATGATGGTTTAGTACATATTTCTAAAATGAGTAAATCTTATGTTAAACATCCAAGTGAAATACTTAAAGTTGGAGATATCATTACTGTATATGTTATTGGTATTGATAAAGAAAAGGGAAGAGTTAATTTATCTTTAATTGAGGAGTAAGTTATGAAATTAATATTTAGATTAATTAATATTGCTATTATATTTTTAATAATAGGAGGTTGTTTTTATCTTCTTATAAATAAGACTTTTATATATGATGTTTATAAGTCTGAAGTTATGGAAGGTGAGGGTATTCCGATTAAAAGATTTATGTATGTAATAGATGATGATAATACTAATGAAGCTAAGTTTTATACATTCTTATCTAATAGTACGTTAGAAAGTATGAAGAAAGATTACCTAGATGACCTAGAGCTTTGTTATGGTAAATATTATTATGATAAAAATAATAAAATAACTATCACTAATTTTGATATTATAAGTAATAGTTATTATAGAGAAGTTAAATTAAGTTATGTAAGTGATAATTATTGTAGTAGTGATTATAAACTTAGTGATATGTGGGTATATGATTATATTAATAAAAGTGCATATCTAAGTGGAGATATAACTGAAAAGAATATGACTGGTTTAGTTGATAAAATATATATCAGCAAAAATGTTGAACCTGTAGTGAAGAATTATAAAAATGAATATAGCTATAAAGTTAATTGTGAAAATAATGAAGAAAAATATACTTTAATTTTTGAAGATTTTAGTGAAAATGAATTACTTGTTAAAAGAGAAGCAAATGGTAGTATTAAATTTGCTGTTTATGAAATAGAAAATGTTAAAGAATATTTAAAAAGCTTAAAATAAAAAAACGCTGTGAAGCGTTTTTTGCGTGAGTTAACATCATAAGGTATTAACCTTTGGTAAAATATGAAAAAGAGATGTTGCTCACATATTAATTATAGGTTATATTTATGTAGTTGTCAAATGATATGGCTAAAAAATATATTTTAAGTTAAAAAAATATGTGTTATAATTTTTATGAAGGGAAGATTTTAGATATGGAAACAATTTGTAAATATTTTTTATACTTTATTATTTATGCTTTTATTGGTTGGTTTATGGAAGTTTGTGTATCTTTATGGAACAAACATAAATTTATTAATAGAGGTTTTTTAATTGGACCTTATTGTCCGATTTATGGCTGGGGTTCTATAGCTATTATTTTAGTGGTAGGTAAAAACACAACAGATATTTTGTCAGTATTTTTAAAAGCAATATTAATTTGTTCATTACTTGAGTATTTTACTAGTTATTTTATGGAAAAAATATATAATGTTAGATGGTGGGATTATTCAAATAAAAAGTTTAATATTAATGGAAGAATATGTTTGGAAACTATGGTACCTTTTGGGTTACTTGCTCTTTTAATAATATATGTTGTGCATCCAGCTATAATAGAAATTGTAGGAAAGCTTTCTTCTACGGGTCTAATTATGGTTGCTAGTGTAATATTTGTTATTTATTTAATAGATAATATTATATCAACATATATTTTATTTAAAATAAAAGGTAAAATTAAAAGTGAAAGAAAAGATAATACGGAAAAGATAAAAAAATATATTGAAAAATGGTTTCAAGAAAATACAATTTTTTATAGAAGAATTAAGAACGCATTTCCTAAATTTGAAATATTTAGAAAAATAAAGTAATTAATATTTACAAAAGCTTTCTTTAATGGTAGAATAATCTACACATTAAGGGGAGTTTTTTATTTATGAATAAAGTTTATGGTTTTACTAATGAATTTGTTGCAGCTTATCCAGAAATTTATGATTTTGATAATGCTGATGTTTTAAGCATTATTGGTAGTGGAGATCAGTATTTTACCGCTATGCTTGCTGGAGCTAAAAATGTTACTGTGTTTGATTTAAATGTTAATGCTTGGTATCATTTTGTTTTGAAATATACAGCGATTAAGTATTTGAATTTTGATGAGTTTAAAAAATTTTTTATTACTGATAATTTAAATAATATTAGATTGTATTTTAAGATTAGAGAACATTTGCCATATAATGTGAGAAGATTTTTTGATATGGTTAGAGTAACAAGAATGAAGTTTTCTAGTATTAAGATTAAATCTTGTTTTTTGGATTCTTTTAAAGAAGATGATTATATTAAAATGCTTCCTTATTTAAATGAAGTTAATTATTATAAATTGCAAAACATTCTTAACCATACTAGTTTACCTAATTGTATTATTAGTGATTTTACTGATATAGCACTTGGAAATGAAAGAAAAAATTATGATTTACTTTTGTTATCTAATATTTATCATTGGATGGATTTAAGTCCAATAAATTTTAAATGTTTACTTGATAGGTTTGATTCATGTTTTATTCAAGCTTTGTATTCTTGGTCATATTTTGGTGATATTAAAGATTTTAAAGATTTGAATTTTAAACTTGATCTTGTGCCAGCAGTTAAACCAACTGAATTTAATCAAGGACATAATTATGTTTTAACATATAAAAAATAAAATGAAGTAAATTATTGAAATTTATTAATTTAGATAATATAATTAAATAGGTGAGATATTATGTATGAAAATAAAAAAATATTAATTTTAGGTGCTGCGAAAAGTGGTATTGCGGTTGCTAAATTATTGGCTGGTAAAAATAATAAAATTGTTTTGACTGATTTAAATGAAATTAAAGAAGATGTTAAAAAAGAATTAGAAAATATTGGTGTAAAAATAGTTATAACTGATAATCAATTAGATTTATTAGATGATTCATGGGATTTAATAATTAAAAATCCTGCGATTATGTCAACAAGTCCTTTGATAAAAAAATGTGAAGATTTAAATTTACGTGTTGAAAATGAAATGGAAGTTGCTTATCATTTTTTGCCAAAAGATATTAAAATTATTGGTGTTACTGGTTCTAATGGTAAAACTACCACTACAACTATGATATATAATATGTTAAAATTATCTGGAAATAATGTAGTTTTAGGGGGAAATATTGGAATACCACTTACTGATTTACTTGATACTATAAAAAGTGGAGATATTTTACTTTTAGAGATAAGTGATCATCAATTATGTGATCTTCATGATTTTAAAACGGATATAAGTGTTCTTACTAATATTTGTCCGACACATTTGGATTATCATGGTACTTATGAACATTATATGCTCACTAAGAAAAAAATATTTAATAATCATACTGATAAAGAAATAGCTATTATTAATAAAGATAATGAAGATGCATGTAGAGTAAGTAGTGATGTAAAGTCAAATAAAAATTATTTTAGTAGAAAGGATACTTCTTGTAAAGCATATTTTAAAGATGGATATATTTATTTAGATAATGAAAGAATTTTAGATGCAAATGATATAGCTGTACCTGGAGAACATAATATAGAAAATGTAATGGCAGCTTTAATTGTGTGTAGTTATTATAGGATGGATATAGATAAAATAAAGGAATTTTTGAAAAATTTTGGTGGAGTGGAACATCGTTTGGAATTTGTAAGAGCTATAAATGGTGTTAAATATTATAATGATAGTAAGTCTACTAATCCAACTTCAACAATTACTGCTTTAAAAACTTTTGATAAAAATGTACATTTAATTCTTGGAGGATTAGATAGAAATCAAGACTATCATGAACTTGATGATTATATGAAAAATGTTGTGTATATTTATGCTATTGGTGGAACTACGGATATGGTAGGGGAATATGCTAAAGAACTTGGTATTCCTTGTTATAAAGGGTATACTTTGGATAAAGCAATGAAGTTTTTAGAAACTAATGTAAATAGTGGTGATATTGTACTTCTTTCACCCGGTTCATCAAGTCAAGACCAATATCCTCATTTTGAAGATAGAGGTAATGAATTTAAAAGTATTGTTAATAAAATAAAGGCATAAAACTTTTTGGAGTTTTATGCTTTTTTAACCATGCTTGACAAATGCTTTTTTTGTAAAGGTATAAGATAGTAGTTTGTGAGTAGAAGATTATCTCGATTATAAAATAATTTTCCGCATTTATTAGTTAAATTGTATGATTTTTTTGGTGGCTAAGGATAGCTTGCAATTTATTGACATAATAATGTTTATTTTATTTATAAAAATGTTTCAAAATGTTTACTTAATGTTATGTTTTTGATATAATTTATTCAGGAAATATTTGATTGCTGATGTTGCCTATCTACTTTTTTCATATCTCCTCTCTGTGGGGTTTATGGTAAAGGGTAGAAAGGAGGTCTGTGAGTAATAGAAAAAATGAAAGCATTTTTAAAGAAGATTATTTCTTCATTAAAAAAATGTTCACTTGTTACAATAATTGTACAAGTAAACATAAACTCTTATAAAAGGTAACACTCAGCATACTAAAGTCAAATGTTTCCTTTTTTATATGAAGGAGTTCTTCATATACTTGTATAATACCATAAATTATTGCTTTTTTCAATATTTTTGATATAATTTAATAGGTGATAGATAAATTATGAAGTATTTAATTAATGCGTTTTGGGGATTTTGTATGGCACTTGCTGATAGTGTTCCAGGCGTAAGTGGAGGAACTATTGCATTTATTTTAGGTTTTTATGATAAATTTATAAACGCTTTGAATGATGTTTTTTATGGAGATTTTGCTAAAAAGAAAAGTGCACTTTGGTTTTTATTTAAACTTGGTACTGGTTGGGTTGTAGGTGTTGGTCTTGCAACTTTGGTACTTACAAGTTTATTTGAAAGTAAGATATATGCTGTTAGTTCGTTATTTTTAGGTTTTATTATATTTTCAATACCATTAATTATAAAAGAAGAAAAAGATAATTTAAAAGGAAATTATAAGAATATTATATTTTCTATAATTGGAATATTAGTAGTTTCTTTAATTACTTATTTTAATCCAATGACTGGTGGTTCTGGGGTTAATATTGCAAATTTAAATTTTGGCCTTGTTTTATATATAATAGTTGCTGGTATGATTGCTATTAGTGCAATGGTTTTACCTGGTATATCTGGTTCAACACTATTACTTATTTTTGGATTATATATTCCAATTATTAATGGAATTAAAGAATTTTTGCATTTTAATTTTACTTATTTTCCTGCACTTTTCTGTTTTGGTATTGGTATTTTACTTGGTATTGCTTTAGTTATTAAATTAATTAAACACGCTTTGGATAAGCATCGTAGTGCTACAGTGTATTTGATTATTGGCTTAATGATTGGCTCATTATATGCTATTATTATGGGACCAACGACTTTAGAAGTTCCTAAGGATGCAATGAGTTTTGAAACATTTAACGTTTTATTCTTTATAATTGGTGGTCTAGTTATAATGGGGCTTGAAAAAGTTAAGAAAATATTAGAAAAAAAACATATTGAAGGTTAAGTTTATGAAGAAGTTTAGAATATTTATTGTTTGTTTATGTTTATTACTCTTTAGTGTAATTTTATTTAATGTTTGTAAATATGGAGTTTTAGATATTGATAATAATGTTTATAATTTTATATCTAAAAATATTATGAATGATACTCTTTCATCAATACTTAAATGTGTTACTCATTTAGGTGGTGTAGCATTTATTGTTTTGCTTGGTGTTTTGTGTTTTATGTTTTGTAAGAAAAATAGGTGGTTTATTACTTTTGATTTAGTAGGATGTACAGTTATTAATCAAACAATAAAACATATAGTTAGAAGACCTAGACCTAATGTACTTAGATTGGTTGAAGAAAGTGGTTATAGCTTTCCTTCAGGTCATTCTATGATTAGTGTAGCTTTTTATGGTTTAGTAATTTATCTTGTTTATAAAAACATTAATAATAAATATTTGAAATGGACTTTAATTTCTTTATTAAGTTTACTTATTTTAACAATTGGTTTTAGTAGAATTTATGTTGGTGTTCATTATTTTACTGATGTTGTTGGTGGATTTTTCCTTGCTCTTGCATATTTAATTGTTTATATTTACATATATAATAAAAAGGTGATAAAAAATGAAAAGTGATAGTTTAATAAGTAGTTTTGGTTATGCTATAGATGGAATAAAAAAAGCTTTTAAGACTGAAAGAAACTTGAAAGTACATACTTTAGCTATGGTTTTAGTTGTTATTTTAGGTTTTATTCTTAAATTAGCTATATGGGAATGGGTAACATGTATTATACTTTTTGCTTTAGTAATTGGGGCAGAACTTTTTAATACATCAATTGAAGAAGTGGTTAATTTGTTATCTCCGGAGATAAGAGTGCATGCTAAATATGCGAAAGATATTGCTGCAGGTGCTGTTTTAGTATTTGCTCTTGCATCTGCGATTGTTGGAGTTATAATATTTTTGCCTAAAATTATTAGTTTGTTTTAAAAAATGTAATGGAATTTATCCATTACATTTTTATATGCCTTTAAGTTCAAAATAAATATCTCTTAGTTCCATTGCTCTTTCAAAATCCATGGCTGCTGCTGCTTCACGCATTTCTTTTTCAATTTGTTCAATTTGCAATGCTCTTTCTTTCTTAGATAGTTTAGGTTTTTTGCCAGTTACTTCATTGGTTACAACTTCTTTGATATCTTTAATAATTGTTTTTGGTATTATACCATGAACTTTATTATATTCTTCTTGAATAGCGCGTCTTCTTTGTGTTTCTGTAATTGCTTCATTCATGGAGTCACTATATGTATCTGCATACATAATTACTTTACCATTTTGATTTCTAGCAGCTCTTCCAATGGTTTGAATTAAACTACGTGTACTTCGAAGGAAACCTTGTTTATCAGCATCTAGTATACATATTAAGCTTACTTCTGGTATATCTAAGCCTTCACGTAAAAGGTTAATACCTACAATACAATCATAAACACCACTTCGTAAATCGTGAATGATTTTAAGCCTTTCAAGTGTTTTAACTTCACTATGTAAATATGCAACTTTGATATTCATTTCTTTTAAATAATTTGTTAGTTCTTCACTCATTCTAATTGTTAGGGTAGTAATTAATACTCTTTCATTTTTCTTGATTCTATCATTTATTTCATTTATGATATCATCGATTTGTCCTTCGGATTTACGAACTTCAATGATTGGGTCAAGTAATCCAGTTGGTCTAATTATTTGTTCTACAAATTTGTTGTTTGTCTTTTCAAGTTCATAATCTCCGGGGGTTGCTGAAACATAAATTGCTTGATTAATTTTTTCTTCAAATTCTTCAAATTTAAGTGGTCTATTGTCTAAAGCACTTGGAAGTCTAAAACCATAATCCACTAAAGTTTGTTTTCGCATTCTATCACCATTATACATGGCTCTTACTTGTGGTAAAGTAACGTGAGACTCATCTACTACAAGTAAAAAATCTTTTGGAAAAAAATCTATTAAACATGATGGTGTTTCTCCTGGGCCTCTTAAAGCTAAATGTCTTGAATAGTTTTCAACACCATTACAAAAGCCAGTTTCTCTTAGCATTTCTAAATCGTAATTAGTTCTTTCACGTAGTCTTTGTTCTTCGATTAATTTATTTTCACTTTTTAATACTTCGAGTCTTTCTTTTAATTCTGCTTCAATTCTATTACATGCTTCGTCTAATTTTTCTTTACTTGTAACAAAGTGAGATGCTGGTGATATGGTAACTGATTTTTTGCTTTGTGATATAGCTCCAGTAAGTGGGTCAAATGTACAAATTTCTTCGACTATGTCATCTTCTAAAATGATTCTAATACCACTTACTTTTTCATTAACAGGAATAATATCTATGTTGTTTCCTCTGGCTCTGAATGTTCCACGATGAAAATCTAAATCATTTCTTTCATAAGTCATATCAACAAGTCTATTTAGTATTTTACCTCTAGATATTTTGTCGCCAATAGTTAATATTAACATATTTTTTTCATATTCTTCTTTTTCACCAATACCATAAATACATGATACTGAGGCAACTACTATAACATCTTTATAATTAATAAGGGCACTTGTTGCAGCATGCCTTAATTCATCAATTTCATCATTTATTGATGAATCTTTTTCTATATAGGTATCACTACTTGGAACATAAGCTTCTGGTTGATAATAATCGTAGTATGAAACAAAATATTCTACATGATTATTTGGAAAAAATTCTTTTAATTCTGCATAAAGTTGACCAGCTAACGTTTTATTATGTGCTAAAACTAAGGTAGGTTTGTTAGTTTCAGCTATTACATTTGCTATTGTAAAAGTTTTACCTGTACCTGTTGCACCTAATAATACTTGTTCTTTTTTGCCTTCATTTATACCTTCTACTAATTCTTTAATAGCTTCTGGTTGGTCACCACTAGGTTTATATTTACTTATAAGTTCAAACATGTTTACATCTCCAATCTATTTTATATTTATAATATTTTCAACTCACAATGATATTATACTAAGCAAATATTTGTTTGTCAATTAAAATGCAATCAATTAGTAATTGTATAATTAAATTTATAAGTAATAATAAAATAAAAATACCCAATCAAGCTAGATTGGGTAAATCAAAATTTAGGTTAACACTCCTCATGCAAAAATTAAATGTTTCCTATTGTATGCAAATTTTCTTTGCTAAATACATAATACCATATAATAATATTGTTGTCAAATTTTTGATGTGATATGTAGCTTATACAAATTTACTATTTAAAAATATGATAATTTGTGGTAAAATCTTCTTATAAAAAGCGAGGTAATGGAAAATGACATATATTTTTGGACATAAAAGTCCTGATACTGATACTGTTTGTTCAAGTATTGCTCTTTCATATTTGAAAAATGAATTAGGAGATAAAACTGTACCTAAAGTACTTGGTAATATTAATAATGAAACTAAGTTTGTTTTAGATTACTTTAAAGTTGCTGTACCTAGTTATTTAAATGATGTTAGAGTTAGAATTAAAAATGTTAAGTATGATAAAAAAGCATATATTAATGAGAATGAATCTATTGATGCAGCATTTAAGTTAATGCAAAAAAGAAATATTACAGCAGTTCCTTTAATTGATGATAATAAGAAGCTTACAGGCTATGTAACTTTAAAAGAACTTGCTAAATATTTAATTAATGGAAATAGAGAATATGTTGATACAACTTTAGATAATATTATTGATACTATTGATGCTAAAGTTATCGTTAAATGTGATGATAAAATAGTTGGTAAAACTCATATTGCAGGGCTTAGTTTTAAAGCTTTGGAACAAGCTATTAATTTGGATAGTAATGATATTTTAATTGTAGGGGATAGATATAAAGTTTTAGATTATGCTATTAAGTCTAAAGTTAAACTTGTTATTATTCCTTTAAATGTTAATTTGGATAAAAAGGTTATTAAAAAAGCTGAAAAGAATGGAGTTAATATGATTGCTTCAGAACTTGATAGTTTTCAAATAGCTACTAGAATTACATTAAGTAATTATATTAAAAATATAAATATTAATAAGAATCCAGTTACGGTACATAATGATGATTATTTTACTGATTTTAAAACTATGACTCATAAAGTTAATCATACTAATTATCCAGTTATTAATAATAAAGATGAATGTTTAGGTTTGATAAGACTTACAGGTCCTAATGATTATGAAAAACAAAAAGTAATACTTGTTGACCATAATAATTTGGCTCAATCTGTAGATGGTATTGAAGAAGCTGATATTTTGGAAATTATTGATCATCATAATTTGGGTGCAATAGGTACTAATGTGCCAATTAATTTTAGAAGTAAACCGGTTGGATGTACATCAACTATGATATATGATATGTTTTTGGAAAAGAAAATAAGTATTCCAAAAGATATTGCCGGTTTAATGCTTTCTGCCATACTTTCTGATACGTTACTTCTTACTAGTCCAACTACTACTGAAGATGATAGATTTGCAGCAGTAAAGCTTGCTACTATTGCAAAAGTTGATATTGATAAATATGGTCTTGAAATGATTAAGGCAGCTTCATCAATTGAAGGTATGAGTGTTAGAGATTTAATAAAGAGTGACTTTAAGAACTATGTAGTGGGTACTAAAACTTTAGGTATTGGTCAAGTTATGACTTTAGATTTTGATAAAATTAAAGAAAATATGGATGAATATGTACATGTTTTAGATGAAATGGTTGATACTAATTATAATGTTGTAGTTATATTTATAACAGATATTATTAAGAATGGTTCTTATGTAATTTATAATACTAAAGCTAAAGATATTGTTGAGGATGGTTTTGGTCTTAAAGATACTTTTGAAGGAGTTTATATTCCTAAAGTGGTTTCTAGAAAGAAACAAATACTTCCAAGTATCTTAAGTGTTATGGAAGATAAGTAATAATTTGGGAGGCATATAAATGAAGGCACTTATAACTGGGGCTTCAAGTGGAATTGGAAAGAATATGGCTTATGTTTTAGCAAATAAAGGTGTTGATTTAATACTTGTTGCTAGAAGTAAAGAAGAAATGATTAAAATAAAAGATAATGTCAAAGTAAATGTAGATATTATAGAAATGGATTTACTTAAAGAAAAGAATGTTTTTAAGTTATATGATATGTGTAAAGATAAAAATATTGATATACTTATAAATAATGCTGGTTTTGGGTTATTTGGTATATTTACAGAGACAGATTTAGATAGAGAATTAGAAATGATTGATTTAAATATAAAGGCATATCATATTTTAACTAAGTTATTTTTAAAAGATTTTGTAGAAAAAGATTCTGGTTATATTTTAAATGTTGCTTCAAGTGCTGGTTTTATGGCTGGTCCTAGACTTAGTACTTATTATGCTACTAAAAATTATGTTTTAAAACTTACGATGGCTATTAATGAAGAACTTAGAAAAAGTGGAAGTCATGTTGTAGTATCTGCTTTGTGTCCAGGTCCAGTTAATACTAATTTTAATAAAGTTGCTAATGGAGAATTTAGTATTAAAGAAGCAAGTCCTAAGTTTGTGGCTGAATATGCTATTGATAAATTATTTCAAAAGAAAATGCTTATTATTCCAACTTTTAGAATAAAATTAGGTATATTTCTACTTAGAATTATTCCTTATAGATTGCAACTTTCTTTTTGTTATCATATTCAAGGAAAAAAATTAGGTATTAAAAAATAGTTTCATATTTTTACGAAACTATTTTTTCTTTTTCTTCTTTAGTAACTAGAACATCTATTGGTACATCTAAAGCTTTAGATATTCTATATAATGTTTCTACGGAAAAGTTATATGCTACTTTTTCACTTTGTATTTGTCTTATAAAATCATGTGATAAATCTACCATTTCTGCAAGTTCGGCGGATGTTAGTCCTTTTTCTAATCTATATTTTTTGATGTTCTTTCTAATAGTATTGTAAATGTCAGTATCAAAATTAATTTCTTTATTTTGCATTGTTTTTCACCTGCATATATTGTAATATTTTAATAAATATCTATATGTGAGGTATTGACTAACATAAAATTGTATTGTATACTTTTTTATGTAAAGTATGATAATACAGAGTAAGGAGTAATATAATATGGAAAAAAATAAAAAACAAGCATTAATTCTTAGTATAGTTGCAGTTGTTACATTAATTACTTTAGTAGTTGGTGCAACATATGCATACTTTAAAGCGCAAGGGGGAACAGGAGGTTCATCAAAGGTTGATGTTACAACAGCAACAACTGATTTGTTAACATTTAAAATTGATAAAGCCATTAATATTGGTATTTCACAAAATGAATTTAAAAAAGGTAATCCAGATGCTAGTGATTCAACTGGTGCACATGCAACACTCACTGCAAGTAATTCAAAAAATGTAGAAAAAACAACAAGAAGTTATAACATATATTTTGT
>CAKORY010000019.1 GCA_934101795.1 uncultured Bacilli bacterium
AAAAAATAAATAATAACAAATTACAATTTGTTGATTGAATTAGTTTGAAATACAACTAATCTTTTTATATAATAAAATTTATATTAAAAAAACTAACTATTTCTAGTTAGCGTTTATTATTTAACTCGAAAAGTTCGAGTTTCCCATCAATCTGGTGGGCTGTTAGGGATTCGAACCCTAGACCCATTGATTAAGAGTCAATTGCTCTACCAACTGAGCTAACAGCCCATTGTTAATATTTATTGTTTTAATAGATATACTTCAAACAACAAATAAATTATATCAAAAAGTTATTCATTATGCAAGGTATTTGCATAAAATAATTGTTAATTTTTAGAATAAATGTTATACTTAGATAAAGAATAGGAATGGTTGTTATGTTTGGTAAGATAAAAAGAATAAATAATAATGAAGTTACCATTGAAAATATTTCTGGTAAAGCAATATCTAGTTTAATTGGATGTCATGTTATTTTTCTAGAAGATAGTAGAAGAATAGTGGGTGAAGTAACATACATAGATGAAGTTGAAGCCAAAATACTTTTAGTTGGTGAAATAATAAATAATGCATTTAATGCCGGTATAATTAAAAAACCTAGTGGTATAGCTCCAGTTAGAGTTATAAACAAAGATGAACTAGAACTTATTATAGGAAAAAGTGAACTTCAAAAAGAAAATTTATTACTCGGAACATCTTCAATATATAAAACATTTAATGTATCAGTGCCATTAAATGACATATTTGCCAATCACCTAGCAATCATTGGTAATACTGGTTCAGGTAAATCATGCGGAGTAGCAAGAATTATTCAAAATTTATTTTTTATAAACAAGCCTATAAATTCTCACATAGTTTTATTTGATGCTTATGGTGAATACGTAGAAACATTTAAAAATATAAATAATCTAGGATTAAATTTTGCTAGTTTTTCAGGAAATTCAAAAAATGGTAGAGAATATCAACTTAAATTTCCTGCCTGGTTTTTAGATGTTGATGATTTATCATTATTGCTTCGAGTTTCTAGTCCAGATCAAATACCAGTTTTAAAAAAATCATTAAAATTAGTTAAAATATTTAAAAGCAATACCCCGGAAATTAAAAGATATAAAAACGATATTATAGCTAAATGTTTAATGGATATATTAACCAGTGGAAGACCATCAAGTACTATCAGAGACCAAGTAATTGCAGTTTTAACCCATTATAACACCGAAGACTTAAATCTTGATTCAACTATACATCAACCAGGATATGACAGAACGTTTAGACAATGCCTTTTAATTGATGATTCTGGAAAAATGAATGCAATATTTGAAGTCATGAAGTTTTTACAACAATTTGAAAACATAGATTTAGAAAGCATAGATATTGTAGATACTATGTGTTATTCTCTTGAAGATTTATATAGTGCTTTAGAATTTTCTCTTATTAGTGAAGGAACAATTAACAATGATATAATTTATAAAGAGATGAATGTTTTGAAAACAAGACTTCAAAGTATAATAAATAGTGATAACAAACACATATTTAATGTTGATGAATATATTGGAAAAGAAGAATTTGTCAGAAATATGTTTATTAAAAATAATTTAGTAAATATAGATTTAAGTGATATTGATGATGATTTTGCTAAAGTATTAACTAAAATATACAGTAAACTTTTATTTAATTATGCAAATAAATTAGAAAAAAGAGGTAGTTTATCATTTAATATTATTTTAGAAGAAGCCCATAGATATGTCCAAAATGATAATGATATAAATATAATTGGTTATAACATATTTGATAGAATAACTAAAGAAGGAAGAAAATATGGAACTCTTCTTACATTTATTACTCAAAGACCTAGTGAACTTTCTACAACGTCTTTAAGTCAATGTGCAAACTTTATAGTATTCAGAGTATTTCATCCGGCAGACTTAGATATTGTTAGAACAATGAGCACCAATGTATCAATGGCTAATATAGAACAAATTAAATCACTATCACCTGGTTCAGCATTTGCCTTCGGAGTAGGTTTTAAAATACCTACATTAGTTAATTTCGAACTTCCAAATCCAATTCCTGAAAGCACAAGTGTCAATGTTAAAAATATATGGTTTTAATTTAAGACTATTCTAAATTGCATTAGAATAGTTTTTTTGCTATAATTATTAAGGAGGGTATTTATAATGGGCTTATTTGATAAATTAAAAAATATAATTAATAAAAAAGAAAATACTATAGTTAAAGATGAAAATGTACAAAAATATGATGAAGGTTTGGAAAAATCAAGAAATGAATTTGTTTCTAAATTAAGCATGCTTGGTATTAAATATACTAAAATAAATGATGAATATTTTGATGAACTGGAAAATATTTTGATTATGGCTGATATAGGTGTTAATACTGTTATGGATTTTATGGATAGACTTAGAAAAAGAGTTAAATCTGAAAACATAACAGATACTAAATATTTAAATGAAGTTATAGTAGATGAACTATTTATAATATATGTTAATAATGAATCTATAACAGATAAAATTAATATAGCTGATGATGGTCCAACAGTTATACTTATGGTCGGAGTAAACGGAGTAGGTAAAACTACAACAATTGCTAAACTAGCATATAAATATAAAAATGAAGGAAAAAAAGTAATGTTAATAGCTGGTGATACATTTAGAGCTGGTGCCGTTGAACAATTAAAAATTTGGGCAGATAGAACTAATTCTTTATTTTATGGTAAAGAAAATACAGATCCAGCCGGAGTAATCTATGATGGCCTTTTAAAAGCAAAAGAAAATAATGCAGATATAGTTTTAATTGATACAGCTGGAAGACTTCATAATAAAGTTAATTTAATGAAAGAACTAGAAAAAATAAATAATGTTATTGGCAGAATTATCCCTGGAGCACCTCATGAAACATTACTTGTAATTGATGCAACAACTGGACAAAATGGCATTATGCAAGCTAAAGCATTTAAAGAAATTACAGATATTACCGGTATCGTTTTAACTAAACTTGATGGAACTGCTAAAGGCGGAATTGTACTTGCAATAAAGGAAGAAGTAAATATTCCTGTTAAATTTGTAGGTCTCGGAGAAAAAATGACAGATTTAATTCCATTTGATATAGAAAACTATATTTATGGCTTATTTAAGGATCTGATGTAATGGAAGATTTTGTATACTACGGAGAACTATTTAATATATATGGTTCACTATTAAATGAATCAAATAGAAAATACTATAAACTATATTATGAAGAAAACTTTACTTTACAAGAAATAGCAGATTTAGAAAAAGTATCTAAAAGTTATATAGGTAATATAATTAACAAAACAAGCAAAAAATTAGAAGAATATGAAAGAGAATTACATATTTATGAAAGTAGAAAAAATTTAACTGATGCATTATTAATTAATGATATAAAAGAAATAAAGAATATAATTAAAGATATTTTAAATTGAAAAAAATAAACAAATTTGCTAAAATATTTATAACAAAGAGGTAGGAAGTTATGAAGAAGTATATTTTAGTAGGTTTGTTTTTTTTTATTGGCTGGAGCATTTCCGGTTTATGCAAAGCAAGGTTGTTGTTCACACCATGGCGGTGTTGCGAGCTGTAATTCTTATGGCAGAACTATCTGTAAAGATGGTACTTTAAGTCCAACATGCACTTGTACTCCGCAAATAATTTATGGATGCACAGATAGTAATGCTAAAAACTATAATAGAAATGCTAATCAAAATGATGGTAGTTGTATTTATTATAAAAAAGGTTGTACAGATAAAAACGCATTAAACTATGATATAAATGCCGAAAAAGATGATGGAAGCTGTATAACTAAAGTATTGGGGTGTATGGACAAAACGGCCAAAAACTACAATGAAAATGCAAATCAAAGTGATGATAGCTGTATTTATTATAAAAAAGGTTGTACAGATAAAGATGCATTAAATTATGATGAAATGGCAGAAAAAGATGATGGAACCTGTATTACAAAGATAACTGGATGTATGGATGAGGCAGCAATAAATTATAATCCCAATGCAAATAGTACTGGAAAGTGTACATATGATAATGATGAATCAGAAAGTAATGGAAGTATTATTCCTGGAGTTCTTGGGGTAGGCTTAGTGGGCACTATAGCTGTTTTAATAAAAAAAAGAAAGTTTAAATTGTTCTAATAAAAAATAATAATCATAATAATTAATAAGGTGTGTATATGAAAAAAGTTTTATTAATTATTATGAGTTTTTTATTTTTAACTCTGGGTGTTAAAGCTGAAGAAGATTTTGCTCCGAATGCCAAAAGTGCAATTCTAGTAGATAATCTATCTGGTAAAGTACTTTATGAAAAAAATGCTGATGAAAAGTTGCCTCCAGCATCAATGACAAAACTTGGAAGTATGCTTTTAATTATGGAAGCAATAGATAATGGTAGTTTAAAACTAGAAGATAAAGTAACAATAAGTGAAGAAGCAGCCAATATGGGAGGAAGTCAAGTATTTTTACAAGCCGGAGAAGTTTATTCTGTACATGATTTACTCAAAGGAATAGCTATAGCAAGTGGTAATGATGCTGTTGTTGCCATGGCAGAAAAAATTGGGGGCTCACAATCTGCTTTTGTAGAAATGCTTAATAAAAGACTTAAAGAAATCGGAGCTGTAAATACAAATTTTGTAAACGCTCACGGGCTTGATGCAGAAGGACATTATTCTACGGCCAGAGATATGTCAATTATTGCCAGAGAACTTTTGAAACATAAAAAAATACTTGAATATACAAGTATATATGAAGAATATTTGGAAAAAAATGATGGTTCAAGAATTTGGCTTGTTAACACAAATAAACTTGTAAGATTTTATGAAGGTGTTGATGGACTTAAAACTGGATTTACAAAAACAGCAGGTTATTGTTTAACAGCTACAGCTAAAAAAGATAATTTTCGATTAGTATCTGTAGTTATGGGGGAAGATACAACAGAAAATAGAAGTAGTGACACAGTTAAAATGTTAAATTATGCTTTTAATACTTTTAAGATAAACATAATAAAAACAAAAGGTGAAGTACTTGGAAAGGTAAGAGTAGAACGTGGAAAAGAAGATGTTGCAAACATTGTTTTATCCATGGATGCAACTGAACTTTTAAAAATTACTGATCCAGCTACAAATTATAAATTTAACCTACTGGTTGATAAAATAAAAGCTCCAGTAAAAAATGGAGATGTCGTAGGTATAGCACAAATAATAGATGATGACGGAAACATAGTTGATGAAGTTGATGTAACAGTGGAAAAAGATGTAAAAAAAGCAAATATTTTAGATTACATACTAAGAAATTTAATAGTTCTTGGTAAAGGAAAATCTTTATTAAAACAATAAAAAAAGCCCAAAAGGCTTTTTTTAAAATGTTATTTTACTCAGCTTTCTTTCACTGTTAATACTTATTAATTCATGAGTCAAATCAGTACTTATGCCATCAACAAGTTCCATAATTCTTGTGTTACTATCATATCTTTCCCGATATATTTCTCTTTCTTCTTCAGTATCGAATAATAAATTGATTAAAATCTCAAAACGTCTTTCTTCATTATGTTCTTCACCAATTTTTTTAGCTAACTTAATTTTAAAATTATTATTATCAAAAGTATTTAAATCATGAGATATTTGAATAAGTTTAGCAAAAAGATTAATATTAGCAATCAACTCTTTAAAATCAATTTCACCATTTGCCATTCTAAACTCAATAGTGTTCTTATCAGGATTATTTATATTTTGTAAGTTAAGACCACAATATCTAGTTTTTGTAATTTTTTTCAAAGTGTTGATATATTCTGCACACGACTTTGCATTATCTAATGTACCATTTGCAATTGACATAATAAAATCATTCTTAATTTTACTAGCATATTTTAAAATACCTAATCTTTTTTGAGAACATGCTCTATCCGTAATTTTATAAATAATATCTTCACAATTACTAAATAAATATAAGAATATAGCGTAATCTTCTTTAGTTTTTAAATAATTTGCTCCGATATGTATATGTCCACCACAAGTATCATCTGTTGTAAATCCTACACTTTGTAAAACGTTACAAAGTGCTTCTAATGTAGTTAAATCATCTATATTATAATGTAAAATAGGTGAAACAACTTCAAGTCCATTTTTAACTGAACCATCTAAAGTAACATCAAAGTTTTCAAATAAACTAGGAACATTTTTAAATTTTTTAATATTTTCATTTATAGTTTCCAGTTCCACTCCAATAGTTATATCTGATGACACCCCTAAAGTAAGCATTTTGCTGTTAGAATTTAAATAAGTATTTCTTTTATCAGGATTATTTGTATCTAATAAATATTTCAATTGTTCATCATTTAACATACTTATTAAATATTGTTCTAGCTCAGAATTATTTCCATAACAGTAGTGAACATTTTTAACATATTCCATTTTTTGTTCATCACTTGGTGCTTCTTTAAAACTCTTGATTATTAAATCTCTATCTTGAGTAGCAACAACAAAAATAGCTTTCAAAGGTATAAAACTAGGTTTCATTTTATTTAAAAATTCATACCCAATAGTTTTTAATTCATCATTTGTAAATAATTTTTTTATAGCTTTTAGGTCAAATTCATTAAATAAAACAGAATAATGGTCGAACATTTTACATCTTAAATAGTCATTTTTAAGTGCTAAAATAACAATTAAAAACTCATCAAGTTTTAAACTATCTCGTGTTTTAAAAAATTCTATAATAGATTCATCATCTTTATCATCTAAATAATATTTTAATTCTAACCCACGTATCTCACTCATAAATATAACCCCCATATTTAAAATAATTATAGCACATAATGTGGCTTTTGTCAAATTGGCGTAAATTAAAAAGAATAAGCAACAACTTATTCTTCAAAATCCTCAATTTCAGTCTTAGATTTATGTGGCTCATCAAACAATAATCCATCATAATCTCTTTGCCTTAAAGCTTCATAAATCATTATTGCAACGGTATTAGATAAATTAAGTGCTCTAACATTTTGAGTCATTGGCATTCTCATGCATTTATCAATGTGAGGTTTCAAAATATTCTTAGGTATTCCCGTAGATTCTTTTCCAAAAACAAAATAAATATTTTCGTTTAAGTTACTATAGTCAAAACTAGAATGTGGTTTATGTCCATATCTAGTTAAAAAATAAAAAGTCCCATTTTGATTCTTATTTATAAAATCTTCCCAATTTTCATATACATACCATTTTAATTTATCTATATAATTAACGCCACTTCTTTTAAGTGAAGCATCATCTACTTTAAAACCTAAAGGTTTAATCAAATGGAGGGTAGTATTAGTTGCCACACAAGTTCTCATTATATTACCAGTATTCTGAGGTATTTCTGGTTCAAATAAAACAACATTTAACATAATTTCACTCCTTAAAAAAGGTCATTATTGGCCTTGGTATTCATAAATATCTAAAATCTTTTGAAAATCTCCAGCGTTTATAACATTATTATCATTTCTATGTACTATATTTACAACTTTACCATCTTTATAATAAAGTATAACAGGTACTTTAGTAATCTTATCTGTTCCAAAAGCATTATTTAATCTTGTTAAGTAATTATCCTCATTTAACATATCTTTAACATTTATATAATAGAAAGAATCACTTAATTTATATTTATCAATAATAGTTTTTAATCCAGTTTCTAATTTATAAGTATCTTTATCACCAGTATAAGTTATTAAAACAAAATATTCATTAGGTGATTCAGTAAGAATTTGATTAACTTCATCTAAATTCTTAATTTCTAAACTTACAGTACCAGTACTAACTAAATAGCTTGTACTATATTTTTCAGCTTCATTATTTTTATTAACTCTATAAATATAAAATATAACAAGAATTAATAAAAGTACAACTCCTAAAATAATTAAAAAGTTTTTAGAAGTGAAAATATTTTTTGCTCCTTTAACTTCTTTAATTTCTGCATCAGTCTTTTTTACAGTTTTTGTATTTGTAGTTTTTTTTGTATTTGTCATACACACCATACCTTTCATTTATAATATAACACATTATTTTATATTTTTAAATATTTTTCTTATTCTTCGACATCATTTTTCTCTAACTTTACTAAAACTTCACGAGGTTTAGAACCATTTTGAGGTCCGACAATGCCACGAGCTTCAAGTAAATCCATCATTCTAGCAGCCCTGTTATAGCCAAATCTAAATCTTCTTTGAATTAATGAAGCACTAATTTTTCCTGTTTGAATTGCAAATTCCACAACATCGTTGTATGCATCATCATCTTCACCCCCAGTTGCAGAATTACCAGAACCACTTGAAGTATTTTGACTAACATTTTCAAATGTTTGATCATATTTAGCAGTACCTTGATTTTTACAAAAATCAATTAATCTTTTTATTTCATCATCATTTATAAAGCAACCTTGAATTCTGGTTGGTGCCGATTCCCCCATAGGGAAATAGAGCATATCCCCTTTACCAAGAAGTCTTTCAGCACCTCTTTGATCAAGTATTGTACGAGAGTCTATTTGTGATGCAACAGCAAAAGCAATACGAGATGGTATATTATTTTTAATTAAACCAGTAATGACATCAGTTGATGGTCTTTGTGTTGCAACAATAAGGTGAATACCAGCGGCACGTGCAAGTTGAGTTATACGAGTAATTGAGTCTTCAACCTCTTTAGATGCAACAAGCATTAAATCAGCAAGTTCATCAATTATAACAACTATATAAGGCATTCTATTTTGTGGACTTTCTGGGTGTTTCTTATTATATTTATCAATCATTTCATTATATCCAGAAATGTTTTTAACTTCTTTATCACTAAAAGTTTGAAATCTTCTATCCATTTCTGTAACCACTCTTTGCAGTGTTAAACTTGCTTTTTTAGGATCACTTACAACTGGACAAAGTAGGTGAGGAATACCATTATAATTTGTAAGTTCAACCTTTTTAGGGTCTACTAAAACTAGTTTTACTTCAGTTGGTTTATAGCGCATTAATATTGAAGCAATAATGCCATTGATACAAACAGATTTACCAGAACCAGTAGAACCAGCAACCAAAAGGTGAGGCATCTTTGTTAAGTCAAATACTTTTGGTGTACCCATAATATCCTTACCTAAAGCTGCACATATCTTAGCATCACTTTTTAAGTTTTGCGGACTTTCAAGAACTTCTCTTAAAGTAACACTTGAAATACTTGGATTTGGTATCTCAATACCAATAGTACTTTTACCAGGTATCGGAGCTTGTATAATAACATCTTTTGCAGCAAGTGCCAGAGCAATTTCTTTATCAATACTTAATATTCTATTTACTTTAGTAGCTGGTGGAACAGTAAGCTCATATTCTGTAACTGCAGGTCCAATGTGAATTTCCACAACTTTAGCAGCAATACCAAAATCTCTTAAAACTCTTTCAAGAATTTCTTTATTACTTTGTGTAAATGTTGTACTATTAACTTTTTTAGGTTTTAATGGATCAAATACTTCACTAAATTTTGGCAATCTATAATATTCATCTCCATTATCAATAGCTTCTTCTTGTTTAGGTTCATTTTTTTCTAATGATTCTTGTGTAATAGGTTTAGTTTTTAATTCTTCCATACTAGTAATAATAATTTTTTCTTTTTCTAAAGGTTTAACTTCAGATATTTCTTTTATTTCATTACTATTACTAATTGGTATAGATTCTTCACTTGCTGTATCAACTTTATCTTTTTTCTTTCTTTTAAATAAGCTAAATATTTTAGCAAAAATATTTGATAAATTAAAATTAAATGTTAAAACTGATGCAAATATGCCAAGTAAAACTAAAATAACAATAGTGCCGGTTTTACCGAACAACCCATAAAGTAGGGCGGTAAATAAAGCTCCAATAAAACCACCACCAATTACAACTGTAGTAACACCAGAAGTATTTAAGGCATTAGATGCGTTTATTGATGATATTCTTTCCATAAAATTATTATATGTTTCCATAATAATATCCTTTGGATTTTGAGTTATTGATAAAAATTCAAAATGGCTAGCAACTAACAAAATAATGAAAAAAATGTATAATCCAATTAATTTAGAACTAGTAAATTTAGGCATCTTTCTTTTATAAAGCATGTAAACTCCAAGAGCAATAAGGGTTATTAGAATGATTATCCACCAAGATCCAGCTAAAAATATTGCAAACATTTTTAGTAAGGAACCAATAAATCCAAAACCAAAACCAATAATCCCTATAAGTATAAGGATAAGACCAGTAAGTTCAACACTATAACTACTATTATTACTTTCTTTAGTTTTTTTCTTCTTTGCCATTTTTTATCACCTTAATTAATTATACCTTAATTTATAAAAATATTCAAATGCTTTTTTAAAAAAATGGCCATAATAAAAAACAATTTTAAAACAAAAAAAATCTGATGCCTATTTTGATATCATATTTGGCAGTTAAGACCATAATTATTTGGTATTATTAATAGTATTTATATAAAAAAAGCCATAATGGCTTTCATATTATTTATATCCTTTTTCCTTATAATAGTTATATAGTTCTTCAAAACGATTAAAATGAACAACTTCTCTTTGACGTAAGAATAAAAGGGGTTCAATAACTTTTGGATCTGTTGCTAAATCAATTAAATGTTCATAAGCAACTCTAGCTTTTTGTTCTGCTGCCATATCTTCAACTAAATCAGCAAGTGGATTACCAGTAACCGCAAATGTTGATGCATCAAAAGCTACACCATCAGCACTCATTGGGAATACACCTTTACCATGTTCAGTATAAAAACTTTCAAGTCCAGCTTCTTTAATTTCTTCAATTGTAGCATTTTCCATAAGTTGTGAAACAATGGTAGCAACCATTTCCAAATGCCCAATTTCTTCTGTAGCTATATCATTTAAAAGGGCTCTTCCTTTTTCATCTGGCATCGTAAATTTTTGGTGAAAATATCTAAGTGTTGCTCCAAGTTCTCCAGCATATCCTCCAACTTGTGTAATAATTAATTTAGCCATTTTTAAATCTTTCTTAGTAACACTAATTGGATAAGCCAAATGTTTTACATATTTAAACATATTTAGTACCTCCAGTATTTTCCCATGGCCAAGGGTTATTAATCCATTCAAATTTATTAATAGATTCATTATCCATAACTTCAAGTGGACCATAACACTTTACATATTCCATTTCCTTTTCACATGATTTTTCTGTAAGTTCTTTAAATTTTTTTAACATCTGTGCATCTTCTGGATGTAAATCTAAGTAAATATTCAAATCATTAATTGCAAAAGATAACGCCATAATTTCTAAAAGTAACTCTTCTTGTTCATTTTTAGCTACAATTTTAGCTGGTTTATAGTCTTTATAAGGAACATATTCATCTTGAAACATATTACCTTTAGTAAATCCAGTTGGTACGCTAGTAAGCATATTAGTTTTATCAAATTTTACTTCTTTAGGCACTGTAAATCCAAAGAAACCTAAATTGTCATCAAATAACATAATTTTTCCTCCCTAACTTATAGTATGTTTTACCTAAAATATGTATTGGGTTAAATACTTAGGGTATAATAAATTTACACAATAAAAAAAATTTGTAAGTAAATTTATTATAAGTAATTGACTTTAAGGATATTTTATTTTAAAATTATTAATAGGATAGGTTAGATACATATGGATAAATTACGCGTAAAATTAAAAAAAATCCTAAATAAAGATATAACAGATCTTTTAAACAAATATAAAATTCTACTAGTAAGCATAGCTATAGTAGTAATTTTAGCATGTGTAGGATTAATAGTTTCATATGCATTTTACCAAGTTGTAGATACTACACCAGTTATACTTAGTACAACTCCTCAAATTCCTGATTTAGATGTTAGAATCATGGCTGAAGATAGAGATACAAATGGAAATGGTGTTAATAGTTACTCTGTATATCCATACATACCAAAAGCAGGCTATAAATATGAAGCAAGCATGAGTTATTGTACCAATGGAGGAACAATAAATTATAACGCAAGTACGTATGATGCAAGCATAAATGCAACAGGACATGATGTTTGTTATTTATATTTTAAATCAACAGCAAGCTTAGATATAACGCTTGAAGTATACGCTGAAAATGTCAATAGTGATGGAGTAGGAAATGGTGTATATACAAAACTTGAAACAACATCATTACCATCAATAGGATATGAATTTAATAGTAGTAAATCATATTGTGTATATGCAGATGATTTAAATACACATGTAACAGATTCAACAGTAACATTTGATGCAAATAAACAAAATTTTACAGTTAATGCTAGTAAAAAAGGGGCAATATGTAAAGCATATATGGATGCAATGGATGTAGATATTGCCTTAAAGATTTATGTTCAATCAAAGAAAGGATCATCAACATATTTTGAAGTAGATAAAATACCAGCAAATAACTTCTATGAAATAGGTGCTAAATCTGCTTGTACGGGTACATCAACAATGAGCATGAAAAATCAAAAGATAATAATAGCGGCTACAAATAGAACAAATTGCGTAGCATATTTAAATGTAACAAGTGGTCCAATGCTTGAAAGTATGAAAGTTACTAACTCTGGAACAAGTTCAACAATAACACTTGGAAATAGTAATTTAGGAACAACACCATCAACATATTATTATTCAAATGATGGTGGAGCAAATTATGTAACAAGTACAAGTAATACATATACATTTACAAGTCAAGCAAATCCAAGTTATGCATATAAAGCATATAGCGCAGATGCATCAGGAAATACATCAAGAGTATTTGAAACATCAACATATGGATATTATGGATTAGTAGATTATTCAAATCAAATACAAACAAAAACAATTACTGAACCGGGTTATTATAAATTAGAAACTTGGGGTGCTCAGGGAGGAGACTCATACATAGCTGGTGATACCAATTATCGAGGAGGTTATGGTGGTTATTCAACTGGTATAATTAAGCTCGAAACATCAACAAATCTTTATGTGGTAATTGGTGGAAGTGGTCAAAGATGTGTTTGCAATACTTCTCAAACCTGCTGCGGTGAAAATGGTGGATTTAATGGCGGAGGTAAAAGCCTTCAGTACACCGGTGGTTCAACTTATTATGGTTCTGGTGGTGGAGCTACTCATATAGCAACTGTCGCTGGTTTACTTTCTGAATTGGAAAATAACAAAGATAGTATAATACTTGTTTCTGGTGGCGGTGGTGGCGCTAGTAATTGGCAAGGTGATGCTACTGCTGGTTATAATCATTTAGGTGGAGATGCTGGTGGTATCTCTGGTATGAAAGGAACATATTCAAGAACTGATAGAGACTATACTTGTACAGGCGGAACACAGACTGCTGCTGGTACTGGAGATCATACAACAGGAAATGGTTTTGGTTTAGGAGCATATGCTCAAGCAAAGTATGGTCCTGGTTCTGGAGCTGGTTATTATGGTGGTGGAGATAGTGAAACATCTTCATGTGGTGGTTCTGGATATATTGGCAATCCTCTTTTAGTTAATAAATCAATGTATTGTTATAATTGTACAACAAGTAGTGTTGAAGCCACTAAAACTGTTTCAACAACATGTCATAACTCAAATGCTACTGAAAATTGTGCAAAAGAAGGTAATGGTTATGCTATTATTACCTATATTGGTGAAAGTTTGGATTAGTTATGAAATGTAACAGATGTGGCAGTCCTCTTCCAAGCGATGGAATGATTTGTAAATTTTGTGGAGCTCTAATGGACCAAAAACAAATAAGTTATCAAAATAAGATGAAAGATAAAAACAATGAAAGAATTATACTTTTGAGTGAAAAATATGGACATCAAAATAATGTAGAATATCGTGAAGTTAAAGAAAATAAAGTACTTGGGTTAATAATAATTTCTATAGTACTTGTAATTTTAATAATTTTGACCATATTAATTAATACATAAGGATGTGAAAATATGTTATTGCTTTGTTTAAAAATATTTTTTGCCAGAATCATTGATGTTACATTAGGTACACTTAGAACAGTGTTAGTTGTAAGAGGCCGAAGATTTACTCCGGCCTTTATTGCATTTTTTGAAGTGCTTATTTGGTTTTTAGTAGCTAGAGAAGCTTTAACAACAGAAGTAACATCAATATTAATACCAATATGCTATGCTGCAGGATATGCAACAGGAACTTATATAGGTGGTTTTATATCAAATAATTTTATTGATGGTTTAATCGGAGTACAAGTTACAACAAAAACAAGTAAAGTTAAAAAGATGCTTGCAGAAATAAGAAAAGCCGGTTTTGGTGCATCAGCAATAGATTTAAAAAATCCTCAAGATAATGAAGATAAAACAATGTTAATGATTCAGTTAAATAAATCAAAATTAAAAACACTTACTCACATAGTAAGAAGTAATGATCCAGATGCTTTCGTAGTTATAAACGAAACAAAATATGCCCAAAATGGACTTATAAAATAAAAAATACATGCAATGGTATTTTTTATTTTTAATTTTTTTCTTGTTTATACCTAGAAATTATAGTATAATTTAAAGTAGAATGAAATGGGATGATTAAATTGGCTAAGAAAAAACAAATAGTTATTTCAGAAGAAGAATTAGTACCTACAACCTTAGCTGTAGTACAGGATAAAAAAAAGGTGAGTGTTTTTGGAATGGTTTGGATATTTATTATATTCATAATCTTTATAACAGGTGTCATCTACTTACCAGAAATATCAGCATATATAAATAGTTATCTTAATCCAGAAGTGGTAGTGCCAAGTACTCCAAGTAAAGATAACAAAAAAGAAGATGATACAAAAGATGAAACATCAGTAAAAGAATACAAAATAGCAAATGATCTTGAAATAACAAAAGAAAGTTTTAAAATAAGTAATTTCAACATTGAAAACAATACAATTAAGTTTAAAATTACGAATTTAACTAGTGAAGTTTTAGAACTAAAAGATGCACATTATTTTGTAAATTTATATAGTGACAACAAAAAATTACTTCAAAGAATTTATTTACAAGATATTATTAGTCCAAGTTCTGAAGCAGATGCTACTTATGATTTAAGTGATAGTAGTGCAAAAGTCATATCATTAGTTAAGATATCTGAAGAAGAATATCCATCACATATTGTTACTGTACCCGAAGAAGGAGTAGCAACATTAACATGTACAAAAAACTATGAAAAGGTAGAATATTTATTAAATAATAACAAAGTATACGTGGCAAATTTGATTTATGAAGTAAATACAACAGATGTAAACTTTAATAATTTATATAATAATTATCAAGCATTACAAACTACTTATAACAATATTGAAGGCGTATCATCAAATATAACACTTGAAAATGGTTTATTAAATTTTAAAACTATTATAAATTTATCTTCCGTTAAAAGTGATACATTAAATTTAAAATCAGTATACCCATTTGGAACTGATGCCAAAGTAATATACTTTGAAATGACAGCAAGTGGTTATACATGTAGTTAGGGGGATTATATGAAACTTTGTATAAACGATTTCGAAGGTCCATTAGACCTTCTTCTTCATCTAGTTAAGACAGCTAAAATGAATATTTATGAAATAGATACAAAATATATAATAGATAAATATTTAGAATTTATAAAAAGTATTCCAAGCGATGACTTAGATGATGCCAGTGAATATTTAGTAATGGCATCAGAGTTAATTCACTTAAAAAGTAGATTACTACTTAATTTAAAAGATGAAAGTACAAATGATGAAGATGAATATTCAATAAATAGTGAAGAAGACTTAAAAAATAAATTAATTGAATATGAAAAATACCAAAACATTACGGGTGTCTTTAAAGAACTTGAAGAAAAAAGAAATGAGTTTTTTACCAAACTTCCAGAAAACTTAGGTAAGTATGCTGATAAAAAAAATACGTTAGAAGGAAGCATGGATGCAAAACTTTTAAAAGAAGCATTGATAGAACTTCAAAAAAGAATGAATTATCAAAAGCCAATTAATACTAAAATAACTAGAAAAGAAATAAGCGTGGAAGAACGAAAAGAATATATAAGAAACTATTTAAATAAAAGAAAAAAAGTTAAATTTACAGACCTTTTTGAAGAATATACAAAAGATTTAGTAGTAGCAACATTTTTATCAATATTAGATATGTGTAAACAAAAAGAAATTACATTAAAACAAGATAACAATTTTAGTGAAATATATATAGAAAGAGTGAATTTATGAATAAAGAAGCTATATTAGAAGGCCTTCTTTTTGTAGTTGGTGACGAAGGCATAACATTAGATAATATCGCTGAAGTTTTAGAAGTAGATAAAAAAGAAGCTCAAAAACTTCTTAAAGATTTACAAGATGAATACAACAAGGAAAGTAGAGGTATTAGAGTAAGCTTTATTGGAGATGCTTTTAAATTAACTACAAAAGGAGAACATAAAGAATATTATCAAAAATTAATTACCACACGAGGCACAAATACTTTATCGAGTGCTGCCTTAGAAACGCTTGCAATAATTGCTTATAATCAGCCAATAACTAGAGCAGAAATTGATGAGCTTCGGGGTATTGCAAGTATCAATATGATTAGAAAATTAATGGCTAAAGATTTAGTAAAAATTAGTGGAAAAAGTAATTTGCCAGGTAAACCAAATTTATATCGCACAACTAACGAATTTTTAGATTATTTTGGTCTTGCCACAATAAGCGATTTACCAGATCTACCAATAAATGAATCAAAAGAAGAAAATGAAGAAGAATTATTTACATCAATCTATAAGGAAGAAAAATAACATATTTTTATCTACATAGTTCATACTATTTATTAGGTGAATGTTATGACTATTAAGAAAATAAAAATAATAAATGTTGTTTTTCTTTTTTTACTATCTTTTTTATGGCATTTTGTGTATGACTTACTTCCAAATAATTTTTTTGCAATATTTTTTCCGGTAAATGAAAGCATCTGGGAACATATGAAAATAATTTATTATTGTTTATTGCTTTCATCGGTTCTTGAATTTCTTTTATATAAAAGGTTTAAAATTAAAATAAACAATTTTTACATAAGTAGTATGGTTAAATCCGTTCTAGGTGTAATTACCTATTTAATTATTTTCATACCAATTTATAAATTAATCGGAGAATCTATGTTTTTATCAATAGGATTAATGTTATTTATTTATGTTTTAATGGAATTTGTAAGTTTAAAAATATTTCAAAGTGAAGAGTTAAATATTAATATATTACCTGTTATTATTATAGGCTTAGGAATAATACTATTTATTATATTAACTTTTTACCCGATTCATAATTTTCTATTCTTTGATAACATTAAATTTGGTTATGGTATTCTAAAGTAGATTAGTGAAAACTAGTCTTTTTTTATGTAAACGGTTTACACAATTAATGAAACAATAATGTAAAGAAATGTTAACTCGTTTAAAATGATGTGTCGAGTCATGATATGTTTTGTCGAAAGCCTTGAAAGCCTTAAAAATATATGTATAATAGCATCTTTGAAAGGAGGTTTTCGCTCATGCAAAAATTAGAGATTAAGAAAATTAATGCCAGAGATACTATTGTAAAGAAAATATTTACTTCAACTGAAGATGGACTTAAATATTTAAGTAAAATTGTATGTAAAGTTTTAGATATTCCTGAAGAAGATGTAGTATTTACTTTGCTTCATCCAGATTTAAGTGTAAATGAAAATGCTGTAAA
>CAKORY010000020.1 GCA_934101795.1 uncultured Bacilli bacterium
AGGTACCCAAATAGGTACCCATTTTAATTTAGTTTGTCTATAATATTAATTATTTCATTTAATTGATTCTTAAATAGATGAGAGTAAGTATTTAATGTCTCATCTATTTTTGTGTGTCCTAAATACTTTGCTACAACATTTATAGTGGCACCACTATTAATTAAAAGTGACGCACAACTATGTCTAAAATCGTGTATTCTAATTTGTTTAACATCTGCTAACTTACAATTCTTGTTTTTTCTATGCCTTAACTTTCCATTTGTAATTGGATCAGTATCTCCAAACAAATACCAGTCATCATTAAATCCATAATGTCTTTTAGAAACTTCATATAATACTTTCATATCTTCCATTAATACTTTTGGTATAGGAATATTTCTTATACTAGATTTTGTTTTAGGTGTAGTTACCATATATGGTTTCTTTTCATCACCTTGAGTTGCTACAATATTTTTGTTAACACTTAAATATTGATTTTTAAAATCTATATCTTTCCATGTTAGCCCTCTAAGTTCACCCCTACGAAGTCCACAATAATATAAAGTTTCAAATAATGTTTTAAATAGAATATCATCTTCTACCGATATGAATTTTTTAAATTCTTCATAAGTGAAAAATAACATTTCTTTTGGTATTTCGTTTGGGTCAGTAAAATTAGTCATTTTATTATAAGTTGCCGTAAAATTAAAGTTGTACCACTTAGTAGCAAAGTTTAATAATTCTTTAAAAAATTTAAATAAATGGTTTTTATGATTAGTTGTATATCCATAAGAATTTATTTGCTTTTTCCATTTCTCAAAATGTTCAATATTAAAATCTTTTAGTTTAACATTATCTAAGTCTTTGAAAAATTTTTCTCTATCACGATAAGTTTTTAAAGTAGTATATTTTACTTTATCTTCTTTGTATGCATAGAAGAGTGTATATAAATCTTTAAAAGTCATATTACGGTCTTTATCACTTCTATCAGCGTTAATTGTTAAAAATTCTCTTTCAGCTTTTAACGCTTCTGTTTTAGTAAAAAACTTCTTTGATTTATACTTTCTTCTAGATCCATCTAAATTCTTAACATAGTCATAAAAAATCCATTTACGACCATCTTTTGTCCATTCATCTTTGTCTAATAGTTTAACTGCCATAATTATTCCTCCTTTGAATTTAAATTATTACTATTACTTTCTGAAAAAATATTATCATTAATTATTTCCAAAGGTTCCTTATATTTAGCAGTATATAGTCTTTCTGTTTGTGTTCTTTTACATTCTATAAATAATCCTAGTTTTTCGAGTTCATCTTTATTACTTGATATTAATTTACCTAAGATGGGTGGAGTAATAAATAAATTTAATTTACTAACCATTTCTGAAATAGTAAAAGAAAACTCTTTTTTACTAATTGCATATTTTAAAAATTGAATTAAATTTGGATTAAGTGTTTCTTCTGTTTTTTCATCAATACTTAGGATTAAATTATCATTTCTTTTTAGTACATAATTAAGTGCTTGGTAATCTCTACTTTCATAATTTAAGTAGAAAGTTGATTTGATGTTTTCATCTTGTTTTAACGCAAGTTTACCATCTACACAAGTATCAATAGCAGTACTTCCTAAAGATTTACCTTTACGATTTAAATGATGAACTATGATGATGCTAACATTATAGTTATTACATAATTTACGCAATTGTGGAAATATATTTTGACTCATATCTTGGTAATTATTTAAATCGTAATAACTTCCAAAATTTATGCCATTAAACATATCAATAAATACTAATTTGCCATTATATTTTTCTTTAAATTCACTTATTTCTTTTTCAACTTTTAATATGCTTAGTTGTGTCATATTATCTTCTGGGAAAGTATATAGAAAATCATTTTCCATTAAATTACATTTCATAAAATTAATACGACTTATAGTCTCAGATGGATTCATTTCTGTACTTAAATACAAAATGGGTGTTTTGTTAGTTTTTAAATTCAAAAAAGGAATACCATTACAAACAGAATTTGTTATTTGAAGAGCTAGAGCAGATTTTCCTACTTTAGCTTCTCCAAGTAAGCAATATAAACCATTTTCTCTAATCATATTTTCAATAATATAATTAATATCGACAATACTATTTTTTAATTCTTCAATTGTTTTCATATAATTCCTTTCTATAAATTTTCCTTAGCCATTTTTTCTAAATAATTAATATTAATTTTTAGCTTATTAACGACTTCAATCATTGGTAATCTGTTATTAGGAAGAGTATAATCTCTATTTATTAGGTCATTTTTTATTTCTCTTCTAAGTTTAACGGCATTGTTTTTACCTATTTCAGCAAGTTTCATTAAATCATCAAGATTACACCATTGCTTTGAAATAAGTTTTAAAGTTTCTCTAGCATCCATATAAACTAATCCTCCTTTCATTTAGACTCTAGATATAAATATATCTATGTAATGATTACCAACTAAAGAAAGAAATTATATTGTGAGGCATGCTCACAATATAATAATACCATTTAATATTAATTAATGTCAATAAAAATTGTGAGTTTTAATCACAAAATAATTGTTGAATAATCTGTTTTGTGGTAAAATGGTATTAGGAAGTTATGAAGAGGTGTAATTTAATGAATAATAAAACTTTAGCTAGTGTAGTAAAAGAAGCTAGAGAGAAAATTAATATATCCCAAAGAGAATTATCAAGAATAACTGGTATAGATAATAATACAATTGCTAAAATTGAAAAAGGTGAAAGAAAGAAACCAAATGTATTATCTTTAAAGAAGTTAAGTTCAGTATTAAATCTATCTTTAGAGATGTTAATGGAACTATGTGAGTATAGTAGGGAAGAAATAGATTCAACAGTAAATAATTCTTATAGTAGTATGGTTATTAAACCTGAAAATGCTCCAATTCTTGTACTTGATGATATAGTTAATCAAATGCAAGATGAACTATATATGAAAATGGTTATTAAAGAATTATTAGATAATTGTGATTTAGAAGAGTTAAATTTTATTTCTGAATTAAATAAAAAGGACAAAACTAGAGTTATCAAAGTAATTAAAAATTATGTTAGAGATAATGAAAAAGAAATAAAAAAACAAAAACAATCTCTTGATGATTTAAAAAAATTACTTACTGAAGAAGAATGATTTTTTAGTTAGTAATGACAATATGACAAGAAATAGAGATGTATGGGTATGGTGTAATAAAGGCGTCATTGCTGTCATTGGGAATATAATGTTTGTTTAGCAAGCAATGAATTTGTACTCCCGTACGAAATTCGTATGTGGGAATGCCCAAGCCCTAATTAAAAGGAGATGATAATATAGATAATTTTGAAATAACAATAAAAAGTGATGGAGATGGCTTTATTTTATTGCAATGCAGTTTATGTGGAGAGTTTTTCAAACTATTGGCTAGTGATTTAAATGATGAGGCTACAATAAGTATATGGTGTCCATATTGTGGTTTGAATAGTAAGAAATATTATACAAATGAAGTTATAGATATTGCACTTAAAATTGCTAAAAATGAGGCAAATAAAATGATATGTCAAACCTTTAAAGAGTTTGAACAAAAGACCAAAAATAATAAATTTTTAACTTTTAAGTGTGGAGAAAAATCTTCGGATGAGGTTTTAACACCAATTAAACCTAGAATTGAAAATTTAGAAAGAAAAAAATATAAATGTTGTAAGATAGAGGCAAAAATACGTCCGATTTCAATAGAAGCAGGAAGTTATTGTCCATTATGTGGAGGTGCTGATTTTGAGTGAATTAATAAATAAAAAAGAATTAAAAAAAGAAAGCAGAGAATTTAGAACAATTTCGAGCAGGACATTAACAAGTGATTTCCAAATGTTTGATAATAATTTAAAAAGATTAATGAATTATATTGATAATAATTCTACTATAAAACTATATATTGATTCTTGTATTTCAGAAGATGACAATTTTAGTATAGAAGATGATGTTAATAAAGTATGTAATAGTTATGGATTTATCTTTGAAAGTTTAATTGATGAGAAAAAAGAGGTTTCATATATTTATCAAATTTTGAAATATATTGTTAATAATGATAAGAATTGTAGAGGATATATAATGTCTTATTCTCCATCCAATAAATATCAAGATAAATTAAAAGGTTTCTGTGATAATGTATTAGAACCATTTATAAACTATATTGACGAAAATTATGAAAGGATATTTATAGAAATGGGATATGATGAAGATTCAAAATATGAAATAACAATAAATGGTGGACAAGTAAATATTGCTAAGGATAATGCGTTTATTAATGCCAATCAAAATAATTATAGTGAAATAGATAAATTAGTAGCAGATATCAGGCAGAACATAGATAAAATTGAAGATGAAGAAATAAAACAGGATATTATTGATAACGTTGAAGGAATACAGGAAGAATTAAGAAAAAAAGATGTAAAAAAAGGAAGAATAAAATCATTTATTTCTTCATTGCAAATTATTTTACCTAAGATAGGAAATATAATTGAAGTTAGTGCTGCAGTCACTGAGTTGATAACCTTTGTACATTCTATTGGACTATAAGAAAATTATAATAAAAAGGAAGTGAAGAAAATGACTGATTTAGAACAAAAGAAAAAAGCAAAAGAGTTTGCAGAGTTTTGGAAAGATAAAGGATACGAAAAGGGGCAATCACAAATATTTTGGACAACATTATTAACTGATGTGTTTGGCGTAGAAAATATTAGTGAATTTATTGAATTTGAAGATCAAGTTCATATTGATAAAACAACGGGTTTTATAGATGGATACATTCCAAGTACAAAAGTATTAATTGAACAAAAGAGTATCGAAAAAGATTTAAGAAAGCCGATAAAACAATCAGATGGTAGTTTACTTAATCCTTTTCAACAAGCAAAAAAATATATTGCTGAACTTCCTGTATCTAAACATCCAAAATGGGTTATTACATGTAATTTTAAATCATTTCTTGTTTATGATATGAATAATCCTAACAGTGAACCAGAAGAAATACTATTAAAAAATTTACCAAAAGAATATTATCGTTTATCATTTTTAGTAGATGAAAAAAGCGAGCATTTAAAAAAAGAGGAAGAATTATCATTTAGAGCTGGTGAATTGGTTGGAAAACTTTATGATGCTTTTTCTAAGCAATACAAAGATATAACTAATGAACAATCACAAAAAGATTTAAACGAATTATGTGTTAGATTAGTATTTTGTTTATATGCTGAAGATGCTGGCTTATTTGGAAGAAAAAATGTTTTTCATGATTATTTAAGTAAATATGATGATTTAGGTTTAATGAGAAAAAATCTAATTGAATTATTTAAAGTTTTAGATACAAAATTAGAAGATAGAGATCCATACTTAGATGATGATTTAAATCAATTCCCTTATGTTAATGGCGGTTTGTTTTCTAATGAAAATATAGAAATACCTTTATTTACTGAAGAGATAAGAGATACTTTGTTAGCTAAAGCATCTGATGATTTTGATTGGTCTGAAATATCTCCAACTATATTTGGCGCAGTATTCGAATCAACATTAAATCCAGAAACTAGAAGATCTGGAGGTATGCATTATACTTCAATTGAAAATATTCATAAAGTAATTGACCCATTGTTTTTAAATGAATTAAGAGAAAAATTAGATGATGCATTAGCATATAAAAATGAGAAAACAAGAAATGAGAAATTAATAGAATTTCAAAATTATATAGCATCACTTAATTTTTTAGACCCGGCTTGTGGTTCAGGTAATTTTTTAACAGAAACATATTTATCTTTAAGAAGATTGGAAAATGAAATGTTATCAGCTATGTCTAAAGGTATGATGATGTTGGATATAGCTGATACAATAAAAGTTTCAATTCAACAATTTTATGGAATAGAGGTAAATGATTTTGCTGTTAAAGTTGCTAAAACTGCACTTTGGATTGCAGAAGCTCAAATGTGGACTGAAACCAAAAAAATAGTATCTAGTTTTACAAACATTAGTGATTTCTTACCATTAGAAACCTATGATAATATTGTTGAAGCAAATGCACTAAAAATAGATTGGAATGAAGTAATACCTAATACTAAATGTAGTTATATAATGGGAAATCCACCATTTGTTGGTGCAAGATTGATGAGTCCAGTTCAAAAAGAAGATGTTGCAGAAATATTTAAAGATATTAAAAATTACGGAAATATTGATTACGTAGGATGTTGGTATATTAAAGCTGCCAATTACATGAAAAATACCAATATAGAAACTGCATTAGTTTCAACTAATAGTATATGTCAAGGAGAACAAACAACAATTTTATGGAAAGATATGTTGAATAATGGAATAAACATTAATTTTGCATATCGTACTTTTAGATGGGATAGTGAAGCCAGTCTAAAAGCACATGTTCATTGCATAATTATAGGTTTTAGCTATAAAGTTAGAGATAAAAAAGTAATATATGATAACGGAAAATTTAATGAGGCAAAAAATATAAACGCTTATTTAGTTGATGCTCCAAATGTTTTGTTAGATAGTAGATCAAATCCGATATGTAATGTGAGTAAAGCAGATTTTGGAAGTATGCCAAATGATAATGGATTTTTAAGTGATTATTCAAAAGAACAAGTTTTGGAAATAAATACTAAATATCCAGAAAGCAAAAATATGTTTAAATTATTTATTGGAGCAACAGAATTTTTACATAAAAAGGAACGTTATTGTTTATGGTTGAAGGGTATTTCTCCTACGTTAATCAAAAAAGTTCCACCAGTATATGAGGCTGTTGAAAAAGTAAAAGAATTAAGAAATAATAGTAATCGAGAAGCAACGAGAAAATTAGCAGATATTCCTATGTTATTTGGTGAAATTAGACAACCAGATGGTGATTATTTGGTTATACCATGTCATTCATCTGAAAAAAGAAGATATATTCCTGTTGGATATGTAAATAAAAATGTGATTTGTAGCAATGCTAATATATTAGTTCCTAATGCTAACTTATATAGTTTCGGAGTATTGATGTCAAATGTTCATAATTCTTGGATGAGAATTGTTTCCGGAAGAATAAAAAGTGATTATAGATATTCTGTAAAAATAGTTTATAATAATTTTCCATGGCCCAATCCTACAAAGGAGCAAAAAGAGAAAATTGAAAAAACTGCTCAAGCAATATTAGATGCCAGAGAATTGTATCCAGATAGTTCGTTAGCAGATTTATATGATGAATTAACAATGCCAGTAGAATTAAGAAAAGCACATCAAGCAAATGATGTTGCTGTAATGGAAGCGTATGAATTTAATTGGAAAACTATGACTGAATCAATGTGTGTTGCTGAGCTTATGAAAATGTATCAAAAATTAGTTGATAGTGATGAGTAAAGATTATACTAGAAATCAACATTTTGTTCCTAGAGCGTATTTAAGATTTTTTTCTTATAAAAAGAAGAATGAATATTATGTAAAAGTTTTTGATAAAAAAATTAATAAAAGTTTTGAATCAAATATAAATAATATTGCATCATTTAATAATTTTTATGAGGTATATGACCATTATAAAAATCATTGGGAAAATTATTATAGTCATATAGAAAGTATTCTTCCAATAATTTTTAATAATTTGATAATATCTTCAAATTTACTACCTAATGAAAGTAAAATAATAAATGAAGATATAAAAAACAATTTATGCGCGATTATTCATATGCAGTTGTTAAGAACTAGAAATGCGCGCTTATATTTTGATGAACTAGGCAAAAATGTTACTAATAACATGATAGATAAAACCGAAGAAGTTTTAAATAGATTATTGACTGAAGAACATTTAATTACCTTAAATAAATATAGAAATAATTTAGACTTTATCCGTTCTGTCGAATTAGATAAATTCAATGAAGATAAGTTTATAAAAAAGTGTCAAATATATTTAAAAAATAAAGTCTGGATTGTTTATAAAAATTTAAATAGTAAAGAGCATCCTTTTGTTACATGTGACAATCCTATTATTTATTATAATTATATTACCGGAAGAACAGGCTTTGGTCATAATGGTATTGCACGAAGTGAAACAATTATAATGTATCCTTTAAATAGAGAACTTTTACTTGTCTTATATCCAGAACATTTATTATTTGGTGGAATAAAAAAATTATCAAACGAATTGGTATTTTTAAATGATATACCATTTGTTATTAGAATAAATAAATTACATTATCTTCAATCGTATAGACAAGTATACTATATATAAGACAAGTTTTACATGCACTATTCAAATATAATTTTAAAAATATTATTTCAGATTATAAAGGGTTTGGGATTATCCTAAATAAGAATTTCGTACGGGAGTACAAATTCAGTGCTGGCTAGACAATAAATATACTCTTTTAGAAAATTAAGTATTACTATTATGTAAAGAAATAACTAAAAAATATATATTTAAAAGGTATGAAAAAATTCATAAAAGTGATACAATAGTATTGTACTTAGAAACAGATAATAGTTTTATTTAGTACATTCAATTCGGTGAAAGTCCGAGGAACTCTTATTATGGGAGTATTAGCATTGCTCATAGCAATAGCTAGGTAATGATATGGAGTCCTCGTGGTTCGCTAGCAGACAAGCTGCAGCTCACCTACGAGTACTTACCATACATGACGTAAATTGCCAGACATATGGAGATTAATTAAGATTTCAGGTTGCTGCTTTTCCCCTTTGTTTATTAGTAAATATATAAAGGAGGAATGCCTATGAAAAAGAAAAAGAAACAAAGAGTTATTGTTATCACAACAATTCTAGCATTTATTTTTCCAATTATGGTGAAGGTTTTAAACTTAGACTCCAATCAAATGACAACATGTATAGTGTTCTATGGATTGGTAGTTAATTTGTACTCAAATTTTAATTTTGGGGAAGCCCTTCTAGTGAAGCTGAGTATTATCACTTAATTAATTGTTGATGTATGTTTGGCGTTTTTGCGTTAAAGAGGTGAAAAATGAAGACCAAATTAATAAAGAATAATGAGTCTAAATTATATAATAGAGGAAGCAAAAAATATATAGCAGATTTATTATCAGATAAAGATAAAAATATAATTTTTACAAAGAATGATTTGAATAATATTCTTTATAAATACGATAAAAAAGAAATTATATTTTATGAGAATAAGAAAACTAAAAAACAATATCGAAGAGAGCCAAAAGATTATACATCTAAAAAATATAGAAAATTTACTGATGTTCCCGAACCTAGGAAGACAGCATTAAAAAAATTAAATAACTATTTGTCTGAATTGAGTATACCTGACTATGTATTTGCTAAAACAGATGGTGGTTATGTAAAGAATGCTAGACATCATAGAGGAAATACCAATTTTTTGTTAATAGATATAGCTAGTTTTTATCCTAATTGTAAATTTAAAGAAGTTAAAAGCTTCTTTATGTCAGGTGGTGGATTTAAAATGAAGAATGATCTTGCACAAAGAATGGCAGAATTAGTAACTGTACCAGAGAAGAGTAATTCCAAAATTAGAGTAATACCTCAGGGATTTCCTACTAGTACATTAATGAGTTTTTTTGCATATAAAAAAATGTTTGCAGAATTAAATAAGATAGCTTTAGAAAATGACTTGATATTTAGTACTTATGTTGATGATGTGACTTTTTCAACTAATAACGAAGAATTTGATTTTAATTCAATTTTAGAATCAATAGATAAAGTGTTAGAAAAATATGGACATAAAAGAAAAAAAGAAAAGACAAAAATTTGTTTATTGAAAAATAGTAAATGTCCAACAATAACTGGTATATGGATAAAAAGACATAAAGTAAGAGCCTCTTCCAAAATGTATAAAAAATTGATTTTAAATTATAGATGGCTTATATCTAACCCTATTGTTGATGGTACAAGTTATTTAAATGCTTGGAAACATTTTGTTGTTTTGGATGGACTGCTAAATACAATTGATTATATTGAACCAGTAAATAAAAGAAAAAGAGACTTTATAAGAGACTATTTAAATAAAAATAGAATAAACTTTATACAAGGGTTATCACCATATACTAAAAAATTTAATAGTAATTATTGGAAATCTAAATTTTATAATGCATATTTAAGTAATAGTTTAGATAAGTTTTATATTGCTAATAAAGATAGATTAACAAAAAAGAGAACTAAAACATAAAAAAATAGTTCTCTTTTCATATTTATATAAATTTACTTATTTTCAATTTTTTAATATTAATAATTTTTAAATTGTATTTAATTTTTAGTATATATGCTATTTGTGGTATTAATTCATCAACATTACAGCTAACATTAAATATATCTAATGCAGAGTTAATATGATTAATTAATGGACAGTCTGATAAACAATTTCTACTATATCCATTTGCTAAATAAAATGCTATTGCGTCAGGTATTACAAATTTAATAAGATATTCATTATAGTTGTTATAGAATGGTAATAATATTTCTTCAAATTCTTTATCTGTAATATCTTCTTTATCTTTAATCATATTTCATCTCCATAAATAATCTCTTTTAAAATCATTTCTTCAGCAATACTTTTACAATTGTTAATTTTTTGAACCCATAGTAATTGATTTTCAGATTTTAGTTTTTCTGTAATTGATGCATCTGATTTTATTAGGCTATTAACTATGTTATTAATTCCACCTTCAGCAATTATACCGACTGAAAAAAGATGTTCATTTAATTTATCTTTCATAAGTAATTCTTGATATAATGCTTTCTTATTATTTTTTAAGTATTCTAATCTTAACAATCCATATTTATTTAATTGTTTATTTTCTTTTTCAGGTAGTGTTAAATTTGGTAATAAATAATCACCACATTTTTTATAAGTTATTTTCATAATATTTATCCTTTCATTTATATGAAGAATTAATAATAGTATTAACATTTTTAGGTACCCGTTTAGGTACTCAATTCGTAATATTGATTAAAAATATATAATATTTAATAATTAGATTTAATTTAAAATTGCTTGAAATATAAGGAAATTAACTAGCAATAATTTATTTTATGTGCAATATATTTTTGCCCCCTGAAGAGCCGAGAAATCGGCTCGCTTTTTGTTTTGAGCCAGTATTTATAATGATTTATGATTTTTGAAAATATTTTTTTTGGTCCAATTTTGGACCGGTTTTATTTAGCATTTTAACGAATAATAGCCCATTTTATAAGGGATTTTTAAATGTTTATAAATTAACTATTATTTTTTTTAGAAAAGTTGTAGTGATGGTATAATATTATTTGAGGCGATAATATGAATGAGATTATTGAGTTAATTAAAGAAAAATATGAGTATGATTTAGGTGTAATAAATAATGGTTACTATTATAAATTAAATAAGCCTTTTAAGGATAATGTAACTATAAATATAAAACTTACTAAAAACGAAGTAACTAAACTAATTAATAAGCTTAAAGATAACGATATATTATTATATTTAGATAATGACAATGATTATTTTGGATTATGTCATACTAATTTTGATGGTGTAACAGTTTTATTTTCATATGTTTTAAAATCTCATACTCAAGTACCAAAACTATTATTAAAAAGATTTTGCGATAACGATAAATTATATGTTTTAAATACTAATACTAATAATATACATTCTAGTTCAGCTTCTACTTATAATAGAGCATTGGGCTTTTATAGTATGTATTTTGAAAAATACTTAAATTATAATTATGAAGATCAATTAGGTAATTTGATTTCAAATATAGAGTCTTTTGTTTATAATAAACAGGACAAGCTTGTAATTGAAGACATACTTGGATTTGCAGAAAAAATATTTAGAATGTCTTTATTTAGAAGTCCAAAATTTATAAAAAGTGTGAATGAGCAATCGCCAACTAGTGTTTTAATTGATGGTGGATATGATCATGAACATATTGCTTATATGATGGAAGATATGAATATAAAATTATTAAAAAATATGAAAGTATTTTTAATGGTGAATAAAACAGCAATGGGGTTTGTTACTCTAAAACCTATGATATCAAATATAAAGACTAAAGGATATGAATGTATGATCCTTCCTCTTGATCCAAAGTTTGCATTGATGATTGTTCCTGATAAATATTACAAAATGAGAATAGCAGAACATGGAAAAGATTCATATATGACTATAGATGATGAGAAATCATTAATTTTAATTAATAATATTATTTATGAAAATGCAAAATACTATGGTGATGATGTCATAGGAATAAAAAGCGATTTAGAAAATATTATAGAAAATAAAAAAGGCTAGGAGTTAATCCTAGCTTTATTCATATCATCAATTAATGATGTAATATCTGTTAGAACATTTTTATATAAATGCGTATATGTATTAAGTGTTTCTTCTATTTTAGTGCGTCCTAAGAATTTAGAAACTGTAATAATATTAGCACCTTTATAAATTAATAAGGAAGCACATGATTGTCTAAAGTTGTGTATTCTTATCTGCATAACTCCAGCTATTTCACAATTGCGATTTTTTCTAGCAGTGATAGTACTACTTATTTGTGGAGCAATATCTCCAATTACAAAATATGTATCATTAAATCCAAATAGTATTTCAGAATCACTTTCTTTAAGCGCTTTTAAGTCGTCTAAGAGGACTTTTGTTAATGGTAGAACTCTATTACTCTTAGCTGTCTTTGGTGGCGAAAATAACCAGCTACAACGACAGGATTGCTGAGTTATTTGTTTGTTTATGCTTACAGTTTTATTTTCAAAATCAATATCTTTCCAAGTAATACCTTTTAGCTTACCAATTCTTAATCCACAGTAGTAAAGTAGCCACCATGCACATCTAAATTTAATATCTTTTTCAACAGATAAAAACTTTTGAAATTCATCATAAGTAAAATATAACATTTCTTTTGGAAGTTCATTTGGATTATTAATGTTATGCATTTTTCTATATACATGTACAAAATTGAAACCATACCAATCAGTTGCATAATTTAATAATGACTTTAGAAACTTATAAATATTATTTTTATACCATGTATAAATATTACAACTATATATATATATTGTCTCCATCTTTCATATACTTCGATGTTGAAATCCTTTATTTTAACATTAGCAATTGTATCTAAATAAGGTTGCTTGTTTTTATAGCCATACATAGTCATTTCTTTAACTATAGTGGATCTGTTTTCTATAAACAAATTAATAAGCTGACTAAATGTTAAAGAACTAACACTAGCTTCATTTTGAGATTTGATCAAGAATTCTGCTTCTGCTTCTTGTGCCTCACGTTTAGTCATATATCTTTTAGAATGATATTGAGCTCTTGTTCCATCTAATTTTTTATATCTTGTTCTAAAATACCAGCACTTTCCACTTTTGGCATGAACTTTATCATAATCTTCATCATCACTAATATTATAGATACCTTTAGCAGAATTATAATGTTGATAAAACGTTGCTTCCCACATAGCGTTTCTACTATAGGAGCTAGTAATATAAAATGCAATTACTTCAGGCATAACATAAGTGATAATATACTCATGATAATTATCATAAAAAGCATTTATAACTTTCTCTAATTCTTCATCAGAAATATCTTCGTCAGTACATTTTCTAATCATACAATTCCTCCAATTTCTTGTATTAATCACTTAAAATTAAAAATTAGTCAAGATTATTAATGCAGTTCGGTAATTTCTAGTTTGAATTGGTCGTAAAATATCAAAATTTGTCAAATAATATGTTATAATTTTATGTAGAAGAAATACTTTGGAGGTAGCTATGATTAACAATAAACCAATCATAAGAGATAAAAATTTTATATCAACAAATAATTCAGTAACGAGTGGAAAAACCTATGAAAAACCAATGACATGTCCTAATTGTGGATATGGCACAGATTCTGTAGTTGTAAATTATTGGACAAGTAATACATCAGATGGAATGCTATTAGTTGTAATTCATAAATGTACATCGTGTGATTATATATTTCACGCCAATTATCTTTGGAATAAAGAAGAAAATAAATATAAGTTTATTTCAATATATCCTTCATTTAAAGATAGAAAATTTGACGAATATATTGAAGAGGTATCACCAAGATTTATAAAATTATACCATGAAGCCAGTAAGGCAGAATTTGATGGTAATTTAGATTTAGCTGGGTGTGGTTATAGAAATGCAATGGAAATACTAATTAAAGATTATGCAATTAATTGCTTAGGTGAAGAAAAAAAGAAAGTTGTAAAAAAACATTTGGATGAAGCCATAGGGGAGTTCTTACCAAATTATAAATATAAAAATGTTGCGGATGTTGTAAGAATATTAGGTAATGATACAACTCATTACGAAAAAAAATATGAAGAGATAGATTTCTCAGTATTAAAACAATATTTAGATATTTTTATTGAAGTTATTGATGTGGAGATAAAAATGAAAAATCCTCCTGTCAAAAGAAAATCGTCTGTTAAAAAGGAGGAACTTGTAAATGAATAATAAAAAAGAGATTGAAAGAGAAGAATTGCATAAAACAATTTGGAAAATAGCAAATGAATTAAGAGGATCAGTAGATGGATGGGATTTTAAACAATATGTATTAGGTTTATTGTTTTATAGATTTATATCTGAAAATATAGAAAACTATGTTAATGAAAATCAAAGAAAAGCAGGTATTGAAGATTTTAAATATAGAGATATTTCTGATGATGAAGCGTTACTTGGAAAAACACAAATACTTGAAGAAAAGGGATTATTTATTTTACCTAGTGAATTATTTTGTAACGTTAGAAAAAATGCTGATAAAAATGAAAATTTAAATGTAGTAATTTCTAATATATTTAATAATATTGAATCATCAGCAAGAGGAACCGCATCAGAGAATGACGTAAAAGGTTTATTTGATGATTTTACAATAGATAATAAATTAGGTAATACAGTTGATGAAAGAAACGAAAAGCTTGTTAAATTATTAAATGCAATAGGAGAATTGAATTTTGGAGATTATGAAGAAAATAAGATAGACTTATTTGGTGATGCTTACGAATTTTTAATGACTATGTATGCATCATCAGCGGGTAAATCGGGTGGAGAATTCTTTACTCCTCAAGAAGTTGGAGAACTGCTTGCAAAAATTGTTATAATGGATAAAACATCTGTTAATAAAGTATATGATCCTGCTTGTGGTTCAGGTGGATTATTACTTAAATTTGCTAAGATACTTGGAAAAGAAAATGTAAGAGAAGGATTTTTCGGCCAAGAAATAAATCTTACAACATACAACTTAGCTAGAATAAATATGTTCTTACATAATATTAATTACAATAACTTTAGTATTGAAAGAGGAGATACATTAATACATCCATTACATTGGAATGATGAACCATTTGACGCAATAGTATCTAATCCTCCATATTCAATAAAATGGGCAGGCAAGTCTAATCCACTATTAATAAATGATGAAAGATTTGCTCCAGCGGGTGTATTAGCACCAGAATCAAAAGCAGATTTAGCATTTACTATGCATATGTTATCATGGTTATCACCTAAAGGTACTGCGGCTATAGTTGAGTTCCCTGGCGTACTTTACAGAGGAGGAGCAGAACAAAAGATTAGAAAGTATATGATTGATAACAACTTTGTTGATACTGTTATTCAATTACCTTCTGATTTATTCTTTGGTACATCGATTGCCACTTGTATTTTAGTATTAAAGAAAAATAAATTAGATAACAATATTTTATTTGTAGATGCCTCTAATGAATTTACTAGAAATACTAATAAAAATAAATTATCAGAAGAAAACATAAATAATATAATTAGTTTATTAAAAGATAGAAAATCATTTGAAAATAAATCTTATTTAGCTACATATGAAGAAATCAAAGATAATGATTACAATATATCAGTTAATTCTTACTTAAGAGCAAATACTGAAGATAAAAAAATAGATATAAATGAAGTAAATAGAAAACTTGCTGAAATTGT
>CAKORY010000021.1 GCA_934101795.1 uncultured Bacilli bacterium
GATTATGATAAACTAAAATCATTAGATAAATATGATATATATTTATCAGGAGCATCTTCTATTATAGATATTGTTAATCCTACTTCAAATAGTAATAAAGAATTAATTGTTTTTCGTGATTCTTATGGTAGTAGTCTAATTCCTTTATTACTAGATGGTTATAAAAAGGTTACTGTTATTGATATTAGATATGTTTCTTCAAGGATTTTGAATAATTATATAAAATTTAATAATCAAGATGTTCTTTTTATGTATAGTATATTAACTATAAATAACAGTTTTTCTATGAGATAAGGAATCTATTTAATTAGATTTCTTTTTTTGTAAAAAAAAACAATCGAAGCGATTGTCGCCAAGCTTTATTTATTCTATAAAATCCATTTTATTGAATATTTCAGTATCATAAAACTCTTTCATTGTTATTCCAAAAACTTTGCAAAATTTATAAATATTTTTAGAACTTGGGTTTTCTACTTTATCATATAGCAACGCATAAAGCGTTGTTGCTGGAACAGTGGAAAGCTCAGACAACTTATTTGTAGTTATATGATTCAACTTACAAAGCTCATTAATTCTTTCTATTATTGCTTCAGTAAATGTCATTTATAAACTCATCTCCCATTATTAAATATAGTATAACAAAAAACAAATAAAAATGTTTACCGAATTCAGTACTTTTTTCTTTTTTCGGCAAAAAAATACAAACTATTATATTTTTATAATAAAGGTTTATTTTTTTGATGTAGGTTTTTATACATATAGTTACTGTACTATGTATTTTCTATGATACATACTTTTACATAATATAATTTTTTTTCGTTTGAATTGAATATTACTATCGTTGTAGTTTAAAAAATCTTTATCACACCTCTTCTACTTTATTGTCAATGTAGGTGGCAAAAGTGTTGCATTAAATTAAAGTGTAAGGTATAATGTAAATATCCAATATGATACAATTAATTATTGTCGTTTAGAATGTTTTGAAAGCGATTTTATCGTTTCCAAAACTATCGATGGAAGTTCGATTCTCTCCGTCCTTGCTAATTTAATAATAAAGAAAAAATTTGCTATAATTAATGAATGATGTCAAATTGGTGAACGCAAGCTTTTTTTTGTAAAAAAATATGGAGGCCAAATGAAAAAAAATGGATTTACATTAATTGAAATACTTGTTGTAATAGTACTACTTGCAGCAGTATCCGTAACCGTCGGAGTTAACATGAGTGGTATGGCAGAACGCCAAAAAGAAAAACAAATTAAAACATATAAAGAAACATTAGAAAAAGCCGCATGTGTATATGCTGAAACTAACAATATATTAACAGATAGTGAAGTTACAATAAAAACACTTATAGATGAGGGTTTAGTAAACAAAAATTTAAAAAATCCAGAAACTAATGATCCAGTAAGCAAATACGAAAATGACATAGTTCAGATAAAATGGAATAATAATGAAAAAAAATGTTCATTAAAGACTAGTTAAATCTTAATAAATATGATATACTTTACTTGTGATAAAATATGAAGAATAAAAAAAGGGTTCTAACAATATTATTGATTTTAATTGCAATTACTACGATTATACTAGCTATCGTTTTAGTTTTTGGTGGTATGAGAGAAAAAGAAATAGAAAAATACCATGAAACCCTAGAAGAAGCAGCATGTAAACTAGCAAAAGACGAAAACTACACCAAAGAAATATGCGAAGGCTTTGATTATTTATGCAAAATTCATAATGATAAACTAATAGCTAGAGATTATATTAAGAGCAATTTTAAAAATCCTTTAACAGGCAAAAAAGCTAGTGAAGATACTAAAAATTATGTAGAAGTAACATGGAAAGAAGACAAAATGAAGTGTACATATAAAGAAGGTTAGCAGATGAAGGATAAAATAATTGAAATATTAAAAGAAGAAACAAAAGGACAAAGTATAAATGATATAAATAAAAACTTGCATTTAAAAAGCATGGAAGATATTAACATGCTTGAAGATACATTAAATGAAATGACTACGGAAGGAATACTTCATAAATCCAAAAATCATGAATATATGCTTTTAGAAAACACAAAATCATTAAAAGTAGGAAAACTCCGTATTAATAAAAGTGGAAATGGTTTCGTAGAATGTAAACCAGAAGACATTTTTGTACATAGCAATGATTTAAATGGCGCCATAAATGGTGATTTTGTTGAAGTTGAAATAAAAACAAGATTAAATGACCCTGAACCTGAAGGCTACATAAGAAATATATTAAAAAGAGATTTAAAGAAAGTAGTCGGAGAAATAGTTAAAGATAAAAAAACTTTAGGTTTTAAACCTGATGATGAAAAACTAAATATAGCAGTTAAACTAACTAAAGAAAGTTTAAAAGGTTGTGTTGAAGGTCATAAAGTAATTATTAATATTATAAAAGAAATAGGAAACAGAACATTTTTAGCCAAAGTTGAAAAAATAATTGGCCACAAAAATGACCCAGGCGTTGATATTTTAACAATCGCAGCTAAACATAGTATAGAAACTGAATTTAGTGAAGCTGTTAAAGAAGAACTTAAAAATATACCAGATGAAGTAAGTGAAGCAGATTTAATTGGACGTACAGACTTAACAAATGAAATGATTTTCACAATTGATGGAGATGATACAAAAGATATAGATGATGCCATTAGTGTAGAGCGCACGGGCAAAAATTATAAACTTGGGGTTCATATTGCTGATGTATCAAATTATGTAAAAGTTGGAACTAACCTTTATGAAAGTGCTTTTTCCCGCGGAACATCAAGTTATCTAGCAGATACAGTAATACCTATGCTTCCTCATCAACTATCAAATGGTATATGCTCCCTTAATCCTGAGGTAGTAAGACTTACCATTAGTTGTGTAATGACTATAGATGGAAATGGTAAAGTAATAGATTATGATATATTTCCATCATACATTAAGTCAAGAAAACAAATGACATATAAAAATGTTAATAAAATATTAGATGAAAACATTATTCCAGAGGGATATGAACCTTTTGTAGACACATTAAAAACAATGCATGAACTTGCAGGCATACTTCGAAAAGAAAAAATATCTCGTGGATATATTGACTTTGGTATTGATGAAGCCAAAATTATTCAAGATAAAAATGGTAAAGCAATTGATATAGTTAAAAGAGTACAAGGAACTGGTGAAAAATTAATCGAAGACTTTATGATAGCCGCCAATGAAACTGTAGCAACTCATATAAGTAATATGGATTTACCATTCATATATCGAGTACATGACTTACCAAATGCTGAAAAAATTGAAGATTTCACAAATCTAATAAAACAAATGGGCTATCAAGTACACACTAATTTAAATAAAATAACACCTGTTACCATGCAAAATTTGTTAAATGAATTCCGTGATAAAGATGAATTTGTTATTTTATCAGATATGCTTCTTAGAAGTATGAAAAAAGCTATTTATAGCACAAATAATATTGGTCATTTTGGCCTGGCAAGCAAAAATTATACACATTTTACTAGCCCAATAAGAAGATTCCCAGACCTAACAGTACATAGATTACTTAGAACATATCTATTTGAAAACAGAATTGATATGGAAACAATTAATTTTAATGCCAAATATCTAATTGATGTTGCAGAACATTCAAGTGAAACTGAAGTAAATGCTATTGAAGCTGAACGTGATGTTTTAGATATGAAGATGGCAGAATACATGATGGATCATATTGGTGAAGAGTACACAGGTATTATAAGTGGTGTTACCAATTTTGGGCTATTTGTAGAACTTGACAATTTAGTCGAAGGTCTAGTACATATTAGTACTTTAAATGGATATTTTACTTATGTACCTGAAATGTTATCACTAATTAGTTTTGACAAAAAGACAAAATATCGTGTAGGTGACAAAGTAAAAGTGGTTGTAACAAATGCAAATAAAGAAGGGGCTATAGTTGATTTTGAACTTGTGAGGGATACAAATGGAAATAGTAAATAAGAAAGCGTACTTTAACTATTTTATTGATAGCGAACTTGAAGCTGGCATAGTTTTAAAAGGCACAGAAATAAAATCAGTTAGAAAAGGTTCGGTAAATTTAACAGATAGTTATGTAAGAATAAAGAAAAATGAAGCATATATCATCAATATGTTTATTGATAAATATGATGAAGGAAATATATTTAATCATGATCCAACACGGGAAAGAAAATTATTGCTTCACAAAAAAGAAATAAAAAGATTGCTAGAGTTAACTAGTCGTGATGGTTATACATTAGTGCCCGTGAAGCTTTACATCAAAAATGATAAAGCTAAAATATCTATAGGTATTGCCAAAGGTAAAAAACTATATGATAAAAGAGAAACAATCAAAAAACGGGATTTAGAAAGAGATAATAGATTAAGGAGGTAGTATTATGAAATCTAGAAACTCAAAAATTATAGTATTATTACTTTTAATAGGTTTATTCCTAACTGGCTGTGGTAAAAAAGAAGAAAGTGATACTAAAAAGCCAAGTAATGATAATCAGAATCAAACTGATGCTAAAAATTTAAAAATAGTTGATGCAAACTCTAAATCAAGACCATATGCAGTTATGATTAACAACATAAGTGTGGCAAGACCACTTCAAAGCGGACTTCAAGATGCTTATTTAATGTATGAAATAATTGTTGAAGGTGGAATTACTCGTTACATGGCACTTTTCATGGATCAAAACACAACAAGAATAGGTTCAATCCGTAGTGCAAGACATTATTTTCTAGATTATGCTTTAGAAAATGATGCAATTTATGTTCACCATGGTCAAAGCCCTCAAGCCCAAAATGATTTTGGTACTCTAGGTGTAGATCGCATTGTTGTTGATAACTCTAAAACAGGATGGAGAGATAAATCGCTTAATGTTGCAAGTGAGCATACATTGTTTACAAGTATTGAAAAGTTAAATAATGGACTTGGAAGCAAAAGAACAACTAGAAATAACAATTTATTGTTAAATTATAGTGTTGATGAAATAGATATGGCTGCTTTAGATGGCGCTGCATCTGCTACAAATATAAGTATTCCATATTCAAATAGTTATGTTACAAGTTATAAATATGATGCTGAAAATGGATATTATTTAAGAAGTGTAAATGGAAAAGCTCACACTGATTATGTAACTAAAAAACAATATCACTTCAAAAATATAATTACATATCAAGTAAAAAACACAACATTAAATGATGGTGAAAACAAAGGCCGTCAAAATATTGAAAATGTTGGATCAGGAACAGGATATTACATTTCAGGTGGATATAGCGTTCCAATTAAATGGGAAAAACAATCAAGAAAGAGTCAAACAAAATATTATTACATGAATGGTGAAGAACTAAAAGTAAATGATGGAAACACATTTATTCAAATTGAACCGGTAGGTCAAAAATTATCAATAAGTTAAAAAGGGAGAAATGTAAATGACAAGTATATTAGAATTTTTAAGCAAATATTATCTTATATTTGATTTAATAACACTTTTTCTAATATTTTCATTAATCGGCTATTTTGTAAGTCGAAAAAAAGAAAAGGATGTTAAATTTAAATTAGACTCAAATAATAATACGCAAAATATAAGTGAAGTAAATACTATACAAAATCAAATTAATACTAATATGTCATTACAAGATTTAGTAAAAGAAAATAAAAACATTGGCAATAATGAGTCAAGCGATCTATAAAATGGGGATTACCCCTTTTTATTTTATAAAAAATTTGTTATAATAATTTCGCGGTATATTAAGGATGGTGTTTAAATGAATTTATCAACAATTTGGGAAACGTTTACAAAATTATTAGATATCTGTTTGGTATGGATAGCTTTCTATTATATATTAAAAAATGTTAAAAATAATATTAAAATGGTTTTAATTGTTAAAGGTGTAATTATAATATTAATAGTAAAATTATTAAGTGATTGGTTAAACCTTTATACTGTAGGTGTAATTCTTGAATATGCAATACAATGGGGACCACTTGCAATTATAGTTATATTCCAACCAGAAATAAGAAGCGTACTTGAGTCTTTGGGACGTACACAACTTTTAGGTCGTCATAAAGTTTTAACAGTAGATGAACGAGAAAAAGTAGTGTATGAAATTATGCGTGCTTGCGAATATTTAAGAAAAAATAGAATTGGGGCTCTTATCGTAATTGAAAGAGAAATATCTTTGGAAGAATATATAAAAAATGCAACAAAAGTGTATGCAGATATTTCTGATTCATTACTTGAAACAATATTCTTCCCAAATTCACCACTTCATGATGGTGGTGTCATAATCCAAGGGGACAGAATAACATGTGCTGGAGCAGTTTTCAGAACAAGTATGAATCCAAATGTTTCAAAAAGACTAGGAACAAGACATAGAGCAGCATTAGGTATAGCGGAAGAAAGTGATGCAATAGCTTTAGTAGTAAGTGAAGAAACAGGAAGACTATCAATCGCAGTTGATAGCAACTTACATTATAATCTTGCTCCAGATGAATTTAGAATGATGTTAATCGATGAATTAAAACCAAAAATGGAAGTCTTCTTCGAAGCAGATGAAAGTGAAGGTGACGACGAATGATAACAAGATTTTTTAGAAAATTATATGCCTTTATAGACAAGTACATCGTAGTACCTATAAGTAGATTTATATATTATTTATCAAAGAAATTTAAAAAGAATCAAGGGAAGTTAGATAAATTATTAAATAGACCAAACTTTTTAGTATATTTATCACTTGTTATAGCAGTTGGCATGTTTTTACTAATTGATTCAAAAGTTATCAACTTAGTTAAAACAGAAGCTGAAGAAATACCAAATATTCCTGTAGTGGTTAAATATAATGAAGAAGCCTATGTAATCGAAGGCGTACCTGAAACAGTAGATATAACTTTAACTGGTAGAAAAAGTGATATATATTTAGCCAAACAACTCGGAGAATACGAAGTAGTATTAGACTTATCAGAATATAAACCAAGTGAAAATCCATATAAAGTATATTTTTCATATTCAAAACCCATTAAATCATTAACATATAAACTTGACCCATCATATGTTCAAGTAATGATTAAGAATAAAGAAAGTCAGGTTAAATCAATATCATACGACCTACTTAACATTAATGCATTAGATAGCAAATTAAGTGTTAAATCAGTTACTTTAAGTAAATCAGAAGTAGTAGTTAAAGGTGGTAGTGACGCTTTAAAAGAAATAGCATCAGTAAAAGCTCTAATAGATTTAGCAAAACAAAACTTTAGTGAAGCAGGAACATACGATATAGATAATGTTGAACTAGTAGCTTATGACTCAAAAGGAAATAAATTAACAAATATTGAAATAGTACCAAGTACAATAAGTGCAACTATAGTACTAGATAGTTATTCACAAAGTGTACCAATTTCTATTGAAACAACTGGTGAACTAATCGCAGGAAAAGCGATAGCTGGAATTACCATAAATGGCAGCACGGCATCAACAATCACAATCTATGGTGAACAATCAGAAATTGAAAAGATTACAAGTGTACCAGTAACAATCAATGTTGATGGCCTTGGAAAAGATGGCTCTAAGAAATATAATGCCACAATAAATAAGCCTAATGGTGTTAGAAAAATGAGCATGGAAAAGGTTGAAATCGTTGTAACATTTGGTGAAGAAGTACAAAAAACAATTGAAATCGGTGGTAATATAAAACCAAGAAATCTAAGCGAAGGCTTAAATGTCAACCTAATTGATAACAAAGATATAACAGTACAAGTAAAAGGTGTAGCATCTGTAATAGATAAACTTGATTTAAATCAAATAGATGCTTATGTTGATTTAACAGGTCTAGGTGTTGGTGAACATGAAGTAGAAATCAAGATAGATAACAACAATCCACTTGTAAGTTATGTAGTATCAAGCAAGTTAAAGATTAAAATATCATAAAAAAACTACACAAAGTGTAGCAAAAAAAGTAGTGTTAAATTCACTACTTTTTTTAGTCTTCTCTTACAAAGAATAAACCGATGTTGATAAGTCCACATATACCAACAATTACATAGATAGCTTTTTCTAAAATATTTACATTAGCAAATAACTTAGCAACGATATTTACATCAAAAAGTCCATAAATCCCCCAGACAATTGCCCCTATAATAGTAAATACTAAAGCTATTTTTTGTAGTATCATCATAATTTCACATCCCTTTGTTTATATTTTTAACCATAAATTAAATAATATACATACATATTTTAAAATAGAAAAAATATATTTAATTAGAAAAGGGGATTTGGTAATGAAAAAGTATTTAATACTAATGATAGTTTGCATGCTTACTTTAACTGGGTGTGGAAGTTACAAACTAGAAGATGCCGTAAATGATTTTACAAAGAGTGTAGAAAGCAGTAAATCATATAAAATAAACGGTACGATGGAAATAAGTAGTGGAGAAGAAATATTTACCTACAATATTGATACATACTTTTTAAAAGATGATTTTTATAAAGTAATTTTAGTAAATCAAACTAATAATCATGAACAGGTAATACTTAAAAATAAGGAAGGATTGTATGTTGTAACACCAAGTTTAAACAAAAGCTTTAAATTTGATAGTGTATGGCCAGAAAACTCATCGCAAGCCTATCTTTTACAAAACTTACTAACAGATATTAAAAATGATAGTGAAAAAACATTAGAAAAAACAGAAAATGGGTATATTATAAAATGTAAGGTAAATTATCCTAATAATGATGAACTTACCTATCAAAAAATATATTTTGACAAAAATATGAAAATTGAAAAAGTAGAAGTTTATTCTGCAGAAGATATAATAAAGATAAAAGTAACATTCAAAAGTGTTAATTTAAAAGCAAAATTAAAAGAAGACGACTTTGTTTTAGAAGATTTAATTGATGTTAATAAAGATGAAAATAAAACAGCAGATAATAAGGATGCTAACAAAGATACAAATAAAAATGAAAATAACGAAAATAAGAATGGTACATGTTCAGGAGCAAATTGTAAAGATAACAAAACCTGTGAAGGAAACACTTGCGATAAGACAACAGGTACATTAGATAGTATCATTTATCCACTTTATATACCTACGAACACCCATTTAAAAAGTTCTGAAACAATAGATACTGCTGGAGGAAGTCGAGTAATTCTAACATTTGCTGGTGATAAAAACTTTGTAATTGTTGAAGAAACAGCATCAAAAGCTAGTAGCTTTGAAGTAATTCCAGTATTCGGTGATCCATTAATGCTAGATAAAACCATCGGAGCATTAAGTTCAAATTCCATCAGTTGGAACAGTGAAAACATCAGTTACTATCTAGTAAGTAGCGATTTATCATCAAATGAAATGGTAAGTGTAGCAAAATCTCTTGGTAATTCCAAAACGGTATTATCGACAAAATAATTAAAACGATGCCATGTGCATTGTTTTTTTGATTAAATGAACAAATTATCAACATTATTAATAATATAATAAGAAAAACTTCTTGTAAAACTTGCAAAATGCACATGATTTAGGTATAATAATCACATGGAGGAAAAGTTATGGCAAAAACAAAGAAGCAAGAAAAATTAAATAACATAGTAAAAACAAAGAATACTAAAAAGGTTGATATTGATAAATACACAAGTGAAGAATCAAAAGAAGTTAAAAAATTTATTATAATCCTTTTAAGTATCATAGTTTTAGTACTTGCAGTTTATGGTATTACAAGACTTATTAACAATAATAAAGATAATAATGAGGATAGAAAGGTAACCGCTGGAGCAATTGACTATGACAAAGTTAGTGTTGGAACATTATTTAATCGTGCAGATGATGAATATTATGTCATAGTATATGATGGCGAAGCCTCAAATGCAATTTATTATTCTGCTTTAATGAATAAATATATGAAAAAGGAAAAATCCAATAAAGTATATTTCTGTGATTTATCAAATGAATTAAATAAAAAATATTATGTTGGCAAAGACAAAGAAAGTAATCCAAATGCTACAATATCAAGTGAACTTGCTTTTAAAGATTTAACCTTAATTAAGATAAAAAATGGTAAAATCATCAAATATTTAGAAACACTTGACACAATTAAGACTGAATTAGGAATTTAGAAAAGTTTTTAACTTTTCTTTTTTTTAATTTAATGCTAAAATAATTATAGGTGAAATTTAATGAAAAATAGTAAAGGCTTCAATTTAATAAGTGTAATAATAATAATATGTATAACGTCAGTGGTATCTGCAATAACAGCGGGTATTATTGTAACCAACAATTATAATTTATCATATAGTGATTTATCAAATGACAAGGAATTATCTGATTTTATTAAAGCATACTCAAATATAGTTAACAACTATTATGAAGATGTTGATAAAGAAAAAATGCTAGATAGTGCTTTAAACGCAATGTTAAAGTATTTGGGAGATAATTATACAACATACCTAACTGATGAGCAAAGAAAAGCTTTAGAAGAAAGTCTTCAAGGAACATATCAAGGTATTGGAGTAGAAATTAATAAAGACAGAGTAATAACAAAAGTGACTAAAAATGGTCCTGCAGAAGCGGCTGGATTACAAGCTGGAGATAAATTTATGAGCATTGATGGGACAAAACTAAATGATACCGATGGCAACGCTGTAGGCCTACTAATTCGTGGAACAAATAAAAAAGCTGTTGATATCATCGTGGATAGAAATGGTGAAGAACTAACCTTTAATGTTAAAATTGGCACAATTGAAGAGCCTGCAATTGCTTATGGAATGCAAGAAAATAATATAGGATATATACAAATATCTAAATTTTCTCGTCCCTTAACAAGTCAAATGGAAACAGCTTTAAAAGAACTTGAAGCAAATGGAATGGAAAAACTTATTATAGATTTAAGAAACAATACGGGTGGATATTTAGATTCTGCCGAAACAACAGCAAGTTTGTTTTTGAAAAAAGGCAAATTAATATATTCTCTTGAAGATAAAAAATCTAAAGAAGATTATTATGACAAAACAGAAACATCAAGAAATTATCCAATAGTGGTACTTATAAACAACAATTCTGCATCTTCAGCAGAAATACTTGCAGCTGCCTTAAAAGATAGTTATGGAGCGGTTTTAGTAGGCCAAACAAGCTATGGAAAGGGAAAAGTTCAACAAACATATGACATGCAAGATGGTAGTATGGCCAAATTTACATCAGCTAAATGGCTTAGACCTACAGGTGATTGCATAGATAAAAAAGGTATAAAACCTGATTTTGAAGTGGAACAAACCACACAAACAAACGAAAATGGTGAAGAAATAATAATTGATACACAACTTGTAAAAGCATTAGAAGTAATTGGAGCAATGTAGGTTGCTCTTTTTTGCTTAAAACAACACTACATATATAATATAGAAAGAAAAAATTATAATTAGAAAGAATGTGAACAAATGAAAGTCGGAGATAAATACAATATCCATTGTTATAAACATAATGGAGAAGCATATCAAGCAAGTAATGATACAATAATTTTAGATATACAAGATGATTTTATAGTGTGTGGAAATTATATGGTAGATGTTACAGAACCGGAGGGGCATTCATATAAAACCAAAGAATTGGCAATTATATTCTTCTATAAACACAACTGGTTTAATTGCATCGCTCAGCTGAAATCACATGGACTATTCTATTATTGTAATATAGCATCACCATATTTAGTTGATGAAAATGTCATCAAATATATTGATTATGATTTAGATTTACGAGTGTATCCAGATGGCGGATATAAAATATTAGACCATAATGAGTATAATTATCATAAGAAAAAAATGAAGTATCCTGAAGCAATTGATAAGATAGTTAATAAAGAAATGGCAAAATTAATTCAAATGAAAAAGAATAAAGAAGGCCCATTTGATAAAAATAATATTATTAAATATAAAAATATTTATGAAAATATTATAAAAAACAAGTAATATTAAAATATTTTTGTCATAAAATATATAGAAAAATCCTTGAAAAAACGTCAATTTTAAAAAAAATTGCAAAAAATTAAAAAAAATTGCATTTTTTTGTTGACATTCGTTTCAGGATTTGATATATTATCTATGCACTCAGCAAAAAGGGTGCAAAAAACTGATTGAAAATGATCTTTGAAAACTAAGTAAAAAAGTCAATTTTGAGTAGCTTTGATTAAACTTAAAAATAACGATTGTTATAAATCAATTTTATTGAGAGTTTGATCCTGGCTCAGGATGAACGCTGGCGGCATGCCTAAGACATGCAAGTCGTACGAAGGGGCCCAATGAAAAGAATTGAAGTTTGAAGTGCTTGCACTGAAAATGGATTGAATTGGATTTGGATTTTCCCCTTAGTGGCAAACGGGTGAGTAACACGTGGGTTACCTGCCTCCAAGATGGGGATAACAGTTGGAAACGACTGATAATACCGAATGCGCTCTACGGAGTAAAGAAGCCCTTAAAGCTTCGCTTGGAGATGGACCTGCGGCGTATTAGCTAGTTGGTGGGGTAATGGCCTACCAAGGCAACGATGCGTAGCCGAACTGAGAGGTTGATCGGCCACACTGGGACTGAGACACGGCCCAGACTCCTACGGGAGACAGCAGTTAGGAATATTCGTCAATGGGGGAAACCCTGAACGAGCAATGCCGCGTGAACGATGACGGTCCTCTGGATTGTAAAGTTCTGTTGTTTGGAAAGAATTGTACTAATAGGAAATGATTAGTGCTTGACGGTACCATTCAAGAAAGCCACGGCTAACTACGTGCCAGCAGCCGCGGTAATACGTAGGTGGCGAGCGTTATCCGGATTTATTGGGCGTAAAGGGTGCGCAGACGGTTTATTAAGTCTAAAATCAAATCTTGGGGCTTAACCCCATTCCGTTTTAGAAACTGGTAGACTCGAGTATGGTAGAGGCAAATGGAATTCCTAGTGTAGCGGTGGAATGCGTAGATATTAGGAGGAACACCAGTGGCGAAGGCGATTT
>CAKORY010000022.1 GCA_934101795.1 uncultured Bacilli bacterium
TAATTCATCATATACATTTACAGGATTAAATGAAAAAACAAATTATTCAATAAAAGTAAAAGTAGTTGATACTTTAGGAAAAGAATCAAATGTATATAGTTTAAGTGCAACAACAGATGCATATGTACTTCCAAGTATAACAAATGTATCAACCTCATCAACATCTAGTTCAATTACTATAAATGTAAGTGCAAGTGGTGGAACAGGAAGTGTTGTAAAATATTATTATTCAAAAGATAATGGTTCAAATTATGTAGAAAGCACATCAAGTAGTTATACATTTAGTAATTTAACAAGTGATGCAACATTCTATGTAAAGGTTTATGTAAAAGATAGTAATAATAGAGAAAGTAGTGTATCTGCTACATCTATTAGAACTAAGATTCCAAGATATGATGAAACATGTAATGATAATACATTAGCATGTCATACAGCAAAATTATACACAGGTACACAAGGAAAAAATAGTATTTATTATCATGATGCAAATTTAATAAATGGAGCTGGAGATAATTCATACAGATTTGCTGGAGCAAGTGATCAAGTAAATAACTATGTATGCTTTGGATCAAACGTAACACCATGCCCAACAGATAATCTATATAGAATAATCGGAGTATTTGATGGTAGAACAAAACTAATAAGGACAAATTCGGTGGGGACTAAAGCATGGGATTATAATAATACGTGGTCAATTTCAAGTATAAACACATATTTAAATAATGAGTTTATAAATACATTTGATGAAACAACAAAAAGCAAAATAGTAACAACAACGTGGAAAGTTGGAGGAAATACGTGGTCTAGTATTGCGGAACAAATTGCAAAAATAGCATATCAAAATGAAATAATAAAGCCTCAACCAAGTTCAACATCATTAAATGGAGAAATAGAATATAATGCAAAAATAGGCTTAATGTATGTAAGTGACTTTGCTTATTCTGCTGATTATAGTGCATGGAATATAAATTTATATAATGAAAATGGACAAGATTATAGGATTATTAAAAATTTAAACTGGATATACTCTGGCCTTTATGAGTGGACAATAACTAGAGATGCGTCAAGTTCAAATGGCGCTTTTCGACCCGATGAACCAGGTAATTTAGGTGGTGGGACCACTAAATATGGATGTCATGTACGCCCTGCATTTTATCTTAGCCCAACAGTATCATATATTTCAGGGGACGGAAGTATAAATTCACCATTCCTAATTAACTGATTGACGGACAATTTTGAAAAAACTTCAGTAAAACCTTACAAAAATGAGGTAAATAGTTCGACCTATTTTGAACGATTTACTTCATTTTTTGAGTTATAGAGATGCTAAAATTATATAAATAAGTTACAAAAACAACATTTTTGCTCATTGTTTCTAAAAAAATAAAATTAATTTCACGCAAAAAAAGTGTTTTGGTAAATGTCAATATCAAAACTTAAAAAAATATCATAGTTAAAACCTTATATAAATTGTATAATAGAAAGTCATAAATATTTTATAGTTAAAATGTCATAGTTAAATAATTTATATGTCCTATAGAATAAATTTTATTGGTAATCTAATATATTTGGTTGAGTATATGTCTTGATGAAATAATTATAAATTAATTTTTAAAATTCACGAATTTCATTTATAATTTTCTCTTGAATGTTATATAATTTATTCATGGCAACTCCTTTTTATTTTTTTGATATTATTATTTTAACATTAGAGTTGCCATTTTTAAATGGTTTTAGAATGACTTGATATAACATAATAGTTATGTCAAATTTTTCATTTATAAAAACTGTCCGTAGGGAAGCCAAATTAATTAATAATAATTAATTATTTTACACATTAAATACATAAATTTACTAAACTACCTTGCTAAAAGCATAAAATATGGTATAATATGTAAGAAAAGCGAATTACTATGCCATGAATATGGTATGGCGGAAGGAGAGAATATGAAAGCAAATATCCATCCAGAAGTAAAAGAAGCTACTGTTACTTGTGCATGTGGAGCTACATTTAAAACAAAATCAACAAAAGAAAAAATAGATGTTGAAATTTGTAGTGAATGTCATCCATTCTATACAGGTTCACAAGGTAGAACTAAGAAGACTGGAAACATTGAAAAATTCAATAAAAAATTTGGTTTAGATAAAGAACAAAATTAATTGGTTTTGTTCTTTTCTTTTGCCATTAAAAAATAAGTTAAAAATACTTGTAATAAAAACAATTATATGATAGTATATATTTTATATCTACTAAAAGGTTTTAAAACAATAATATTTAATTATTAAATTACGCCCCAAAAGTATATATAATGGATATACGATTGTGAGATGAGAAAATGGAGGAAACAAGAACAATTATGAAGAAGTTGAAACACTAGTAAAAAAAGTAGAAATAGGAAAAGCAATTAAAGAAAGACAAGCAAATAATGAAATAACTGAAGCATACTGGAATATAGGGAAACTTATTATTGATGCTCAAGGTGGAAAAGAAAAAAGTAAATATGGTGATAAACTATTAAAAGAATGGTCAGAAAAGCTATCAAAAGAATATGGAAAAGGCTATGATTATACAAATTTATCTAGATTTAGACAATTATATCTATATTTTCCAATTATTGGCCCAGTGGGCCAACAATTGAATTGGACAATAATTAGAACCATTTTACCTATAAAAGATGAGAATAAAAGAAATTATTATATTAACTTATGCATTAAGAATAATTTATCAAAGAGGGAACTGATAAAAGAAATAAAAAGCAATTCCTTTGAAAGATTAGAACATAAACCTGATAAAGTAGATATAATAACTTCAGCAATTGTACCAGCCATAATAGAAAACTTTAAAAATCCAATTCTATTAAATTTAAATGGTAATAAAGTTGAAAATGAAAAAGATTTAGAAAAATTAATATATTCTCAGTTAAGTTATGTATTTATGCAATTAGGAAATGATTTTACATGGGTAGGAAATCAATACAAAATAAGTGATGGTAACAAAAATTACTATATAGATATGTTACTATACAATGTAAATTATAATTGTTATGTTGTAGTGGAAATAAAATGTAGAAGTTTAAAAAAAGAAGATAAAGGTCAAACTGAATTTTATATGACATTAGTTGATAAGTATAAGAAAAGAGCAAATAACAATCCTACAATTGGAATAATTATCACAAGAGAACAAGATAAATTTGTTGCAAACTTTGTTAAAAGTGAAAAACTAGTGCCACTTACTTATGAGTTAGTGAATTAAACTATTAAATAAGTAAAGAATAACAAGTATAAATTTATGAAATATAAAAAAATAAAAGAATTGTGGCCCACCGGGCCACAATTTATAACGAACAAAAAGTATTTTATTAAAAACGGCCAGAAAAATCATGTAAAGAATATGTTGTAATTTAATAATATTTCGTGAGTTAAATTGGTTTTTCAATATTGGGCCCACTGGGCCCAATATTGAATTAGATAATTTTAAGAAATAAAACTTTAAAAGATAAAAATAATAAAAGTCATCAAAAAAGGTGATAATAGTTCTAATTTTACAAAATTTAGGCAATTTAGCTGCTTTTAGTTAATTAATTTTAACAATTAAAAATATTATCGTAAATTAAATAACAAAATCCTTAAATAAATAGACATCAAGCATAAACTTTAGTATAATTAAATAGGGAGATGATTACAATAAAAGTGTTTTTAGGTTATGACCATCAAGGGGTTAAATGCAAAGATGATATTATAAATTATTTAAATGAATATGGCTATGAGGTTGAAGTTCCAAATATAGAAAATAGTGATACTGATGATTATCCAGATTTTGCAAAATGGGTTTGTCACAAAGTTTTAGAAGAACATTCTTTGGGTATTTTAGTTTGCGGATCCGGCATAGGTATGTCGATTGCTGCCAATAAAGTTAGAGGCATAAGATGTGCTAGAGTTTTTGATAGTAATGATGCATTTAGTGCCAAAAATCACAATGGTGCTAATGTCATAGCATTTAGTGCAAGCATTCCAACAAGTGAGATTCACAATATTATAGATAATTTTATCATGACCAAAGAGCCAAGTGAAGAAAGGCATTTAAGAAGAATTGCAAAAATAACAGAAATGGAAAATGAGAATTATGCTAGTTAAACTAATTCTTTATATATTTTTTACGTTTGTATCAGCATTTGGTTTATCCGGAGTAAACTTTAACGGAATTATTAAATCGGGAAAAACATTAGAAGCCAAAGTAATTGTTATGGTTTTAAGTTTTTCTTTCGGTTACTTATTAACAAATTTTGTACTAGATTTTCTAAATATTTAATAAACTTAAATGGAGATAAATATGAAAAATAAAATACTATTCTTAGTTGTAGTAGTTTTATCATTCGTAGCAATAGGTAGTTTCAAAAAAGAAACTACCTTTTTTGATAATGATATAAAAGAAGAAATACCCAAAAAAGAAATTAAACTCACTATTAAAGATAGCAAAACAGGCATAATAAGTAACATATCTTTAGAAGAATATGTAATTGGAGTTATCGCCGGAGAAATGCCTGCATCTTTTAATATGGAAGCTTTAAAAGCCCAAGCTGTCGCAGCCCGCACATATGCCATATATAAAATGAATAATGCAAAAGATAATTATGACTTAGTAACAGATATAACTAATCAAGTTTACATTACCAAAGATAAAATGAAAGAAAATTGGCAAGAAAATTATGAATATTATTATAACAAAATAAAAGATGCTGTTAATAGCACTAAAGATTTAATTATGACCTATAATGGTAACGTAATATGTAGTTTTTATTTTTCCACTAGTAACGGAAGTACGGAAGAAGCCAAGCCAGTCTTCGGAGAAAATAAAGAATATTTAAAAAGTGTAAGTTCACCAGAAAAAAGTAGTACTACAAAAGTAACTTTAACTAAAGAAGAATTTTGTAATAAGTTAAGTTTATCATGCGGTGAAATTACTGTAAAATCCATAGAAAAAACATCGTCGGGAAGAATAGATACATTAGTTATCAACAACAAAAGTTTTAAAGGAACAGAAGTAAGAACTAAATTAGGATTACGTTCTACAGACTTTGAAATTAACATTTCATCAAATAATATTGAAATAACCACTAAAGGCTATGGTCATGGTGTTGGCATGAGTCAGTATGGAGCAAACACTTTAGCAGATGAAGGTAAAACTTACGAAGAAATATTAAAACATTATTATCAAAATATAAATATTGAAAAAATTAGTGTATAAAATATAACAATTTTTACCATACTTTAAGTAGGATGGTGAAAAATGAAAACAAAAAAACTTAGAAAATTTGTTTTACCAACGGTTTATGTAATGGTTATCGGAGTATTATTTGTAAGTATTTCTATTCTAGGAAATGTGCTCCAGTTCCAAATGGAATACGATAATATGGCAGTTAGTGCGTTAAAAGATAATGTAACCCCAGTTATCAAAAAGGATGATACTCCAGTTAGTAAAATTGAAAAACCTTTTGTAAGTACCAATGTTGCTATAAGCAAATCATTTTATGATATGACAGATGAAGCATCAAAGCAACAAAATTCATTAGTATATTATGAAAATACATACTTACAAAATAGTGGTGTTCTATACTCATCACAAGATGCTTTCGAAGTATTAAGTAGCTTTGATGGCACAGTAACAAATGTTGCAACCGATGACATTCTTGGAAACTATGTGGAAATTACCCACAATCCAAACTTAAAAACTGTATATTATAGTTTAAGTGATGTCCAAGTAAAAAAAGATGATGTTGTTATAAGTGGTGATGTTATAGGTAAAAGTGGAGATAATAAACTAAATGGTGAAACAGAAAATTGCTTACTATTTGAAGTATATCATAATGGAACAGCAATAGACCCAGAAGACTTTTATAATATGAATATTGAAGATTTAAAATAACATAAAACTAACCCTTTAATAATATATTTTATTAAGGGGTTGTTTGGTTAATGAATAAAGATATAAAAAGAAGAGTATTAAGTGAAGCAAACCACATTATTAAAACACAAGACACAATAAGACAAACAGCAGATAGATTCAATGTAAGTAAAAGTACAGTACATGCAGACCTATCCGAAAGACTAAAGGAAATAGATAAAAATCTAGGAAAAGAAATTGATAACATATTTAAAACCCATGATAGAGAAAAACATATTCGTGGGGGAGAAGTAACAAGGCAAAAATATAAAAGAGGTTAAACTATGAAATATAACTATGTATTACATATAACAGATGATTATTTATATTTAAAGAAAAAAGATAAGATAATAAAATATAAACTAGCAAAAGATGTTATTTATGGTGGAAAAGTAGCAAATATAAATAAATTTATGAAATCTTTAGAAAAGTTATTAAGTGAAAATCATTTGAATAACTCTTTGTTTGGTGAAAAAATCAGAATAATCGTAGCATCCAACTATACACCCGCTGATATAACATTTTTAAAAAATATAATGAATTGTTTTAATTATAGAAAGATAAGTATAGATAAAGAACTTAAATATTATAAGTTAAATAGCACAAATTCATATGTAAATGTCTTTGATAATTACTTAAATATAACATTCTTAGATGAATATAAAAAAGTTAATAACATCTATATTGAAACCAAATGTTTTGTAAATAATGATGATTTAATGTATTACTTAAATTATATTTTAGATAAAAAAGAAGTATATTTACTAGGTAGTGGAAACCTCATTAATGAAATATTTTCTAATTTTGAAAACAAATTTAACAAAAAAACATATATTTTTAAAAATTTTGAAACCTACATAATCACTAGCGAAAAGACCTGAAAAACCCGCATTTTGTCGACCTTTGTCGAACGATTTTTGTTGCATTATATACTATAGTGTGTTAAAGTTTAAGAGTAGGAAGGAGCTAGAGTTATGATGCAGGGAACTGTTAAGTGGTTTAATAATGACAAAGGCTATGGTTTCATCGAATGTGATAAACTATCTGACATCTTTGTGCATTATTCAGCTATTGTAAAAGAAGGTTATAAGACATTAAACGAAGGTGCAACAGTAAGCTTTAAATTAATTGAAACTTCAAAAGGTTTACAAGCAGTTGATGTTTTAGAACAAGAAATGACTACAATTAAGTAGTTTTTTTCTTTTATTTATGTTATATTAATTATAGGAAGGTGATATATTGAAAATAAGTATTCGCGGTGACAAAGTAACAGTCACAAAATCAATGAAAGAATACATAACAGAAAAGTTAGGAAAGCTTGATAAGTATTTTGAAAGCCCAAAGAGCACAGAGTGTAAAGTCCTAGTTAAGGTTAAGAACCAAGAGGAAAGTATTGAAGTAACAGTGCCAACAAGTAAATTTACTTTAAGAGCAGAAGAAAGACATTCCGACTTTTATGCAGCAGTGGACCTAGTCGTTGACAAACTTGAAGGACAAATTAGAAAAAATAAAAATCGTCTTGGCAAGAAATATCGCGATGTTCCTAAATTTGAAATGAGTTTTGATTTTGAAGTTTCTGACGATGAGGAAGAAGAAGTACCAAAAATCATCAAGAGAAAAGAAATGGAAATGAAGCCAATGGATGAAGAAGAAGCTTTGCTCCAAATTGATTTATTAAATCATGATTTCTTTGTCTTTAAAAATATTGATGAAGATTGCGTATCTGTTCTATATAAAAGAAAAGATGGCAAATTTGGTATTATAAATGTTAAATAGTTTATAATTTGAAGCCTAAAAGGCTTCTTTTTTAGTGAGAATCGTGTGAAAAAGGCCCTTAAAAGCTTTTTCTTTTCTTTTACTTATGTTATAATACACATTAAGGAGAAATGAAAAATGAATTTTATAAAAAAATTATTAGACAGTGAATACAAAGAATTATGTCGTTTTGAAAAAATAGCAGAAGAAATAGAAAAATTAGAGCCAGAAATGCAAGAGCTAAAAGATGAGGATTTTAAAGATAAAACTTTAGAATTTAAAGCTATGCTTGAAGATGGTAAAACGTTAGATGATATTGTAGTTCCAGCATTTGCTTTAGCCCGTGAAGCTGCATATCGTGCTATTGGTGAAAAACCTTTCCATGTTCAAATTCTTGGAGGTTTAGCAATTCACTATGGTAACATTGCTGAAATGAAAACTGGTGAAGGTAAAACATTAACAACAATTTTACCAGCATATCTAAATGCGTTAAGTGGTCAAGGTGTACACGTAGTAACAACCAATGAATACTTATCAAGTCGTAATGCTGAATGGATGCGTCCAATCTATGATTTATTAGGTGTATCAGTTGGTATAAACCTAAGAGAATTATCACCAAAAGAAAAACAAGAAGCATACAATGCTGATATAACATATTCAACTAACAATGAAGTTGGTTTTGATTACCTAAGAGATAATATGGTAGTAAGACGTGAAGACAGAGTACAAAGAGGACTTAACTTCTGTATCATCGACGAAGTTGACTCAATCTTAATTGATGAAGCAAGAACTCCATTAATCATAAGTGGTGGACAATTTAATACTAACAGTCTTTATATCGAAGCAGACCGAGTTGCAAAAAGACTAAAAGAAGAAGATGACTACACAATAGATTTAAAAACAAAGAGTGTATCTTTAACAGCTGAAGGTAGCAAAAAAGTTGAAAAATTCTTAAACATAACAAATCTATATGATTTAGATAATACAAGCTTAGTTCATCACATTAATCAAGCTTTAAAAGCTAACTATGGATTTAAAAAAGATATTGATTATGTTGTAGACAATGATGCCATTATAATTGTTGATCCATTTACGGGTCGTTTAATGCATGGAAGACAATACTCTGAAGGACTTCATCAAGCCATCGAAGCTAAAGAGGGAGTTACAATTAACACCGAAACTAAGACGATGGCAACTATTACATTCCAAAACTTATTTAGAATGTATAATAAACTATCAGGTATGACAGGTACTGCCAAGACTGAAGAAGAAGAATTTAGAAATATATATAACATGTATGTTATTAGAATACCAACTAATAAACCAGTAATTCGTGAAGATTTACCAGACTTAGTTTATTCTGGAGAAAATGGAAAATATAAAGCAATTATAAATGTTGTTAAAGAAATCCATTCTAAACATCAACCAATTCTAATTGGTACAATCTCAGTGGAAGCCAACGAAAAATTAAGTAAATTACTTACTAAAAATGGGTTAAAACATGAAGTGTTAAATGCTAAAAATCATGAAAGAGAAGCAGAAATAATTGCACATGCTGGTGAAAAAGATGCCATAACACTTGCAACAAATATGGCAGGTCGTGGAACAGATATTAAACTTGGGGAAGGTGTTCGTGAAATTGGCGGACTTTATGTAATTGGTACAGAAAGACATGAATCTCGTCGTATTGATAATCAGTTACGTGGACGTTCAGGTCGTCAAGGAGATCCAGGAACAAGTCAATTCTTTGTATCATTCGAAGATGATTTAATGCGTCGTTTTGGTACTGAAAAAATAAAAAATATGCTAATAAGCATGGGCATTGAAGGAGATCAAGCAATACGTTCTAAAGCATTAACAAGAAGTATTGAATCTGCTCAAAAGAAAGTTGAAGGAAATAACTTTGATTATCGTAAAAGTTTACTTGACTATGACAATGTATTAAATGAACAAAGAGAAATAATTTATGCACGCCGTAATGAAATATTAGATGAAGAAAGCATTCATGATACCATTATTGAAACATTTAAAAATACAATAACAAATTTAGTAGATAGTCATATTCCACCAGAAAATTGTCTAACAGAAAATGATTTATCTGAAATAGCTGAATATGTAAATACAAACTTCTTAAAAGGTGAAGAGTTAAATCCAAAAGTACTTGAAGGCATGAAAGAACAAGAAGTAATTGATTACATAAGTGAACTAGTTATCAAAGATTATGAAAAGAAAATGATATCATCACCACTTATGAATGATTTTGAAAAAGCTATATCACTACGTGTCATTGATACAAGTTGGGTAGATCACATGAGTGCTATGGAACACTTAAAAGAAGGTGTTGGTCTTCGTGGATACGGTCAAGCTAACCCTGTTCAAGTTTACACAATGGAAGGTTTCGAAATGTTTGATCACCTACTTAACAAAATTGATAATGATATTGCCTTATTCTTACTTAAAGCAGAAGTTCGTCAAAATGTTGAAAGAAAACAAACTTTAAAAGGAACAGCAAATGATGGTAAAGAAAAATTAAAGAAAGAACCTAAAAGAGTAAGCCATAAAATAGGTCGTAATGACCCATGCATCTGCGGTTCGGGAAAAAAGTATAAACAATGCTGTGGAAAGTAGCATAAAATAAGGAAAAACGAGAATTTATAAAAAATTGAATTGGTTCGAGTTTTATTAACTTGTCCACAATAACTTAAAAATGTAGACAAATTTCTTTGAAAATAAAGGGTGTCAGCAAAAAGTAATTTGTTGACATCCTTTTATTATAATTGAATTTTTAAAATATTTAATAAACTTGTAATTTAGGAGGTGTTAAGAATGAGAAAAAATTTTGATACTTTTGAATATGTTGATGATTTAGGGAAAGATTTAGTGAGAGATTTTGAAAAAAGCAGGGAAAACTACTCATCCACATTCGGTTGGTGAAGGTAGAGAAAAAAGTGCGATAAACAAGTTGAAAGATATATTGCCAAGCGGAATAGGAGTTGGTAGTGGTTTTGTTATTGATTCTTTTGGAAATGTTTCATCACAATGTGATATCGTAATTTATGAGAAAGATTTATGTATAAAATTCAATAGTGATGATGATAGAAATTGTTATTACAATTGTGAATCGGTAATTGCAGTTGGTGAAGTGAAATCAAATTTAAATAAAAGAGATTTAGAGGATAGTATAAATAAATTTAAAAAAATTAGAAATTTAAAAAGAAAAATAGAAAATCCAAGAAATTTTCGTAATTATTTATCTAAACTTACTGCTTACGGTGCAGAAAGCGAAAGTTATAATCAGAATCTTAAATGTTTAGATCAGATTTTTACTTTTATTTTATGCAATTCATTTATGATTAATTATAAAAATATAATAGAAATAATTAAAGAAAATGAAAATATTTACGAATATCCGAATGCTATTGTTTCTATTGATGGTATGCTTATTGGTTATTCTAAGAGATATGAAAATGGTACACTTGGTAATGTAATTGGTGCCTTATCTGCAGATTCATTTACATCCGGGAAAGTTTCCTCATCATTTAGTATGTTATTAGATAAAATATTTTTTGTTATTGAACACGGAAGAAGTGTTAGATATAATCCGGGAATTTATATATTAAAATCCGAGAACTATTCTGCTGATATAATTCCTATAAAAAATTAAAAAAGTTAAATTGGAAAATTAAATAATTGAAGAAGAGTATTAACATTAAATGTTAATGCTTTTTTATGTTGTAAAATTTATAATGATCAAATGAAAAGGAGATGATACGATGATCAGCATAAGAAAAAGAGGCAATACTTATCAATATTGCTTCGAAGCGGGAAAGGTGAATGGGAAAAGAAGACAAATAACTAAATGTGGATTTAAAACAAAAAATGAAGCATATACAGCAGGACAAAAGGCATACGATGAATTTATTAATGGAGTAACAAGTATAGAATGTAACATGTTATATGGAGATTATTTAGATTATTGGATGAAAGAATATTTTGAAATTAATTATAAATATTCAACAGCAAAGAGATATAAAGAATCTTTTAGAAACATTAAAAA
>CAKORY010000023.1 GCA_934101795.1 uncultured Bacilli bacterium
TTTTTTACTTCTAATTTTAATTTTTTCATAATAAAACCTCATTTCTTTTTTGTCCAAGAAATGGGGTTCATATCACATTAGGCAAATGTCTTCTTATCTAACTAGGTAGACATTCGAGATACCGAATGTTCCTTTTTTTATTATATGAAGATTTCTCTTCATGTATTCATTATACTAAAATCTAATTAATAAATCAATAGTTAATCAATATTATTTTTGCCATATAAACAGCCACAATAATCTTGACGATATAAATTATATTTTTTAGCAAGTTCAACACTTTTTTTATAACCATCTTTTTTCTTAAAATCACTGTACAAATATTTTATATTATATTTATCTCCAATAATACCACCTAAAATATTTATTTGTTTACTATTTTTATGTGGACTTACAGTAAGTGTTGTGCCAAAATATTCAAAATCTAATTCTTTTGCTTTTCTGGCTGTATAATCAAGTCTTACTCTAAAGCATACTGGACATCTAGCTTTACCTTCTCTTTCATTTTCTAGTCCCTTAACATTTTTATGAAATACTTCATTTTCATAATCACAATCTAAAAATTTGATATTATCATGTTTGAATTCATTAATAAATCTTATCTGTTCATTTTTTCTTTTTAAATACTCATCATATGGCTCAATATTGGGGTTATAATATAAAACTGTAATATTAAAAAATGGTACTAAATAAGTTAAAACTTCCGTAGAACATGGTCCACAACAACTATGAAGAAGTAAATTTGGCTTATAATCTAAGCTTTTAATTAAATTATCTAATTCATTCTGATAATTCATTTTGCATCTCTTCCTTTTTTTTAAGTAATTCGAACGTTTGAAATACTATACCATTATTACTAGAACTGTCTAAATTAAGAACTCCTTTTTCATTTTCATTAAGGGTTGCATAAATCTCTTCATACTTATTTAGATTTTTTATATTTGCTAAATTGATATAGACATAATTGCCATCATTCATTCTAAGCAAAAATCTATTTTTATCTATAACTTTTTCATTTTTTATATCTGGTGAATACTCTATTTCACTTACTTTATATAGAATATCTTTATTTATACTTTTTAATTTTTTTATTAAGTTTTCTTCAATATCAGTTGGAACATAATTAACTAGAGTTGGAATACCTAAAGTGGTATCAAGAGTAGTTGTTTTCTTGTTATTTTCAAAAACATAAGTTTTATCTAATACTCTATAGTATAATACTGCTAGCTCACTAATAGTTATCACTACTTTACCATTTAAGTGTTTTGTAATTTTAACACTATCTATCATAGGTAATTCTTCTAAATTTTTCTTAAGTACTCTACTACTTAAAGCAAAAACTTTTGTTTTATCAGTAATATTTGCAGCATTTATTACTTTTTCATCACTTATTATGGTATTTCCTTTAACTTCAACTAATTTAACTGGCAAATTAAAGCAATAATAAAAAGCCATTATAAATAAATATAATGTAAGTATAACTACTAAAAGTCCTTTTTTATTTAGCTTTTTCTTTACTTTTTTTGCCATAGTTTATCACCACTTTACGATTTCTTGTTCTAACTCTAAATCTATACCCTTTTCTTTCTTTACTTTTTTCTTAACAATTTCTATTAATGATATTATATCACTACTCGTGGCATTATCCAAGTTGATTATAAAGTTGGCATGTTTTTCACTTATTTGAGCACTACCTACTTTATACCCTTTAAGGCCACACTCATCAATTAATTTGCCAGCTGATAGGCCTTCAGGATTTTTGAAAACTGAGCCTGCAGATGGATATTCTAAAGGCTGACTATTTTTTCTTTTTTCTAGATTTTCAGTTATTATTTCCCATGCTTTTTTTGTATCACCTTTTTCTAGTTTAAATACTCCGCCGAAAATTATATCATTATTATCTTTAAATGATGTATATCTATAACAATGTTTTATATTACTTGTATTTATTAACTTTACATCATCGCCTTGAAGCACCAACACAGATACTAAATCATCAAATATTTCGCTACCTTTTGCTCCGGCATTACCACGAATTGCTCCACCTACTGTGCCAGGTATACCATAAAGATTTGTTAAATTTGTATATCCTGCATCAATTATTTTTTTTATAAAACTATTTAAATTATATCCAGCTCCAACGAAAACTATATCATCTTTAATTTCTAAATCTTTTATGGCTAACTTAATAATAGCCCCATCAAAATTTTCATCAGGAAGTATGACGTTGGAACCTCCACCTAAGATGTAATATTTTATATTTTTAATATTTAAATTTTTAAGCAAATCTTTTAGTTCTTCTACATTTTCTGGTTCATACATAAACCTAGCCATAGTATTAATTTTATATGTATTATATTGTTTTAAATTAGCATTTTCTACACATTTCATTTTAACAAACCCTTTATTTCATCATATATAATAGTTGATGATGCTTTTACGTTTAATCTTTCTAGATTTTTTTTCATTTCATTATATTTTTTTTCATTATATACAAGTTCATTTATCATAACTTGGATTATACTTGGGTCTAAACTCTTCTCTTCTAGAATTTCTGATACTTTCATGTTTACTAGGTCTAATGCATTATAATATTGATGATTATTAGCAACATATGGGCTTGGCACTAAAATACTTGGTATTTTTAAAGCAAGTATTTCAGAAATAGTTGATGCACCAGCTCTAGAAATGACTAAATAAGCATCTTTCATAATACTGGCTAAGTTATTATAATATGGTACAACTTTTACATTTTTAGAAAAATCTGTATCTTTCATGAAATCATCATAATATGATTTACCTGTTATATATAAAACTTTGTATTTTTCTTTATCAATCATGCTTAAGTAAGCTTTAAATTTTTCATTAAATGTGTTACTACCTAGAGAACCAGCCACAATAATAATTAATTTATCACTTGGCTTAAATCCTAAAGTAACCTTAGATGTTTTTTTTATATCTAAAGCACTTTCACCACATGGATTTCCTGTATAAACAACTTTTTTTGCTTTTTTGAAATAATTTTCGCTATTTTTAAAAGATATTCCCACTAAATCTACATTTTTTGATAAAGCAACATTAGATTTACCAGGTATGCTATTTTGTTCATGAATAAATGTTTTTATTCCAAGGCTTTGTGCAGCCTTAATAACGGGATAAGTTACATAACCACCACAACCAATTACAATGTCTGGCTTAAACTCTTTCATGATACTAATGCATTTATTAAATGCTTTTCTTATTAAAAATATATTTTTAAAATCTCTCATTAAGTCGGTTTTACTAAAGCCATATATTTCTAAAGCTTCATACTTTATTCCCATCTCAGGAACAATATCTTTTTCCATTCTATTGTGTGTTCCAATATATAAAACTTCTAAATTTTTTTCTTTTTCTTGAAACTTCTTTATAATAGCTAAAGCTGGGTAAATATGTCCCCCAGTACCACCTGCTGATACAATTATTTTCATACACAAACCACCTACTACAATTATACACTAATTTTATTCATTTTTATCACTTATTTTGTCATTTTTATATCATCAACTATATATTTTACATTTTTATTTACTTTAATTGTACCATATATGATAACCTCAATACCTCTTTTCTCAAAATTATTAATTATATTATTTGTGGCTACCCCATCAAGTAAACATATAAAATCTAAGTTATAATCAGCATCACTATTTAATATATAATTAAGTACACCATATTTATATTTATTATCTAAATCCCTTAAACTTTCAATTACTTTTGTATTAAAGGACATTATATAATAATTTTTTTGATATTTATTAAGTAATCTAAGTAATCTTTTCTTATCAATATCATTTTCTTTAATTTCAAGAAGCAACAGTTTATCTGTATTTATTTTAAGTAAATCTTCAAGTAATAAAATATCTTGCATATTTTTAAAATATGTATTTTTTACTAAATTACCTTTATATAAAATATTATGATAAACTATAAATTTCTTATCTAAAGTTGTTCTAATATCACACTCTATACCTATATATTTTTCACTATTTAAGCCATTCAACAGAGCTTCATATGAATTATTTTTAATCGTTTTATTCCATATACCACGATGTGCAATTAAGTTCAAATAAAAAACACCTCTAGTAAAATATACTAAAGGTATTAATTTATAATGATTATTTTATTCTTTTTCTTCTGAGTTCTTTTTCAGTTTTACAATATATTTTTGAAGTTTTTACAATATCTTGCATAAATCTATTTCTATATTCTTCTGATAAGTTTTCTAGTCCATTAATTACTTCTTGATATTTAATAAATTTATAATAATTTTGATAATCCCAGGTTATTTCAAAATATGATGTGTGATATTCATCACATAAATATTCAGCTTTAGTTAAATATAATAGATAGTCTTTAGCTAAATCATCCATTGCATTTAGTTCTATTAATTCTCTAATTAGATTATAACCTTCATCAGGTTCTTGATAAAACTTTGAAACAAACGTTACACAAGCTAATCCTTCAGATTCTTTAATTTGACTAAATCTTTTAACGATAATTTTAAATAGTTCACGTTGTTTTTTTAGTATTTCTTCACTTCTTTTTGTACGTGCTGTGTATGCACTAAGCATCATACTTGTATCATATAATTTTTTGTTGTATTTCATAAAACCTCCATAATAAAAAGCGCATACTTATGCTTCGTATACGCTTACCTTTTTTCTATTTTTACCAAGTCTTTCGTATTTTACAACACCAGTAACTTTAGCAAATAATGTATCATCTTTTCCAATTCCAACATTTGTGCCTGGATAAATTCTAGTTCCTCTTTGACGATAAAGAATTGAACCAGCAGTTACAGTTTCACCATCTGCTGCTTTAGCACCAAGTCTACGACCAGCTGAATCTCTACCGTTTTTAGTTGAACCTTGAGCTTTAACGTGAGCAAATAATTGGATATTTAACTTCATGAAATTCATTTTATGTCCTCCTTAATTATTTTAATATTTTTTTTGTATGTCGATGCAAGTTCTTCAAGCATCATAATCATATTTTCAATTGTTAGTGAAATATTTTTATCATTACTTAATACTTCAATTGTTAGTTTATCAGTCTCTTCCTTATATTTAATGCTATCTTTATCAAACCTTAAACATAAATTGATGCTTGTAATAACAATTGATGACGCTGATGCACAAACTATGTCTTTGCCATAATCATCATACTCAGCATGACCAGTCATTGTAATGATATTATTTTTAATATTAACCTTTATCATTAACCAATTTTCTTAACAACTAACTTAGTGTATGGTTGTCTATGACCTTGAGTCTTACGATATTTTTTCTTAGGTCTGTATTTAAACACTTTAATCTTTTTGTTTTTTCCATGTTTTTCAACAGTACATACAACCTTAGCATCAACATATGGGTTACCAGCTTTACCATCTGCAAATAAAACTTTGTCAAATGTAACATCTGTTCCTACTTCTGCATCTAATTTTTCAACATAAATAGTATCCCCAACAGAAACATAATATTGTTTTCCACCAGTTTCAAATATAGCTTTCATTTCATACCTCCTTATATTTTTTCGAAGTCGCGCCATTAAGGTACATAACGTTTATAACCTTTTCTGTGCGGTTTTTTAAGAAATTACTTAAAAACATACTAATTTTATCATTAAATACTAGTTTTGTCAAATCTTTCTTGCAACTTTTTAGCCTCACTTACTATTTTTCCGTTTTCTTTAAAATACTGATATGTATCTATTTTTAAAATATCTAAATTACCCTTTTTAGTACTTATATACTTAAATTTATACTTTTTTAAATATCTTTCTAATAAAAATTTATTATAGATATATTTATATTCTTTAACTTGCTTATACATTTTATATAAGAATACCCATATTATTAGATAGTTATTTAAACTATATTTATAATTAAATAAAATGTATAAAATAATACTTATAACACTTATCATTATGTATAGTTTATACGATGTTTTAAATGAAAAAAATTTATTTAATATACTTTTTAAAATAATAGAGCCATCTAAAGGAATTATAGGAAGTAAATTAAATAGCATTATACTTAAATTATATTTTAAAAAGATATCATAATCATGGATATTAATAAGCTTAACTATTAAAGTAAGTAATATTTGCATAAATACACCTGCTAGAGCAAGTACTATTTCTTTATTAGTTTCAGTATTAATATCTTTTTCTACTTTTGTAATGCCTCCGAAAGGATAAAGAGTTACACTTATAACTTTATATTTAAAAATGAGACACACTAAAACATGACCAAGTTCATGAACTAAAATAATTAAACTTATTATTAAACCTATTCTTATATATCCACATAAAAATAAAATAAATAAAAGATATACTGATGTATAATCAAGCTTGATAATCTTCATATTTTATAAATTCATTATTCTTTTTTATTACTAAATATAATTTATCATCTTTAGTTTCACCGATTAATTTATTTTTTTCAACATAATCATATAGTTTTACAGATACATTAGTTAAATTTCCATACCAAATATCTACGCCATCAACACCTTGAATAATGACAGTTTCTCCATAATCATCTTTTTCTCCAGCAAAAACTACTACTCCACTTGTTAAATTATTAATTAAAGTGTTACTACTTAAACTTAGCATTTCACCATCTTTATAGTTTTCAATACTCTTATACACTAAATGGCCATTCATAACCATTTGATTATTATCATTTTTGGGAAGCACTTCTCCAAATAAATCTTCGTACCATCCTTTTATTTTAGTAAATGGAATACTTTCTGTTAAAACATGTTCTTTATATAAAAGTAAATTTTTATCACTTGAATTTGTAAATATTACACTAACTAAAAAGAATATCACTGCTATTAAAAACTTAGAAATAATGGGTTTTATATTTATTTTAGAACTTGTTTTAAATTCATGACCACTTTTTCTTTTTTTAAAAGCTTCAAGATATTCTTCCATTTATATCACCGATATAATTTTATGTCTTTACTATCTTTAATATAACTTATTATTATAAAGACACTATTTATAATAAACATATTAAAGAATATATTTTTAAAGTTAAAAATACTACAAAAAACTAAGTAATATATAAAAACTATACTTATATTAAAAACATAATAATTTATTACATTATAATAATTAATTTTGATATATTTATGCAATAAATATATTATACACATAAATATGGTATTTAAAAAATAGGAATGTATAACAAATAAATCTATGAATAAACCTACAGCTAAGTTATAAATAAAACTTCTGGAATTAATATTAGTTAGAAAGAAAAAACTTTTAAAGGGCGTAAAATTATATATCATACTATCAATAAATACTTTAATCATGATTTAGCCTCCATACAAAAAGATAATCTAAAGTATCTAATCTATTTTCTATATCTACTTCTATTACTTTTTCAATTTCTGTATCATTTAAACTTACTTTTTTTACTTTACCTACATAGATATTATCTGGCAAATTACCAAGTCCTGATGTATAAATTTCATCACCAATACTTATATTTTTATAGTTATTTATACTTGTTACCACTTGTTTTCCATTTTCTAATTTTAAAACCCCAACTGCATCATTAATTTTAACAGATATATTACTTTTCTTATTTGTTATTAAACTAACTACTGAATAATAATCATAAGTTTTACTAATTACTCCTACTAAACCATTATTTGTTAAAACAGCATCACCAACATTTATATTATTTTTTGAACCCTTAAATATAGTTAAAGTATTACTATATTCATAAACATCTCTATATTTAACACGACTTACTATAATATCTAAATTATCATTAAACTCTATATCTTTTATTTTTTTTATATTATCTAGCTCTTCTTTTAAATGCTTATCAAAATTAATAACTATTTTACTTGTATTTAAATTAGGATTTACAGCAATTAAAAATCTATTTATTTGGCTAGCAAATAAAAATAGTAAAAAAACACCTAATAAAATAATGTAATCTTTATATTTCTTTATCATATTATTAGTATGTCTAAAATTATTTAATATATGAATCAAATAATTTTAAGATGCTGTTATTTACATTATCTATTACTTCTTCTTTATCACTTTTAAGTATTATATTTTCAAATTTACTTATTTTTTCTATTAAATCTTTAGATACTCTAACTTCTTTTAAGTAGTAATTTATTTCTTTATTAGTATAGATTACTTCAAGTTTTGTTTTAACATCTTCATGATATGTAAGGGCAATAATAACTCTATAATAGTTGCTATCTTTATAAACAATGGATGATGCAAAAGTTTTAGAAAAATCAAGAGCATTGTTATAGTCTTTAAAAACACCAGTTTGAAAAATGGTTACTACTTCTTCTTTTTTAGAAATAGCCCTTACCTCTTTGTTTATATCTCGGTAAAAAAGATAAGCTAGAAGTCCACCAATTGCAACAGAAAATAATAAAATCTTTAAATATTTTTTCATTTTTATCACCAATTACATCATAGCATAAACAAATTAAAAAATTTGTCAAAATAAGTAAAATGTGCTATAATACCAAAACAAAAGGAGAAATAATAATGACATTATATATATTTCCAGAAGTAAATATGAAAGTTGAGATAGAAAAAAATAAAATATCTGTATATGATAATTTTACAGAAAAATGTGTTTATCAATTTGAAGGAGTATTTATTTTTAAAGTTTTAGATAATAGTAATTTTATGATATTAGAAAAATGTAATAAAAATGATTTAAAAGGTAATTGTGGTAAACAAAAATTAAGCTTTTTTAGAATAAATGAAAAAGGTTCAAAGTCTGTTAATTCATTTTGCGTTAGACCAAATAGTTTAAAATTAAATAAAAGTCTATTATCAAGTAAAGAAATAATTATTCCTGGATTTTATAAAGATTTTATTTATTCATTTGAATTTGATAAAGTTATTTCAGATTTTTATGATAGAATTTCTTTTGATGAAGAAAAGCAACAATTTTATGTTATGGAAGAAGTACTTACTGATTTTGGTACAATGACTTTACACGGAGTGTTAGATATTGATGGTTTCTTACTTAATGAAAGCATGTATTCAAAAGAATTAGATAGAAGCTTTTATATTAATCCATTTGATAAAGATGGTTCAATATATGAATTAACTGATAAATTTAATAAATTAATGAAAAGAAAAACAAGCAAAGAATATTTTACTAATTTAGTAAATTATGAAAGAGATTGTTATTTAACTAGAAAAAGAAAAATACCAAAACAAAACTCATCATCAAGATGAGTTTTATTTTGGCTATATCTTAAAATTATGACTTTTTAACTTTAAAATATTTATGACTTTCTATTATACAATTTATCATGTGTCATTCTTAAAAGACATAGTTAAGTAAACGTGCTCCAGTTAAGTGAACGGACTCACAGTAAAAGCCTCCAGTTTATACAAACAAGAAGATTCTTTTGTTGATAACTCGGCGCCGCTGCCTTCCCTCGCACAAACCGCGAGACTCGGCAGTTGGGTCTTCCACCACGCCAATTTCTTGCCTTCGCATTATTTTGCACCCCGCCTGACCTAGCACGCGGATGCGCTAGACAGGCATGTCCGATCCTAGTTTATTGAGATCGGATCAGTAGCAGAGCCACTTCCCGATGCATAGTTCACGGAAGATGAGAGATAGAAGACTGGCCGAACTCCGCACTCAAGACTCGCGCCATAGCCGCCCAGATCGCCAGAGCTGCTCACATCGAACACACTATAGTCATTGTTTGCACGACGGGAAATTGTCCACTCATCAGCACCTAAAAACATCCAATTAGTGCTTTTGATGGCTGCGTCATTATAAGTTTCTAAATTTGCTGTCCATGCACTTGGTGCTGCCGCAAATCCATAATCACTTGCATACATTAATCCTATTTTTACTTTATATTCTGTTGCATTATCCGTTGCATTTGTTGTTACTGGACTTACTATTTCATTTTGATATGTTGTTTTGGCTGGTTGTAATCCCATATTTACCAATGTATTTCCTCCAACTTTCCATGTTGCATCTGCTATTTTACCTTTTGTTGTTTCATCAAATGTATTTATAAAATCACCATTTAAATATGTATTTAGGCTAGAAGTTGACCATGTATTCTTATTATTACTATCCCATGCTTTATCTCCTACAGATGTTGATTTGATTAGTTTTACTTTATCACCAAATACTCCGATTATTCTATATAAATTATCTGCTGGGCATGGTGTTGTACTTCCAAAACATACATAATTATTTACTTGATCACTTGCTCCTGCAAATCTGTATGAATTATCTCCTGCTCCATTTGTTAGGCTTGCATCATGATAATAAATACCATTTTCTCCTTGTGTACCTGTGTAAAGATTTGTAATATATGATGCTAAAGTTGTTTTAACTATTGGTTCCTTTTGTATCATAACCTTTGCACTTAATGTACTTGTTGCATTTGCTGTTTGATCTCCTTCATAGTTTACAAATGTAAGCTTTAGTGTATATTGTTCTTCTTTTGCATCAGTTGTTGCTGTTATTATTTTCTTATTTGCTATAGTTATTAAACCATTTGTTGTTGTAACATCAAAACCTGATATACTTTTGTTTTCTCTATCTTGAACTACTTTATGAGTTAGTCCTGATATTTCTGTTACTTCATTTCCATCTGGTCCTGTAACTGTTAATATAAGTTCTGGTTTATCTTCACCTAATGTATATTTGAATGTATTGTTTTCAATATTAAAATATACATAATAGTTATCTGTTGCTTCATTTGTCTTATTATTTGCAACTAATGTTGCTTTTGC
>CAKORY010000024.1 GCA_934101795.1 uncultured Bacilli bacterium
TATTCAAAATCATTTGTATCAATAACAAAATATATGTTATAACTTCTTGTTGTTTTTTCTACATTTTTTGAATTACTAGCAGTAAGTGTTGCATGTGCACCGGTTGAATCACTAGCATCTGGATTACCTTTTTTAAATTCACTTTGAGAAATACCAATATTAATGGCTTTATCAATTTTAAATGTTAATAAATCAGTTGTTGCTGTTGTAACATCAACCTTTGATGAACCACCTTCTCCCCCTTGGGCTTTAAAATATGCATATGTTGCACCAACTACTAAAGCAATTAATGTAACTACTGCAACTATACTAAGAATTAATGCTTGTTTTTTATTTTTTTCCATATTATTTTACTCCTTATATTTAATATGACTCACTATTATATATTCATACTATATGCCATTATTATATCATAAATATTACATTTTGTATTCACTTTTGTGTTACTTTTTTAATACAAATTTGTTTGTTATTATTATTTTGTGAGGTTATATGAAAAAATTTGTTATTCCCAAGATTGAAGAGGAGAATACAATTACTAAAACTATAAGAATTAAAAGGTCTACTGCTAATGAATTGGAAAATCTCGCTATTAATAATAATATAACTTTTAACAGATTAGTAAATGAATGTATTGACTTTGCTCTTCAAAACATGGAAGAAGATACTACTGAAGAAATTCCAGTCCAAAACAAGTAGTATCTTTTTTAATTAGCTTATATAATAATGCGTATTATATTTCGCATTATATTTTATATTGTGTTAAAGTTTCCACCTAATACTCTGTTTATGATACGCTTGTCAAGGAGAGTGTAGAATGAAAATTAAAGCAAGTGATTTTAAAAACAAATGAAATTATAAAGATAATGAGAGAATACGTTGACAAAACTCAATTTGAACTTGCTAAAGATTGTAAAATTAATCGTAGGTCATTGCAAAATTATGAATATGGTACTGTTAATTATACATTTGAAACACTAGTAAAAATTGCTAAGCAATATCATTTTGATATAACTATTGAAAGTACAAGTAAAACTGATAAAATGATTAATCATAAGTATTAATTATTTTTTTTATACATTAAATATAAATCTTTTGATATATCTTTGTGAGCTAGATAATTCATGTAATATGAAGTTTTTTCTAAATAATATTCTTCATGTAATGAGATGGCTAGAATATCTAAAAATGATGCATTATATTTTCCACATAATACTTTAAGTTTAGAATTAACTTCAATCGCATCTTTTTTACTAAATTGTAATGCTGGGTATACTCCGATTACTATTATTTGTTTATCATAAAATTCTCTGATATTATTTAAAAATATATTCATATCAGTAATGTAATTATCTATTATTTCTGATGTTATTTCTTCAATTTGGGATTTGCTTGCAAACTCATCGATGCCAATAGCAAGTGTTAATAGTTCTGATTTTGCTATTATTTGTTTAATTGGTATTCTTGTTGTTTTGCCATAATCGTTGTTGTTTAAATGTTCATTTAATTCGTGTATTGTTTGATGAACATATGAAAATTCATTATTATAGCTTTCTAAATCATTTTTTATTTCTAACTTTTCCTTTAAATAATCATTAAAACTATTTCCTGCGACATTATATGGAGTCATACCAATACTAAGTCCATCTCCGAGTGATGTAAATGTTGTTTTTGATGTAACCCTTAGACTATTTATAAATATTGTTAAAATAGCACCGGTTAAGATTATTAAAAGTAATTTATATCTTCTTTTCATTAAATACCCCCCATAAAAAAATGTAAAGATTTCTCTTTACATTATATTTCTTCTATTTTAATATTAGCACCCACATGAGATAATTTGTTGATAATTCTTTCATAACCCCTTAGAATGTGTTCAGCATCATTTATTATTGTGGTTCCTTCTGCTAGCAATCCTGCGGTTACCAAGGCTGCTCCGGCTCTTAAATCTGTTGCAGTTATTACTTCACCATGTAATTTTGTTGGACCAGTTATTTTAGCATGTTGTCTTTCAGCTTCAATATTTGCTCCCATTTGATTTAAATATTTTACATGTCCCATTCTGTTTTCCCAGATGGTTTCTTCAAATAGTGATATACCATTTGCTTGAGTAAGTAATACTGACATTGGTTGACCTAAATCTGTTGGAAAACCTGGATATACTACGGTCCTAACATTAGTTGGTTTTAAATTTTTACTCTTGTTAAGTATCATTTTATGATTATTGAGTTTAAAATTAACTCCCATTTCTTGTAATTTATTTAAAAGCACTATGTTATGTTCTGGTATCATTCCATCTATCTCTAAATTATCCCCGAGTAAAGCTCCCATGATGATGTATGTTCCAGCTTCAATTCTATCGGGTATTACCTTTATTTCTGCTTCGTGAAGTTCTTTAACTCCTTCGATTGTTATTTCTTCTGTTCCTGCTCCAGTTATTTTAGCTCCCATATTATTTAACAAATCTGCTATATTAACTATTTCAGCTTCTCTTGCAGCATTGCTTATAGTTGTTGTGCCTTCTGCCATGGTTGCTGCTATCATAATATTGATTGTTGCTCCAACTGATGCAAAATCTAAAAATATGTTTGTACCAGATAGTTTTTTTGCATCTATTATGTACTTTGTATCTTCTTTTGTAATTGTGGCACCTAAAGCTTCAAAACCTTTCAAATGTAAATCAATTGGTCTTGAACCTATATTACATCCTCCTGGAAAATACATTTCAACATGTTTAAATCTTGCAAGTAATGAACCCATAAAATAATATGATGCCCTTAATTTATTACTTAAATTTTCCGGTATTATTGTATTTATCATATCACTTGCATCAATATCAATTATATCTTTATTATTTTGCACTTTAACATTTAATAGTTTTAATATTTCAATTAACGCATCTTTATCCGATATATTTGGTACATTTGTTATGTGAACATTACCACTCGCCATTATAGCCGCTGGGATTAGGGCAACTACACTATTTTTAGCTCCACCAATTTTAATTTTTCCGCTTAAAGGTTTATTTCCTTCAATTATTATTCTTTTCAAAACAATTCACCTCTTAATAATATTTATGGCATGTGAAAAAGAAATATTATTGTTCTCTTCCACATACTTTGCAATATTTTGAATCACTATCAATTAATTTGCCACAATATTTGCAATAAACTTTATTATTTGATAATCCTTCTTTTATTGCTTTTGCTGTTATTTCAATTCCTTCTTTATTTATATTTGCTTTTTTTGTTATATTATCTTTCATAATTTCTTCGTTATTATCTAACATTTCTTTTTCTGCATTTACTTCTATACTTTTTGATGTTGATAGTATATTTTTTAAATCTTCTTTACTATATTCCATCATGTGTTTAGTAGCTTCGATTTGGTTACTCATCCATTTACCCCTTAATTTAGGACTTATCATTAAAGCTATGGTAAAGATAAAAGTTAAAACTACAAGAATTGGTATTATAAAAAACAAAATTTCCAAAATAATCACACTCATTTCTAAGTTAATTATAGCAAATATTAAGTTAATTGTAAATTATTTATAAAATATGAAATATACCAAGCAAAATAAGTAGTAAAATACCTACGATACTTGCATAATTTCCAATTAATTTACTAGAATATTTACCAATTATTAATCCTAATGAAGTAAATGAAAAACTACATACTGAGAAAATAAAACTTGATAATATAAATCTATTAGTAATATCACTTATACCTAAACCTATAGTAAATGAATCAATACTAACACTAAAAGCTAGAAATAAAACACTTATGGAATTTAAATTTATGTTTATCTCTTCTTTTTTAAAATAATTTATAGCTAAATTTACTCCGAGTATTATTAAGACTAGACCAAGTACTATATTACTTGCTAAATTAAAAGAATTCATGATACTTATACCAATTTTATTACCAATAATAGGCATAAAAAAGTGAAATATGCCTACGATGAAAGGAAAAATCTTTAAATGTTTATTATTTTGAATTAATGAACCCATACTTAAAGACAGAGAAAAAGTATCCATTGATAAGGATACTCCGATTAATATTATTGATAATAATTCTTGCATATAATCACCATTTAAATATATGCTTATTAGTATTTGTCTATTAACTCTTTTATATAAGATGTATATGTTACGTCATCGTAATCTTCTTCACTTGCTTCAAGTAAACATAATGGAGGAAATAATACACACCACCAGTTATCTCCAAGGCCATCACCTAATGTTACAACTAGTGATTCATATTCTCCAGCTTTATATGTTACTCCTTTATAGTTTTTTTCAGGAAAATAGTTATAACCATAATTTAATTTGTAATCTGTATCATATTTATTAAGTATGTTTTTTACTTCATACATATTATTTTTTATTTCTTTGCGTGTTTCGCCTAAAGAATTTGATGTTGATAAAATGTTTGCAATAATAGGTTCTAAGTCTTTTTTTATTTCTAATTTTTGTGTTTGGTCTTCAAGTTTATTGCTATTTGCTATTATTCTAAATCTTATGGCTTCTTTAGGTATTAGTACTTCTGTTTCTTTGCTATTTACTAAAATTAATACTGTTACTAAAAATAATGCAATTATTATTTTTTTCAACTTTATCACCTAAAAAAATGATGGTTAGTTTTTTTAAAATTTATTCATTTAAATATAAATAAATATCTTGGTAAGCCCTGTAAATCATTTTCGAATGAGTATTTTAAATTTAATTTTGATACTAACTCTTCCAAAGGTTCTTTTTGATTATCACCAATTTCAAATGCTATTAATCCTGGTGAATTTAACTGTGTTAAATGTTTATTTAGTATTTCTTCATAAAAATATAATCCATTATTATCTGCGAATAATGCTATGTTTGGTTCTGTTTTCTTTACTTTTTCTTCTACAAAACCATTATGTGGTATATATGGAGGGTTAGATATTATAATGTCATAATTATTTTGTAAATCTTCAGTCATACTTTTATTAACAAAAGTTATTTCAGCTTTATTAAGTTTGGCATTTTCTTTTGCTAAATCTAAAGCATCTTTTGAAATATCTAGTGCTGTTATATTTGCATCCAAATTATTTTTAAGAGATATAGCTATACATCCACTTCCAGTTCCTAAATCTATTACATTTATTTTTTTATTAAATAGGGCTTTGGCATATTTAATTGTTTTATCTACGAGCAGTTCGGTTTCAAACCTTGGTATTAGTACTCTTTCATCTACATTTATTGTTTGCCCCAAAAAATCTACATTACCTATTAAATATTGAGGTGGATAAGTTGTTAACTTATCTAAAAGCTCTTCTTTATTTGGATATTTTTTTAATAAAAGTTCCCAATCTGGAAAACTTATATAATCTGGTTTCATGTTTCCTCCATATTCAAAAAAGCTGGGTCTATTCTAAAGACATTCCAGCTAGTTTTAATTTTAAATCTTCAGTTATTAAAGCTTCAATAACTGGTTCAAGTTCACCATCCATTACTCTATCCAAAGTCATTGTTGAATAATTTATTCTGTGGTCAGTAACTCTGTTTTGTGGATAGTTATATGTTCTTATCTTTTCAGAGCGATCTCCAGTACCTATTTTAGACTTTCTTTCAGCTCCGATGGCACTTTCTTGTTTATGTGTAATTTCATCATTTATTTTGATTTTTAATAGTTGCATAGCTCTTTCTTTGTTACGAAGTTGACTTCTTTCTGTTTGACAAGTTACAACTACTCCGGTTGGAACGTGAGTAATACGAACTGCAGAATTGGCAGTATTTACTGATTGTCCACCCGCTCCACTTGAATGATATACATCAATTTTTAAATCGCTTTCTTTTATATCAATGTTAACTGTATCAACCTCTGGCATTACTAGAACTGTGGCTGTAGATGTATGAACTCTTCCTTGAGTTTCTGTTACTGGTACCCTTTGTACACGATGAGAACCACTTTCATATTTTAGTTTGCTATAAACATTTGCACCTTTTACCATAAATTCTACTTGTGAAAAACCACCACTTGTACCTTCTAGTTCATGAATAACTTCGATTTTCCAACCATTTTTTTCGGCATAGTATGTATACATCCTATAAAGGTCTCCGGCAAAGATGTTAGCTTCATCACCACCAGCTGCTCCTCTTATTTCCATTATAACATTCTTACCATCATTTTCATCTTTTGGAACTAAAAGTATTTCAAGTTCATGGTATAATTTTTCTATTTCAGAAGTAAGTGATGCTATTTCTTCCAAAGCTATATCTTTTAACTCAGGATCATTTTCCATCATTTTAGCTTCTTCAAGGTTATTTTGAGCTTGTTTATATTTTCTATAAACAACAACTGTTTCTTCTAAGTCACTTTGTTCCTTAGATAGTTCTTTTACTTTATTAAAATCATTTAATATTTCTGGATTACTTAAATCTTTAGTTAATTCATTGTATTTTTCTTCAATTGCATCTAATCTATTAAACATTTTTATCTTCCTTTCTATCGTAGATTAAAGTTTTAGGTAGATGCTATAAATTACTTTCATCAATATCATCAACTACGACTAAGTCAGATAAATCATCTTCTGCAACATCGTCGGTATCATCGTCCTTGTCATAGAAAATATCTTCATCATCATCAGACATATCATCTTCAATTATTTCATCTTCGTCTTCCACTAGTTCTTCTTCATCTTCTTCATCATCAAAAACAATATCTAATTTGTGTCTTGATTGAAGATCCCAATATCCTTTGTCAAGCATTATAAACTTTTTATTAATTGACATTTGTTCAAAGAAGTCCATTAATTCTTCATCTACTGTTTCTTCAGGTAATTCTAAAACTGCGCATACTTTTGCAAAAATATCACGAAGTTTCATCTTTTTTCCACTTTCTTGTAAAATTAGTAAAGCAATATCATCATAACCCATTAATTCAAGTTCTTCTTTAGGTATTTGCTTTAATTTCATAAATCATTCTCCTTACATTTGTTCTGGCGGGATAACCCCGATTAAATCAAGTGCGTTAAATAACGTTTGTTTAACACATTTGATTAAATTTAAATTTTCCAAAGTTTCTTCTTCATCATCAGTAAGTACACGATTTTTAGCATAGTATAAATGGAATAAACTTGCTAGTTCATATACATAGTTGGTAATCAAATGTGGCAGTTCTTTTGTTGCTGCTGTTTTTACCACTTCTGGGAATTCATAAACTTTTTCTAGAACATTATATGATGTATCGTCTTTAATTGCAATATATTTTTCACATTTTTTTACATTTTCTTGTCCTTTTAAAATAGAACAAATTCTTGCATAAGCATAACTTACGTAAAATACTGGGTTTTCGTTAGATTTGCTTTTGGCAAGTCCTAAGTCAAAATCCATTTGAGTATCTAAACTATATTTTGAAAAATAGTATCTAGCAGCATTAACTCCGACTTCATCAATTAATTCTTTTAATGTAACTGATTTACCAGTTCTTTTACTCATTTTTACTACTTCACCATTTTCTACAAGTCTTACTAATTGTAATAGTTTAACTTCTAGTTTTTCTGGGTCATTTCCTAGAGCCTTAACACTACTTTTTAAACGTGCCACGTATCCATGATGGTCTGCTCCGAAAATGTCTATCATTTTATCAAAACCACGATTTATTTTATCCATATGATATGCTATATCTGGTAAAAAGTATGTAGCATTACCATCTTCTTTAATTAAAACATGGTCTTTGTCATCAAATAGAGCACTACATTTAAACCATGTTGCTCCATCCTTTTCATAAGTGTAGCCATTTTTATTTAAAATATTCACTACTTCTTTTAAATCATATTTTTCTGATAATGCTTTTTCGCTTGTCTTAACATCATATTCAATTCTATATTCTTTTAAATCATCAAAGATGTGTCCTACCATTTCTTCTGTTCCTAATTTTTTGAAATAATCTAATTCTTTATCTAAATATGTATCCTTGTGTTCATCATATAACTTTTGTGCTATAGCAATTATTTCTTTGCCATGGTAGCCATTTTCAGGCATTTCTGATGGAAGTCCACATATTTCTTTATAACGGGCTATAATTGATAAGCCTAAATTAGTTATTTGACTTCCTAAGTCATTAATGTAATATTCACTTGTTACATCAAATCCACAAAATTTCATTATACGTGCAAGTGAGTCACCATAAGCTCCTCCACGAGCATTTCCAAGGTGTAAGATTCCGGTTGGATTGGCACTAACAAATTCAATGTTGATTTTTTTACCATTTCCAATGTTTGAACTTCCATATCTTTCCTTTTCATCTAAAACTTTGTTGATATTTTCAAGCAAATAATCTTTTGATACAAAGAAATTTATAAAACCAGGAGCTTTAATTTCAATGTTTTTAATGCTTGAATTATCAATTTTACTTGCAATTTCTTCCGCAATAATCATTGGATTTTTCTTCAATGTTCTTGCTAATTTCATAGCAATGTTACTTGAAAAGTCTCCATTTTCAGCTAAAGCTGGTTTTGTTACTTCAATTTCTACATATGTTACATCTATGGCATCTAACGCCTTTTTAATTTCTTCTGTTAATAAATTTTTCATAAGTCCTCTTTCATTGTAATTTCTATTACTTTTATTTCATCACCTAATGAATAGGTTAAACGTATTTTATTGTTTTCTTCTTCATATTTTGTATTTATATTATATTTTAAATTATTATTTTCAAATATTACCGTCAATAAATTATTGTTAAAATCAACTTTGAATATATCTTCTGGACATCGTCGTTCATAAATTCTATTGGTTCTGTCTATCACATGAGTACCATATTCATCTACATAATATATTATATCAGCTTCAAATTTGGCATCTTTATTTTTCTCATCGATAATAATTTCATCAGCATTTTTTAGTTTCCAATCAATTTTCATGGTTAGTCACCTCTTTTTTTCTTCCATATTATAACAAACTTTATATTAAATGTATAGCAAATTTGCTTAATTTTTTCTAAATCAAAAAAGGCTGATACAAAATTAATTATTTAATTAGTAATAGCCTTAACATTATTTTATAGTTTCCAAATTTTCTTCAGTTAAACCAGTTACCTTAATTATCGTATCAATCGGATAATTTTCTTTAAACATATAGATTACATTTTTAACTGCTTTTATGCATAAGCTTCGTTAACCAAATTTTTATAGTCCTTTATCTTTTAGTATTTCTAACCACTTTTTCAGCTTTTTCTGGTGTTACTACATACTTAAGTGGATGACATTGTTGGAATTATCTATAAAGTTACCTTTATTTTATCTGGTTATTTTTTTTATTTTTTCTTTAGTTAATCCAGTAATTTCAACTATTTCTTCGATAGAATAACCTTTTTTAGTAGATTTGTTGCAATTTGTTTTATTTTTTCATTTCCTTTAGCTTCTCCTTCAGCAAGTCCTTCAGCCAGAGCTTCCCTACGAACAAATTCATCTCTGGTATTTCTAACTAACAATTCATCTTCTTCTGGTGTAAGACCATAAACAA
>CAKORY010000025.1 GCA_934101795.1 uncultured Bacilli bacterium
ATCAAAGAATGGTTGTTTATACAAGGTTTAAGGCACAATAGATATAGCAAGGATGTTATATCTATTTTTTTGTATTTTAAAAACTGTCCGTAGGTAAGCTCAATAAACTAGGATCGGACATGCCTGCCAGAGCGCGTCCGCGTGCTAGGTCAGGCCGGGTGCAAAATAAATACGAAGGTAAGAAATTGGCGTGGTTGAAGAACCCTACTGCCGAGTTATTAACAAAAGAATCTTCTCACTTGTATAAACTAGTGGCTTTTACTACAATACTTAGTTTTATACAAACAGAAGAATAAACAAAGAATATACAAAATAAGTGTAAAATAGATGTAAAATTTATTGCATCTATTTTTGTTTGTGATAAAATTAGGTTATAAGAAAGGAAAAAGAAAATATGAAAAAATTATTAGAATGTCAAAACTTATGTAAGAGTTTTGGTAAAAAACAAATATTAAAAGATGTTTCCTTTGAAATAGATGAAGGAGATATACTAGCATTTATTGGGCCTAACGGAAGTGGTAAAACAACTACAATCAAATTGATTTTAGGTCTTCAAAAAATAGATAAAGGAAAGGTTAGTATTAATGGCTTTGATGTTGAAAAAGACTTTGTTAAAGCTATTGAAAAGGTCGGAGCTATTGTTGAAAATCCAGATACCTATATGTATTTAACTGGTTGGCAAAATTTAAAGATGATAGCAAATCTATACAAAGGTGTAACTGATGAAGAAATTAAGAAAATCGTTAAACTTGTAGACTTAGAAAAAAGAATAAACGATAAAGTAAGTAAATATTCTTTAGGTATGCGCCAAAGACTTGGAATAGCTAGAGCTTTAATTAATAAACCAAATGTATTAATACTAGATGAACCAACAAATGGACTGGATCCTGAAGGTATTAAAGATTTAAGAAATTTACTTAAAAAATTAGCTAGTGATGGAATGGGAATCTTAATATCTAGTCATAACTTAGCAGAACTTGAAAGTTTTTGTAATAAAGTACTAATTATTGATAATGGTAAAATTATCGAAACTAGTGATGTTAAAGAATTTAAAAGTAGTGGTAATAAATATATATTTAAAGTAAGTAATACAAAGAATCTTGAAATAGAAGGTATATATCAAGTAAAAGGTGATGAGTTTGCTTATAATGGAAGTAAAGAAGAAATAGCTAAATTAATAAAGACTTTAGTTAAAAAGAATGTAGATATATATGAAGTTAAAATGGAAGAACTTACTTTAGAAGAAGCATTCTTAAAAAAGACTGGGGGAAATAAAAATGTTTAATTTAATAAAGAATGAAGTGTATAAAATATTACATAAAAGAGGAACATTTATTGTTTTAATTATAACAGCTTTATTTATTACATTAGTGTCATATTTAATTGGTCATGAACAAGTTAATTATGTATCCACAGAAAGGTATTATAATAGTGATACTGGAAATGCAAATGAAAATAAAACAAATCAAGAAATGAATGAATTAAGTAAAAAATATAATGATAAAACATGGCAATACTATGTATTGAATGATGTCAATGCTGTTGTAGGTAATTATAATTATGCCCTAGAAGGTAATTATTTAGATGAAAATATTGAAAATGAATATAATGCTATTAAAAAAGCTTTGAATAGTGATGATTGGAAATATTTTGTTAATGTAAAGACAGAAAGTTTAAAAAATGAATTAAAAGATTATGAAGAAAGCTTAAAAAGTGCAACAAGTGATAAAGCCAAAAAAGATATAGAAGCTGAGATATATAGAATTAATATTGCTATTGAAATGAATGAATATCGCTTAAAAGAAAATGTTAAATATGGTAATGATTATATAAGTAATGCAATTGATGATGTAATTTCTTTAGCATCACAAGTTAAAACTTATGAAACAACTACGAATGAAGAAACTAAAACACAACTGGAACAAAGTGTAAAAAGTTATTATAAATCTAGGTATATTTTAGAAAATAAAGAGGATATTAATAATGAAAGCAATTTAAGATATATAATGACTAACTTTTATAGTGAATATACATTCTTAATCCTTGTATTTGGTGTTATGATTGCTGGAGCTATAGTAAGTGAAGAATATAATAAAGGAACAATTAAATCTCTTCTTATAACTCCATATAAAAGATCAACTATTTTGCTTTCTAAGTTTATAACAGTTATAATATTTACTATTTTATTTATTATAATTAGTTATTTAATGCAAATTATAATAGGTGGTTTATTCCTAGGTTTTGGTTCTTTAAGTAACCATGTAGTTGAATATAATTTAGCATCTAAATCTCTTGAAGTAATGAGTTTATCAAAATATGTACTTTTATACTCAATTGCTAATTTACCACAAATAATACTTCTTGTTACTTTAGCATTTGCTGTTTCAACAATTGTTGGTAATACTGCTTTTGCCATTGTAATAACTTTTGCAGGTGTAATTGGTTCTTCAATTATAAATATGTTTGCATCTGCCTACAAAATAGAAATACTTAAATATTTTGTAACAACAAACTGGGATTTTAACTATTATCTATTCGGAGGTACAAGTCCTTATAAAATAGGTTTAACTCATGCAATTATTGTATGTATAATATATTTCTTAATAATGGTTATAACATCATTTGTTGTATTTAATAAAAAGAATATAAAAAATATATAAAGGGTTGTGATTAAATGAAAAGAAAAAGGTATAAAATAAAGAAAAAAGCATTAGGCTTTATAGCCATAAGTTTATTACTTGTGGCAATTTCTTTGTTTAAAACTTTTTCTTTTGCATATCCAAATAATGAAGAAAAAACTAAAAAAGTAAGTGTAAGTGATATAAGTGATTATGAAAATATGCAAGATAATTTAGTAAGTAGAATAGATTTTGATGATAAAATAACTAATATTGTAAGTATTGTTGATGATAGATATATCTCTAAAATATTTAATTTTAAAACTGGTGAAGAAGTATCGATTGAAAGTATATTAAAAAATGATACGGTTGATGCTTTCTTTAAAAAAGTAAAAGAACTTTTATATTTGAAATATCCAAAGTTTATTGCCAGTAAGTTAGAACTTCTTAATAAAACTAATAGTTATTATTTAAAAGAAAATGAACTTATTATGTATTTTTATGATTATGAAATAGAACCTATGGTAAGTGAAGAGTTATCACTTCATATAAATTATAATGAAATAAAAGAATATCTAGATATAACAGTAAAACTAGATAATACCTATGAAAATGAAGATGGAAATAAAATAGATAAAAATAAGAAAATAGTAGCTTTAACATTTGATGATGGCCCTGGAGGATATACAAGTAATTTAGTAGATACTTTATTAGATAATAAAGCAAGTGCTACATTTTTTATGCTAGGGAAGAACTTAAATAATTATAAAGATACAGTAAAAAAAGTATATAATAATGGAATGGAAATAGGATATCATTCATATGCCCATAAGAATTTTAAAAGACAAAAACTTCAAGAAATAAAAGAAGAATTTAATAAAAGTAATAATATTTTAAAAAGTATAACTGGATCTACTTTTAAATTAATTAGACCTCCGTATGGGGAAATTAATGAAAAAATTAAAAAAAGTTTAGATGCATCGTTTATTTTATGGAATATTGATACGTTAGATTGGAAAAATAAAGATAGTGATTATTTAACTGATTATGTTTTAAAAGAAGTAAATGATGGTAATATTATTTTATTTCATGATATACATAAAACTAGTATAGATGCTATTAACAAATTACTTCCTTTGTTATATGTAAATGGTTATCAGGTAGTAACAGTATCAAAACTTGCTGAAATAACTGGTACCAATCTTGAACTACATAAAACTTATAGATATTTTAAAAAATAAGCAACAAAGTCTTGCAATAAGTAAAAATCTGTGTTATTATGTAGCTAAGCAACAAGTAAACACATTTATTTCGCTCAAAAAAATGAAATACTTGTTGCTTTTTTTAAATTTTGACTTGAACATAAATAAAGAATAGTGTATACTATATTAAGTAATCTGTGATGTAAGACGTTATTTAAAAGTCTTTTTAAAGAGAGTTAGCATTTGGTGGAAGCTAATAAAAGAATTAAATATGTATCACTTACGGAGATTAATCGGGTTATTCCGTTATCAAAATTAAGTTAATTAAGGGATGGTACCGTCATTTATTGACTCCTTTTGGTGCTATCCTTTTTATTTTGGAGGTAAGAAAATGGAAAGATTTAAAAGTTTAAGTAAAGAAAGTGCTTATGAAACTGAAAGTAAAATACTTGAAAAATGGAAAAATGAAGATATTTTAAATGAAACTATTGAAAATAGGAAAGATGCCCCATATTTTGTTTTCTATGATGGCCCTGCAACAGCTAATGGACATCCAGGACTTCACCATATGGTTGCTAAATTCTTAAAAGATACTATTTGCAAGTATAAAACTATGCAAGGATATAAAGTTCTTCGTAAAGTTGGATGGGATACTCATGGATTGCCAGTAGAATTACAAGTAGAAAAGGAACTTGGTTTTACAGGTAAAAAAGATATAGAAAAATATGGTATCAAAGAATTTAATCAAAAGTGTCGTGAAAGCGTTTGGAAAAATGAAGATACATTTACTGATTTAACAGAAAAAATGGGACAATTTATAGATATTAAACACCCATATGTTACATATGATAATAACTATATTGAAACAGAATGGTGGATTTTAAAAAAGTTTTTTGAAGAAGGATTATTTTATGAAGGAGTTAAGATTCTTCCATATTGTCCTAGATGTGGAACTGGTCTTGCATCACATGAAGTTGCTCAAGGCTATGAAGAAATGAGTGTTGATACTGTAATTGTACCAATGAAGAAAAAAGGTGAAGATGTATACTTCTTAGTATGGACAACAACACCATGGACATTAATTGCAAATGTTGGTTTATGTGTAAATCCTGATTATGACTATTCTTTAGTTTTAAGTAAAGGTACTAAATTTATTTTAGCAACATCACTTGTTTCTAAAGTTTTAGGTGAAGATGTAGAAATACTTGATACTTTTAAAGGAAGTAGTCTTGAATATACTGAATACGAACAATTAATACCAGAACTTTCTGTTAATAAAAAAGGTTTCTTTGTTTGCTGTGATAAGTACGTAACCGCTGAAGATGGTACAGGAATAGTACATTTAGCCCCAGCATTCGGAGCAGATGATGCTAGTGTTGGTCGTAAATACAACTTACCTTACTTAAATCCAGTTGGTGAAGATGGTAAATATACTGAAGGACCATGGAAAGGCATGCTTGTATTTGATGCTGATATCGAAGTAATTAAATACTTAAAAGAAAATGACAAACTATTTAAAAAACAAAGAATAGTTCATAACTATCCTCATTGCTGGAGATGTCATACACCCCTTATTTATTATTCTAAACCAAGTTATTATCTTGAAATTACTAAAATTAAAGATAAAATTATTGCTAATAATAAAACTGTTAATTGGTATCCATCATATGTTGGAGAAAAACGTTTTGGCAACTGGCTAGAAAACTTAAATGACTGGGCAATTTCACGTTCTAGATACTGGGGAACACCACTTCCATATTGGATTTGTTCATGCGGACACACAGAAATGATTGGTTCTCGTAAAGAGTTAGTAGAAAAAGCAATTGAAAACATTGATGAAACAATTGAACTACATAGACCATATATTGATGATGTTCATCTTAAATGTCCTGAATGTGGTAAAGCTATAACTAGATGTAAAGATGTAATAGATTGTTGGTTTGATTCTGGTTCTATGCCATTTGCTCAATATCATTATCCATTTGAAAATAATGATTTATTTGAAACTCAATTTCCAGCAGATTTCATTTGTGAAGGAATAGATCAAACACGTGGATGGTTCTATACACTACTTGTTATTTCTACATTTGTAAAAGGGGTAAGTCCATTTAAAAATGTTTTAGTTAATGATTTATTTTTAGATGCCAATGGTAAAAAAATGAGTAAAACAATGGGTAATATTGTTGAACCATTTACAACTATGAAGGAATATGGAGCAGATACTGTAAGATTTTATCTTCCATATGTTTCACCAGTCTGGGTACCACTTAAATTTGATATAAATGGCTTAAAAGAAGTTCATTCTAAGTTCTTTAATCCTCTTAAAAACACTTATAACTTCTTTTCAATGTATGCTAACATTGATGATATTGATATAAATATGTGTAATGTTCCTTTAGAAGAAAGAGAAGATATTGATAGATGGCTAATTAGTAAATACAATAGACTTTTAAAATATGTAACTGAATCTTATGATGAATACGATTTAAATAAAGTTGTAAAAGCTTTAACTGACTTTGTATCTGATGATTTATCTAATTGGTATATAAGAAGAAATAGAAATAGATTTTGGGCAAGTAACTTAGACAATAGTAAAAAGTCTGTTTATATTACAACATATGAAGTATTAGTTGGCTTATCTAAGATGATGGCACCTATAGTTCCATACCTTTCTGAAGAGATATATACTAATTTAACTGGAGAAAAATCTGTTCATTTAGCTGATTTTCCAAAATATGATGAAAGTAAACTAGAAGACTTACTTGAAGAAAAAATGGATTTAGTTCGTGAGCTTATAAGTATTGGTAGAAATATTCGTGAAGAACAAAAACTAAGAGTGCGTCAACCACTTAGTGAAATCCTAATTGATGGTAAAAATAGTATGGTTATTGGTGAACTTACTGAACTAATCAAAGAAGAATTAAATGTTAAGAAAGTTACATATATTCAAGATACATCACTTTATATGAACTTTACTGTTAAACCAAACTTTAGAGTAGTAGGTAAAGTATTCGGGGCAAATCTTAAAGAGTTCCAAGAAAAGCTACTTACTTTAAGTTTAACTGATATAAAGAAACTACAAAATAATGAAAGTATAAAGATGAATATTGCAGGAAATGATACTGATATTTATAGCGATATGGTAGATATAAGAATAGATGCTAAAGTAGGCTTTGATGTTGGTATGGAAAATAATAACTTTGTTATTTTAAACGCAACTCTTACACCAGAATTAATAAATGAAGGTATAGCTCGTGAAATAGTATCAAAAGTACAACAAATGAGAAAAAATAACAACTATGAACTTACTGATAGAATAAGTATTATCTATAACGCAAATGATGATGTTAAAAACGCAATTGAAGACTTTAGTGACTATATTAAGAAAGAAACTCTTGCAACTAAGTTAGAATTTAGTGAAAATGCAAATGAAGAATTCTTTGTTGATGAAAATAGAGTACTAATTGCTATTTCTAAGAATTAATGATAAAATGTTTATGGGTCCTTGTAGCTCAGTTGGATAGAGCGAATGCCTCCGACGCATTAGGTCGCAAGTTCGATTCTTGTCAAGGACACCATAATTTGATTATTATTTAAATTTTCATGGTAATAAAAAACTACTCTCAATTTAATTTGAAAGTAGTTTTATTTTGAAAATAAGCACAATTAGAAAGATAATTCTATCTAGGCATTCCATCTTTATTTGTTTTAGGGTAATAATAATTATTATATTCTTCGCTTCCTCTAGCAAATTTAGTAGTTGGGTCCAATTCTATTTTTGTCGTTTTTTCACTAAACTCATTTATTCCTTTACTAAATTTGTCAAGAAGTGATAGACTAATTATTCCAAAACATTTAGTACAAATAATACATTCCCTTATTCCATTAGGTGTTTGAATATCTTTTAGTAATCCTACACTTTCTTCACCACAACCATAACAAAAAAATTTTTGATAATGACTATTGTTCATAGTATTTCTCCTCCCCTCAATACACGTATTATACTATATTTATCAAAAAATGTAAAGTTTATAAAAAAAGCTATTTTACGGAAATACTTCTTGTTCTTTCTAGTCCTTTATCAATTATTTTTTGTTTTAGTGTATTATAAAACATTTCTATTATATCTTCTTGTAATGTCTTCCCAATTTGTAAATTTTTACTCCAAAAACCACTACCAACAGGTGAGAACAATTCTATCGTTACTAATACCAAGTTTTTCAAAAAAATATTACAATAAATGTAAAACTCTCCATTTACATATTTAATAATTAGTCTAGAAACAAAATCACATTCATTTTTATCGTCAATATTAAAGCTTTGGGCTATTAATGTCAAATTAACATGATAATTTTTCTTGACAAATATTTATATGCGCTTATAATATAGGCAAACGGAGGAATTATTGATGAAAGAAAATACAGAAATAGAATTATTTGAAATTAGTATATTTTCATCACTTAAAGAAAGTATTACTAAAGTTTTATTAAATATTGGAATTGATCCAAATGGTAAAACAATAAGATATAACAGGAAAAATAATGGAACAAGTTATTTATTGATAAAATTAAATGATGAAGATGAAAATGATTTAAAAAACTATGTTTCATTTGGTGCAGAAGTAATAAGATTTAAAGATTTTAATGCTGTAGATATTTTTGTGCATGCAGATAAAAAGTTATATAAAAATGCCAATGAATTTATAGGTTTGGCACATCAATCAGTTAAAGATTTTTTTGAAACTTTTGAAGATTATTTGTCAAAAAATAATATGCAAAATAAAGATTTGGAAATGGTAATGCCTATAGAATTTGAAAAAAATAAAAAGAAAAACATATTCTCTAGAATAAGAAAATACATAAAAAAATAGGCCTTGAATGAATAAACATTTAGGGCTTATTTTTTAGTTTTATTATTAAAATAAAAAATAACTAAATCAAAATGATTAATTTAGTTATTGCTAACATATGTAAATCCTATGATGTAATATTACATATGGGAAATAATTCAATTGTTGAATGACTACCAAATCTTTTTATAGAGAAGTAGGTTTGATAAATGTGAAAACTAAACCTTTTGTTATTCAAGTGTTAAAGCTCACCTCTATCATTTTATTCCTGGTTATTGTACTAATAACTATTATAAAGAAAGGACTTAGTCCAAAGATTAAATGTCTAACCAATATATAAGGTAGACATTCAACATACCAAAATTGAATTAATCTTCTCCATAAAAATAATATCATATAAATTTGTCTTTTGTCAATATTTTTTTGCAAAATAGAAATTTAAAATAATTGCTAATAAAATGCTTTTTATAGTAGTCTTTAATATAATGTGGATTATGAAAATGTGATAATTATGCTTGCTTTATTTAAGCCACTATGTTATACTAATGTACATAGGAAATAATTCAATTGTTGAGTGTCTACCAAATCTTTTTTAAAGAGAGGAGGTTTGATACGATGAAGAATAAAACTTTTATATTAAGGGTTTTGGACTTTATTTGTACCATTTTATTCCTAGTTATTTTACTAATAACTATAATAAAAAAATGACACTTAGTCCTATGAACTGAACCCCAAAAGTTGGACAGTTTATTTAATTAAATACTAATGGATTGTAATCTGTAATTAACAGGTGACAA
>CAKORY010000026.1 GCA_934101795.1 uncultured Bacilli bacterium
TATGTTGTAACCTTAACCTCCGTAGAACTTCCTGTTCCCCCTTGTGCTTTAAAGTATGCATATGTTGCACCAACTACTAAGGCAATTAATGTAACTACTGCTATTATACTTAATACTATTGCATTCTTTTTACTTTTTTCCATGTCTTCACTCCTTCTTTCTAAAAAACAATAGTTATTACCACATAGAATAGTATCTCTATGCTATAAATTTATAATAGCATAAAAAAATATAAAAGAAAAGTCTTTTTGAACTTTTCTTTTGAGGTTACATATTTTTTAACTAATCATATTTTTTATAATATCATCATCTTTTAATTGTTCTTTATTATCATTACTTTTACTACTATTATCGGATTTTTTTTCTGAAACATTATTATTGGTTTCTTTACTATTTACAACATAAACAGTAAGCTCAGAAACAGTTGATAATAAAACATCTTTATGAACACTTTGATTACCAACTAACCCCACTGCAACATCACTATTATAATATTCACTACCACTATCAACATACCTTACATTTATTTTAATATTATGACTGTTTCCAAAACTTTCCACTTCACTAACTGTTTTACCAACAAAACTAGGAAGAAGTTCTCCAGAAGCCCCAGTTCTCTTACCCTTACCCGGAGCACTTTTCTCATAAGTTTCATTAACAGAAAAACTAAATGTTTTAATTAATTCTTTTTTCTCTTTACCAAGTATAACATTAAAAGATTTCTGAATATCTAATAAACTATCTTTATAATATCCTTGAGCAGAAGTATTTCTTCCTTGTGAAGGAACATAAACATTTAAACTATATGTTTCTAAAGTAGCTTTTTCTATATTAATAGAATCTTTACCAGAAAGTTTATTACCAAGTACATTTTTAGCAACATTATAACCAGATAAAATAGTATCAGTATCCATATTCGTAGCTATATTTTTACTAACTGCATTTAAAATATTTTGAAATTCTTTAATACTTGAAAAATGCATAGCTTTATTAGCTAAAGCTTCCACTACTTGTTGTTGATGTTTAACTCTATCCAAATCACTTCCAATATACATATGACGACATCTAGCATAAGCAAGTGCTTGTTCACCATTTAAAGTTTGCATTCCAGGATTCATACAAACAAGTTTATTTCCAAACTGTCTATCACTATTTTGTTCACAAACTTTTCCACCATATTTATCAGCCATATAACTCGGAGCTTCAACATTAACTTCCACCCCTCCAACAGCTTCAACTAAATCAACAACACCTTTAAAATTAATCTTAACATAATAATCTATATTAATACCAAGTAAATTATTAATTGTACTAATAACACAACTAGTACCATAAGCAGCAGATGAATTAATCTTAGCATAATTTTTATTATTACAAGCAATAGGTACATAAGTATCTCTTGGAATTGATAAAAGTATAGCATCTAAAGTCTTTGGATTAAAAGACATAAGCATTAAAGTATCCCCATTAAAAGCAGCATTTGCATTAAGTCCATCACCCTCAGAATCAACCCCAAGAAATAAGAATGTCAATGGTTCATTAAAATCTTTATTACTAACTAGATTTAAATCTTCATTTTGCATTTTTTCACTATATTCATATATAACTTTAGTATCTCTAGCTATATTTTCAAAACCATTTTCATTTTTAAATAAAGTTACATAATTACCAGGAACAAATATTGCCTCAATATTTCCATTATATAAATCCCCTATCATTTTAATATAATCATTATATTCAGTAGTATCATTATCAAGTTTTTTATTCTTATATAACTTCGTAGATAATTCATGATTATCATTATCTATCGTTTTATTAATTATCCCAATTTTACTTTCTTCATTAAAACTACTATCTTTTAAAGTAATTAAATATGTTGTATAAATAATTTTTTCATTTTCTTGCATACCATCTAAATTTTTATAAATATAGTTTATATAATAACTTCCCACAAAAAATATAACAGTAAGCAAAATAGATATTAAAGTAGTTATAATTAACCCTTTATACTTTCTTTGAAGTAAATTAAGTAAGTTCCAAAATGAATAAAATAATAAATACAAAACAAACAATACAATAACAACTATTCTAAGTAATGTTTCAACACCTGTTAAACTTAAAATAGATTTTATAAATAAAATTAAACCTATTAAATATGTAATATTTGTCAAATAATAAATTAATCTTAATGCTTTATTTGATCTTTTTAATTTCTTAATCATTTTATTCATTTACTGCACCCGCTTTATATTCTACCACATATACATTCTTATCATTTTTAACTAAAGTAACAATGCCTTCTTTATCATATCCTAAATCTTGTTCATAACTCCATTTTAAAGATACAACATAGCTATTTACATCTTCATCTTTTAATTTAAATGTACTTTGCTTTACATCTAGAACTTCTATACTACTAACAATAGGTAATTTTTTTGTTCTGTTGCCATAAGTATTATCATCAATATTTTTATATAATGTATCTTGAACATTTAATTTAAAATTATCTAAATTATCTGGATAAACATATTCTAAAGAAGCAACATCATATTTATTAATTTTATTATCTAAAGTAAATAAATCTATAATAAATAACTCTGCTATTAATTTAGAATACTTTTCATAATCAATATCTTTAGAACTTAATACTTTTTTTAAATCCTTATATGTATCTTTCATTAAATTAGAATCTCTTTCATCTAACGTATAAGAAAAATCTACAATACTATCTATAACTTTAACATCATTTTTAGGTGTTTTTTTACCTATATTTTTTACTACTAGCAACCCAATTATAACAATTATACAAATTACTAATATACGTAATAATAATTTATACTTCTTCTTCATCCTATTCTCCATTCATATCTTTATTTTTTAATAAATCATAAACTATAATTGCATTAGAAACACTTAATCTGTTTTCAGTTTCTAATGATTTATCATTTATATATTCCTTAGTTATTTCTTCACCATTTAAAGATAAATATTCATTAGTTGAATTATTATAATAAACTTTATTTGTTAAGAAATTACCATTTGGATATACAACTATATTATTATCTTTAATATTAAATATATCTTCACCAACATTATACTTATTATTAATACCATACATATTTAAAATAGTAGCTGCTACGTTGTACATACCCATATTATAGGTAATATCTCCCTTAAATATACTTTGTAAAGATTTATCTTTAGTCCAAATTATTAAAGGTGTTTTCTTATTAAGTTCATGAGCATAATAATCATAATTTACATAATTTTCATCATTTTTAGAATAAACATCACCAGTTTCAGGATTTAAATTATATAAATAATTAATTTCACTTCTACTTAATTTAGCATCATGATCACCATAAAATACAAATACAGTATTATTAAAATGATCAGATGATTTAATATAATTTAAAAATTCTCCGAGAGCACTATCAGCATAATTTGCACTTTTAATATATTCACCAACTGGTGTATTTGATAAATAATCATAACTTTTAGTTATAGTATTTCCTTTACTATCAGTAGTTTCATAATAACTAGTTAAATCAATATCACTATGCATACTTGCGTGTTTAAATGGTGAATGATTAGATAAAGTTATAATTGTTCCCATATAGTTTTGATTAGAATCTTCTATTTTTTCTAAAATTGGCATAGCTTCTTTAAAGAATAATTTATCATTTATTCCTAAGTTTATAACATCTTTATCAGTGTATTCAAATACATCACGAAAATACATATCTTTATATCCTAAAGATGGATGGGCTTTATTTCTATTCCACATACTAGATAAATTACCATGCATACTAAAAGTATTATAGCCTTTACTTGCTAAATATTTTGGTATAGTAAAATAGTTTCTATCATAATAACTTACAAATACTGTACCACTAGATGCTGGCATTAAACCAGTAAGTAAAGTAAACTCAGTATCACTTGATGTTCCCGTAGACACCTCAGGATAAAAGTTAGTAAAATGCATTCCTTCATTTGCAAGTTTATTTAAATTTGGAGTTACTTCTTCCCCATTAAATTTTAAATTCATTAAGAAACTTTGCATACTTTCCATATGTATAAATACAATATTTTTACCTTTTAATATGCCAGTATATTTATTATCTTTATGTTCTTCCTTTTTATCAAAATAATTATTAAATTCTAAAACCGCTTTCTCTTGACCAAATAAACTACTTAATTGAGGTCTTAAAAATTGTACAAAATCATTACATTGATACATTATAATACCAAATCTTTCTACAATATATATTCTATTCCATTGTTTAGAAAGTCTACTATAATCAGTATTCGTAGCTACTCCAAATGTATAACTTACAAATAATAAACTAATAACTAAAGTATTAACAAACATTTTTTTACTCTTTTCAATCTTATCAATAAAATAATAATAAGACGAAGATAATAGTTTTTTATGAATTAAATAAAATATAATAGGTATAATTATATAAATACCATATGAAAATCTAAGCTTATCTAAAATGGATCCAGTAACAGTTTCAGTTTGCCCCATCGTGGCAAGTTCTCCGATTGATGGAAATGATGTAAAAAATCTGTAATATATTGATGAAATCAAACACATTAAATTAAAAATTATTAACCAACCAAAATAATACTTAAATTGATTTTTGGGCTTTATTAAGTAACCAAAACTTCCAATTAAAAGAATAAATCCTAAATCTGTTATGAGTGGCTTAAACTTAAAAGCAGAATCAATCGTAAATTTTCTTAGACATATCGTAGCAATAAGTGAAAGTATTACATATGATATAAATAAACGATTAGTAATTATGTATTCAACAATATTTTTTCTAAAATTTTTAAAGGTATTTTTCATATTATCATTCATTTTTATCCCTTCTTACTTAAAAAGTATAACAAATATTAACATTTTTATCAATTATTGTTGCAAAAGTTTTATAAATTTGATACAATTTATTTACGCAGGTGTGGTTCAATGGTTAGAATATAACCTTGCCAAGGTTGGGATGGGAGTTCGATTCTCCTCACTTGCTCCATAAGATAAAATCGTCGCACCAATGTGACGTTAATGATTAAGTCAACTAGAAATAGTTGATTTTTTTGTGC
>CAKORY010000027.1 GCA_934101795.1 uncultured Bacilli bacterium
TTGTTTATGGTCTTACACCAGAAGAAGATGAATTGTTAGTTAGAAATACCAGAGATGAATTTGTTCGTAGGGAAGCTTTGGCTGAAGGGCTTGCTGAAGGACAAGCTAAGGGAAAAACCGAAGGAAAAACTGAAATTGCAACAAACCTACTAAAAAAAGATTATTCTATCGAAGAAATAGTTGAAATTACTGGACTAACTAAAGAAGAAATAGAAAAACTATAAATTTATTATAATTTCAAAAGAGTCAACTAGACAAAGTTGACTCTTTTACATTAATAATTAATTAAAATAAATTCTTGCTTTAGATAAATTTTTAAGCCTATTAATTTTAACATAACTTTGAGTGGATGAAAAAATAAGACCATAAACAGAACCGCAAATAGAGATCCACCCCATCATTAAAATAACTTCTTTTAAAATACTAGAAAATCCTGTATAATAAAGAATAAGTAAAGCTATACCAATAACTAAAAGAATAGCTTTTTTATCTTGCTCTTTTTCATAAGAATAAAGTAAATCTTGAACCATTATTCCATAATTTTTTCTTATAATGTCAATCATATCTTGTTTTTCATCATCACTTATTTTAACTTTACTATCTATATTTATAATTATTTTATCTTTACAACTTCCTTCTAAACTTTCATTATAAATATAGTCACTTAATTTCTCATTAATTTTATGATTATTAAACTTATTATAAAAATCACTTTTCTTATTTAAATTTACTAGTATCTCCGTAGCCATTTTTACCTCTTTCTTTCTAATTTCATAAAATGATACTTTTGATTATCTATAAGTTCATCTATTGCTTCAATTACTTTATGATTATAGACAAAATATAAATCACAATCAACCCCATGTCTATTCATTATAATCGGGTCTACACCCAAAGTATCTTCAACTAATGCTATTTTATCAAAATTAAAACTTTCTTTATAATTATCCAAAAACCAAATTATTCTTTCTCCTAGAGTTGTAAAATATAATTCTTCTCTAGTTTCCAATTTATTTTCTATAAAAAATCCATCTTCTAAAAATTGAGGCCCCATCGAAACAGGTATATTTTTAATTCTAATTTTATCTAATATATCATAAAGAATAATAAATGTTTCATTAAAACCAAATGAAGAATTTAAAGTAATTGTTATCTTTTCTCCATACTTTTGATAAAGCATTTCTATATACTCTACTATTTTATCTTTATTACTATTGCTTAATGTAACTGCAATCCACATAAAACCACCCATACCTAAATTATACTATTATATTATCTATTTTTCAATATATCTTATATTAATATCCACATCTCCACTTATACCATCTACTCTACCATTACTACATATTTGCCAAAAAGAATAGTCACCAGTATAATTAGTATTTTTAGTATAATGTGCAAGCCATACTGGATAAGAAGTTGGCAACCATATATTTTCCAAATATGTTTTGCTACTATAAAGCATTGCATCATATCCTGCATCTTTAATGGTATCCATAAAGCCTTTAGCAATATTAGTAAGACCAAAGAAACTTACATCAAATTTATTAAAACTACCCCAGTTTTCCCAGTCAAAAGCAATTGGCAAATCAACTTTATAATCTTTAATTTGCTCTACAATCCATTTAGCATCACTTATAGCTCTATCTATTGTACTTGCATATGAATAAAAATATATCCCAACTGGAATACCTACAGCATTAGCATTTTTAACGTTTTGAATAAACTTACTATCAACAAAATTTTCACCATTTAAACCATTTGATGAACCAACTCTTATAATAACAAATTCTACACCAGAAGCCTTTAATTTACTAAAATCAATATCTCCTTGCCATTTAGAAACATCAATTCCAATTTGTGTATCATCATTTTTATAATCTTTAACTATTTGACTGAAATCAGTAGTTACTTTTTCAGTATTACTATTACTTCCACCTTTTTTAGGCTCATTTACATTTAAAGTAAATTTTTTTTCTGCTTTATTACCATTACTATCCTCAGCTTTAAATACTAATTTATAACTACCAACTTCATCTAAATTATATTCTCCTTCGATATAACACTTAGGATTACTATCATAATTATCTCCACACATAATTTTATCAAGTAAATAATCATCACTTCCCTTAGTAACATTATAACTTTTACCAAGCCATATTAAAGGTGCTTCTTTATCAACAACATCAATTACATAACTATACTTTATTTTAATGCCATCTTCATTTACAAATTCAAAATTAATAGTCTTCTTACCTAACTTATCAGTATCTATTACATAATCATCTACTATCTTACCATTAATACTTTCGATAAAAGATGAAACTCTTAAAGTATCAGCAAAATTAGCTTCTAATTTTTCCGACAACTTAACTTCTACTTTAGCAGTTTTAACTCTAATATATTTATATAAAAAATATCCACCAGTACTAAGTAGTAATATTCCAACTACTATACTTATTATAATAATTATTTTTTTCTTATTCATTCTTACTTCACCTAACTAAAGTATACGAATTATTCATTAATAAATCAAGAAATAATTGATAAAAATAATAATTTTTCAAAAAAATATAGAATATAAATATACAATTTATATCCTATATTAACTACAAATTCATCTTTAGCCACTAGTTTATTCGAATTGGTAAATTTTTAGTTCCATCTCCGGATACATAAGCTACGGAAGATGAGAGACTGAAGACTGGACGGACACCGTTCGAATTACTCGCGCCGCCGCTGTAGAAATAGCCACTATTATATATACAAAAAGCAGAATTTGAATTGCCCGCATTACGGGAAATTGTCCATTCTTCAAGCCCCATATACATCCAATTAACATTTTTAATGTCTTTGCCATGATAAGTATTTAAATTTGCTGTCCATGCACTTGGTGCTGCCGCAAATCCATAATCACTTGCATACATTAAACCTATTTTTGCACTATATTCTGTTTCACCATTTGATGAAGTTGATCCAGGAACTGGTTGTACTACTTCATTTTGATATGCTGTCTTGGCTGGTTGTTGTACTATGTTATCATATGTATTTCCTCCAACCTTCCATGTTATCTTTGCTATTTTTTTTGCCCATTCATCCCCTATATTTGTTATGAAATTTGTATTTAAATTTGTTCTATTTAACAAACTTGTGCTCCATGTATTTGATCCATTTCCACTATTTATAGATGTATTATTTTTATAATTCCATGTATATGCTGCAACATTAGCTAAGTTATTTCCTTTATAACCTGAATCATCATAATAATCATCAGTATACATGCGGCTATAATCCCCATCATTACCTAATAATGCTGTTGTTGCATAATCATATTTTATTAATTTTGCTTTATCGCCAAATATTCCGATTATTCTATATAAGTTATCTGTTGGACATGGACTTGTATTTGTTCCAAAACATACATAGTTATTTACTGCATCACTTGCTCCAGCAAATCTGTATGAATTATCTCCAGCCCCATTTGTTAAGCTTGCATCATGATGATATATATGTGAAACAGAAGAACCTTTATTACTGTAATTTTTTATACATGAAGCTAGATTTGTTCCACTTGAACATAGTGACATCTTCGTTCTAATAGATGTTGATGACACACTACTTTCTCTATTATTACTATCTTTTACATAAACTTTAACATAAAATGTAGCATCACTTGTTAAATTACTAAATGTATAACTACTTGATGTGCTTTCTACATAATTTGATCCATTATCTTTTGAATAATAATATTTTACAACACTTCCTGTTCCACTACTTGCACTAACACTTATGGTAATTGAACTAGATGTTGATGAAGTTGATACATTTGTTACTTTTGGAAGTACATATG
>CAKORY010000028.1 GCA_934101795.1 uncultured Bacilli bacterium
ACTCTATGCAATATATGATGAAGGTTTTAATAGACAATAATATTCCTGAAAATGTAGGAATAGCAATTGAATTTAAAATACCGAATACATCAAAAAGGGTGGATTTTATAATAACAGGGAAAGATGGAAAATTAAAAAATACTGCTATTATAGTTGAATTAAAGCAATGGACTGATGCAGATATTGTAAGTGGGAAAGACGGAATTGTAAAAACAGTTACTGGACATGCATTAAGAGAAGTAGCACATCCATCATATCAAGCATGGTCATATGCAACAACAATAGAAGACTACAACGAAACTGTACAAGATAGACAAATTGACTTACATCCATGTGCATATTTGCATAATTATTTAGCAGTTACACCACCAACTTTGTTATCTGATGATTATAAAACTTATTTAGAAAAAGCACCAGCATTTATAAAGGGTGATGTTGAAAAGTTAAGAGATTTTATAAATAAGTATATTAAATATGGTGATGACAAAGAAACTTTATATATGATTGAGAATGGAAAAATTAGACCATCTAAATCATTACAAGATGCCTTATCAAGTATGTTGAAAGGTAATGAAGAATTTGTAATGATAGATGATCAAAAACTTGTATATGAAACAGCACTAGATATGGCTAGAAAATCATATAGAGACGGAAATAAAAGAGTAGTAATTGTTAAAGGGGGACCAGGTACAGGAAAATCAGTATTAGCGATTAACTTGTTAGTAAAATTAACAAATGAAAATATGGTTTGCTCATATGTAACAAAGAATGCGGCTCCAAGAAATGTATATGCAACAAAATTGAGTGGAGATTTTAGAAAAACAAGAATAAATAATTTATTTAAAGGCTCAGGTTCATTTGTTGAATCTGCTGATAATGAGTTTGATGTATTAATTGTTGATGAAGCACACAGATTAAACGCAAAATCAGGAATGTTTCAAAATTTAGGAGAAAATCAAATAAAAGAAATTATAAAAGCCTCTAAATTTTCAATATTTTTTATAGATGAATCTCAAAGGGTAACTTTAAAAGATATTGGAAGTGTTGAAGAAATACAAAAGTATATTGGACAAGCAAATGCAGAATCAGAAGTAATGGAATTAGAATCACAATTTAGATGTAATGGATCAGATGGATATATTGCATGGTTAGATGATGTGCTAGATATTAGAAAAACAGCTAATAATGAGGGATTTGATTTGGACTATGATATTAAGATATGTGATGATCCTAATGAAGTAAGAGATATAATTTTTGAAAAAAATAAAATCAATAATAAAGCTAGATTACTTGCAGGGTATTGCTGGAATTGAATAAAAGATGGAAAAAATAAATCAGACGTATTCGATATAACAATTCCTGAATATAATTTTGCAATGAGTTGGAATTTAGGTAATAGTCAAACATGGGCAATTGATCCTAATTCAGTAAATGAAGTAGGATGTATACATACTTGTCAAGGACTAGAATTTGACTATGTAGGTGTAATTATAGGTAATGATTTAAGATATGAGGATAATAAAATAGTTACAGATGTTACAGAAAGAGCAAAAACTGACCAATCAATAAAGGGAATATATAAAATGTCCCAGAAAGATTTTGATAATGCTATGAAAGTTGCTGATGAAATAATAAAAAATACTTATAGGACTTTGATGACTAGAGGACAAAAAGGTTGTTATATTTATTGTACAGATAAAAAATTATCAGATTATTTAAAGAAGAGATTAAATCAAAATGAAGGCATAGTTTATCCTATTGATGAAGATGAAAATTATGCTGATTTAATGATTGCAGAAGATAGAGAAGAATATAAATATGAATAATATTTCAATAGTATAATAAATAGATAAAGGAGAATAATTATGGAAAGTAAAAAAAGTATAATTTTTGAAGCAATAGTTACAACATTATTTTCTGTATTAATAAGTAGCATAGTGTTTACGATAACAGAAATGTTTACAAGTGAAAAAATAGGAATTTTCATAAGTGATAGTAATAAAGTCAATGATGAATATATTACTATGATAAACATTAAAAATTATCAAGATTCTGACAAGATAGATAAATTAGAAATAAATATCAAAAATGATGTAATTAAAGTTAGTTCAGAATTAGACTTTAAGAAAGATGGAAATAAAATAATTATAGAAGATATTTATCCTAGTTATAATGGTAGTATAGTATTAGTTACAAATGAAAAAATTGATAATTCGAAATTAAATATATATTGTTCAAGTAAATCTATTATAGAATGGATAAATGAAAGTAAAAATATTATAGATAATGTAAAACATAATATAATAATTTATTCTATTACAATTTTTATTATGATTTTTGGTAGTAATTTATATATGCAAAATATGTATAAAAAAAGCGAAAAATTAAAAGATGAAAAAATAGCATTGATTAATAAAGAAACAGAAATTAATAAAGAAAGAATAAAAGAAATAGAAGCTCAAGTTATTGAGCATAAAAAGGAAAAAAGAACAGTAAGAAGATATCTAATAAGCATTATAAACGATTACTCAAAAGAATTATCTTTTTGGAAAGATACCATGAGAAAAGCTTTTTGCAAGAATAAAAAAGATATTAAAACTATGGACAATTTCTTTGAATTTGTGACAATTAATTTGAAAACATACAAAACTTTAGAAAAATGTGATTATTCAAATATAGACTTTATATTATCAGAAAAAGATGACAATTGATACAGAAAAGTATATGAAAAAAGCTTGACAAGGAGGTATTTAGCTAATTTTAGAGAATGGAGTAAAAGATGAAAACATTAGATGAGTTAATGGCAGACAAAATTATGGACTTATTACATTACATTTTATCAAAATTTATAAAGCCAGATATAATATTAGAAAAAGTAAATCAACTAGATTCAAATACAATTGATAAATTAAAACAACAATATGGAATTGAAGGAATAATTTTAGATGTTGATGAAACATTAAGAAAAGAAATGAAAGATATTCCCAAATGTAATAAAGAATGGATAGAAAGTTTAAAAGGTAAACTAAAGGTCATAATTGTTAGCAATGGAAAAGATCAAAAGATTGAACAATATTTTAAAGAAATAG
>CAKORY010000029.1 GCA_934101795.1 uncultured Bacilli bacterium
GGTAAAGGCATTTCAGTAGGAATCTCAAATGCCAATGATCATTATGAATATCAAGTTATTAGATTATATAAATAATCATAAATTACAATTTATATAGTAGATGTATGATGAGATTTGATTTTTATATGGTGTAATTGAATTGACAAATAAATAATACTTTGTTGAAATGGAGGATTGATTATGAAAAAAGCAATATTAACTATTTTAGTATGTGGATTTATGGTTTTGGGATTAACAGGGTGTGGAGGAAAGAAAAAGTACGAATTATCAATTCCTAAAGAAGAAAATATTGAGAGCATTTTATTTGAAAAAAATGATAATAAAAAAGAAATTACAGATACCGAAGAAATCAAAGATATTATTTATGTATTGAGTGGCAGTGGTAAAGGAAGAACTACAGATGATGAAAGCATACAAGACTATCCAGTAAATGCAGAAGATATTATAAAAATTGAATTTGATTTGAAAGATGATAAGCAATCAACATTATTTGTTTACAAGAAAAATGGGAAAATGTATATTGAAATACCTTATAATGGAATTTATAGAATAAATGGCGATGAATATAATTCAATGGAAAAATATATTAGAAGTAATAATGAAAGTATTTTAATGACAATTAAGAACAATACATTAACTAATAGTGGATTAATCTTGATTATGAAAAATAATACTGATCAAACATACTATTATGGACCACAATATTCGTTAGAAAAATACGAAAATGGTAAATATGTTTCATTTGAGCCAAAAGAAACTTTGAGTTGGAATGCTATTTTATATAATATAAAAACAAATGAAGAAAAAGAAGAAACAATTGATTGGACTTATGGATACGATAAATTAAAGAGTGGTAAATATAGATTGGTAAGGTATTTTACATCAGAAGAAAATCTTCCATACTCATCAAATGTCGCAGAAAAAATTTATATTGAATTTGATATAAATTAATCTCAAATTACAATTTATAGCTTAGATTATGCTAAGACTTATCAACAAAATGATAGGTCTTTTTTTATGGAAGAAGGTGGTAATATAGCAACAACAAGTTTATGGAAAGTTGGAGGTAATTTAAAAGGAACAATAGACTATATAGAAAATGAAGAAAAAACTAAAATACCTATTGATTCTTTAGAAACAACTTTAAATTATGCTGAAAATTCTAATAAAACAGAGAAACAACTTTATGTTACAGGTATTAATTGTAATGTTGATAGTGCTTTAAAAGAAATGAATGAAGTAAAAAAGTCTTTTGGTAAAGAAAAAGGAATAGTGGCTTTTCATGGTTATCAATCTTTTAAAGAGGGTGAAGTAACACCAGACGAGGCACATAAAATTGGTATTGAACTTGCTAGTGAAATGTGGGGAGATAGATTTCAAGTTGTTGTTACTACCCACTTAAATACTAATCATATTCATAATCATTTTGTTGTTAATTCTGTATCTTTTGTAGATGGTAAAAAGTTTAATAGTTGTAGAAAATCAACTGCACTCTTACGAAGTCTAAATGACAGGATATGCGAAGAGCATGGATTGTCTTTTTTAGAAGAAAAAGAAACTCCTAATACACACATTAATTTTAAGTATTATTTAGGATATGATAATTATTCTACTAGAACTAAAAGAGATGTTGATAATGCTGTTAGAAATGCTACCACCTATGAAGATTTTATTAGTCTATTAAATAAACAAGGATATGAAGTAACTAACAGATATGGTAAGTTATCAGTTAAAGGTAAAAACTATAAAAGAAATATTAGAATAGAAAGACAATATGGTGATGACTATACCATTAAATCTATAATGGAAAGAATTAAAACAGAAGTACCTGATGCTATTCCAATATTTGATAAAGAAATTGTAAGATTTACAAGAGAGAAAAGAAAATCACATGGCTTAATTGGTTTATATAAATATTATTGCTATTTATTAAAGATATATCCTAAAAACATCAGAAAGTATAATATTACTTATGATATGAAAGATGATGTATTAAAATTAGAAGGATATAACAAAGAGATAAAATTCCTTACTAAGAACAATATTAATTCTAGTGAGGATTTTTTTAAGTTTAAAGAAAGTGAGATTGATATGATTGAAAAATTAAAACTTCAAAAAAAGAAACTACAAGAACAAAAATATAGGACTAAAAATCCTAATGAGTTAAAAAGAATTGAAACAAAGATTAATGAATTAAATAAGAAAATTAATGATGAGAATGAAGAATTAAGTATATGTAAAAATATAGAATTACATCAAGAAGAAATGAATAATAAATTAGATAAATATGAAAGTGAGATGAATGAAAATGAGCGAATCAAGTGAAGCAGCAGAGCAAATGGTTAGAATGTCTTTAGAAGGTGTAGAAGTTGCTTGTAGGATAACTGGAAGTAGTGCCAAAGAATTAGCCGTATTAATTTACACTATTGCTAGTTCTAAAGAAAAAACATCAGGTAAAGCAAAACTTTCTAATATGATAAAGTCAGGCAAACCTTTAACAGTATTTTCTATTAAGAAGGATGACCTTGAAAGATTTCAAAAAGAAACTAAAACTTATGGTATTTTGTATTCTGCTTTAATAGATAAGGATAATAAAAATATGGATGGCCTAGTTGATATAGTTGTTAGGAAAGAAGACGCTCCAAGAATTAATAGAATAGTTGAAAGATTTAAACTTGCTACTTTTGATAAAGCAGAAATTATATCTGATATTAATAAAAGGAAAGATGATTTAAACCCCAATTTAAGAAAGACAAAGACAAGCCCTCAGTCAAAGCCTTTCTCAAAGAGCAAAAATTCTTCCGAGGTG